>CANQKZ010000033.1 GCA_947624585.1 uncultured Oscillospiraceae bacterium | reverse complement strand
CCGCCATGCAGTCCAGCTTCTCCATCATCATGCTGGCCCTCACCGACGACCAGTCTCAGCCGAAAATACTGCCGCTGCGGAGCATCCTCACGGAATATCTCAAGTTCCAGGAGGAGATCATCACCCGGAGGACGCGCTACGATCTGAGAAAGGCCCAGGAGCGGGCGCACCTGTTGGAGGGGCTGCTCATCGCCCAGGACAACATCGATGAGGTCATCCGCATCATTCGCACAAGCTACGACAACGCCAAAGAGAACCTGATGGCCCGCTTCGGCCTGGACGACGTGCAGGCCCAGGCCATCCTGGATATGCGCCTGAAGGCCCTCCAGGGTTTGGACCGGGAGAAACTCCAGGCGGAGTACGACGAGCTGGAGGGCAAGATCGCCTATTTCCAGGACCTGCTTGCCCACGAGGAGAAGATCCGCGCCGTTTTGAAGGAGGAGCTTATCGCCATCCGCGACAGATACGGCTCCGACCGCCTCACCGAGATCCAGGATGTGGAGAACGAGATCGATATGGAAGACCTGATCGCCCAGGAGGACTGCGCTTTCACCTTCTCCAACGCCGGATACATCAAGCGGATGCCGGTGAGCGAGTACAAGGCCCAGAACCGGGGCGGCAAGGGCATCCGGGCCCAGGCGCTGCGGGACGAGGACTTCGTACACACCGTCTTCACCTGCTCCACCCACGATTATATCCTCTTCTTCACCAGCCGGGGCCTTGTCTACAGGAAGAAGGGGTACAACATCCCCCAGGCGGGCAGGGCCAGCCGGGGCACCAACATCGTCAACGTCCTTCCCCTGGACCCCGGGGAGAAGGTCACCGCCATGATCCACACCTCCGACATCGAGACAAACGACCGGTACCTGGTGATGGTGACCCTGAACGGCACCGTCAAGAGGCTGGACGGGGAGGCACTGAAGAATATCCGCCAGAGCGGCCTGCGGGCCATCACTCTGGACGAGGGCGACACCCTCATCGCCGTCTGCGAGACCCACGGGGAGGACAACATCCTCATCGCCACCCATGACGGCATGGCCATCTGCTTCGACGAGAACGACGTCCGGTCCATGGGCCGCACCGCCGTGGGCGTCCGGGGCATCCGGCTCCGGGAGGGCGACTTCGTGGTGGGGGCGGTCAACGCCTCCGAGGGCGGTATGCTGCTGACCATCACCGAGAACGGCTACGGCAAGCGGACGCCCATCGAGGAGTACGTCCGGGGCGCCGACGGTATGCCCCGGAAGCGGGGCGGCATGGGCCTCAAAAACTACAACGTCACCGAGAAGACCGGCCCCATCGCCGGGATCAAGGTGGTCCGGGACACCGACGACGTGCTGCTCCTGGCCGAGGACGGCACCATGATCCGCACCGGCGCGGAGACCATCTCCGTGCTGGGCAGAGCCACCCAGGGCGTGCGCCTCATGCGCGTCTCCGAGGGGGCGAGACTCCTCGGCGTCGCCACCACCGAGAAGGCAGAGAGCGCGGAGACGGAGGACGCGGCGGGAATCGGAACGGAAATTGAAGAGGAAACAGACCCCGGGACCGATGAGAGCGGAGATATGGAAGAAAATTGATGGATAAAGTTACTATATATACCGACGGGGCCTGCTCGGGAAACCCGGGTCCCGGCGGCTGGGCGGCCATTCTGATCTGCGGAGACCACGAAAAGGAGATCTCCGGCGGGGAGCGCGCCACCACCAACAACCGAATGGAGCTTTTGGGCGTCATCAGCGCCCTGGAGCTTTTGAAGCGGCCCTGTGAGGTGACGATTTACACCGACTCCCAGTACATCGAGCGGGCCGTCAACGAGGGATGGCTCCGGGGCTGGAAGGCCAGGGGCTGGAAGCGCAAGGACGGGGAGCTCAAGAATATCGAGCTCTGGCAGAAGCTGGACGGTCTTTTGGCGCGGCACAGCACCGAATTTCATTGGGTCAAGGGCCACGCGGAGAACGAATACAACAACCGCTGCGACAGGCTGGCCGTGCGGGAACGGGACAGCCGCCGATGATTTGATAGGACACGCAAAATCGCGCATCGCGTAAAATGGAGGTATATTCAGTGAACAGGGAAATTTTCAGAGGCATCGGCACCGCGCTTGTGACGCCCATGGACGAAAACGGGGTGGACTACGACTCGCTGGCGCGGCTTCTCGACTTTCAGCTGGAGGGCGGCGTGGACGCGCTCATCGTGTGCGCCACCACCGGCGAGGCGCCGACGCTGACGGACGAGGAACACATCCGCGTGATCGAATACTGTGTGGAGCGCGTGGCCGGGCGCGTCCCCGTGATCGCCGGGACCGGCTCCAACTACACCGACCACGCCGTGGAGATGAGCGTAAAGGCCAAAGAGGTGGGCGCGGACGCGCTTCTGTGCGTGACGCCCTACTACAACAAGTGTACCCAGAAGGGGCTCGTCCAGAGCTTCTACAAAATCGCCGACGCCACGGACCTTCCCATGATCGTCTACTCCGTGCCCTCCCGCACGGGCATGAAGATCCTGCCGGAGACCTGCGTGGA
Source organism: uncultured Oscillospiraceae bacterium (assembly GCA_947624585.1). Classification (GTDB taxonomy): domain Bacteria; phylum Bacillota; class Clostridia; order Oscillospirales; family Oscillospiraceae; genus RUG626. Next base: position 19,336 of record CANQKZ010000033.1, on the reverse strand, counting down.
GCTGGCAAAACACCCCAACATCGCGGGCATCAAGGAGGCCACCGGCGATATGGCCACGGTGGTGGACATCCGCGCCAGGTGCGGCGATAGCTTCGCCGTCTGGTCCGGCAACGACGACATCACTGTCCCCATGATGGCCATGGGCGGCTCCGGGTGCATCTCGGTGCTGTCCAACATTATGCCCCGTCAGGCTGTGGAGATGGCGCGGAAATTTGACGCCGGGGACATCGCCGGGGCCGCCGCGCTCCAGTGCCGGTACAAGCCGCTGATCGACGCCCTCTTCTCCGAGGTCAACCCCATCCCCGTGAAGGCGGCGCTGGCGGAGATGGGCATCATCAAGGATTACATGAGACTGCCGCTGACACCCATGGAGCCGGAACACCGGGCGAAGCTCCTGGCGCTCATGCGGGCGGAGGGATTGAAGGTATAAAGAGATGATCCGTGTACTTGTCTACGGTGCGCTGGGCCGCATGGGGAGCATCGTCGTCAACCGGGTGGAGCAGGCCGAGGATATGGCCGTGGCCGCCGGGGTGGACGTCTACTCCAAGGGCGGCGCCGTGTGCGCTGATTTGAAGGAAGTCAAAGAAAAGGCGGATGTGGTGATCGACTTCTCCCACCACACCCTGACCCCGGCGCTCCTCGCCTGGTGCGTGGAGAAGAACGTCCCCATCGTTCTGTGTACCACCGGCCACGACGATGAGGAGAAGGCGGCCATTGGGGAGGCGGCGAAGAGCATTCCCGTCTTCTACTCCGCCAATATGTCCATGGGCATCGCCCTTCTGGCGGACCTTGCCAGACGCACGGTGGCCCTGTTCCCGGACGCGGACGTGGAGATCGTGGAGGCGCACCACAACCGCAAGCTGGACGCCCCCTCCGGCACCGCCCTGATGCTGGCCCGCGCCGTCCAGGAGGTCCGCCCCGGCTCCACCCTGAACCTGGGCCGCTCCGGCATGGCGAAGCGGGAGAAGAACGAGATCGGCGTCCAGGCCGTGCGCATGGGCAACCTGCCGGGGACCCACGTGGTCTGTATCTCCACCGACAGCCAGACCGTCGAGCTGAAGCACGAGGCCCACGACCGCTCCCTCTTCGCCGACGGCGCCCTCACCGCCGCCCGGTTCATCGTAGGCAAGCCCGCCGGGCTATACGACATGAAGGGGATCATCGCGGAGAAGTGACCTGACGGAAAAAACAAAGGATTTTTCAAAAGTTATCGAAAAAATACCCCTGTGCATCACAAGAGCACAGGGGTATTTCATGACATTGATGTACGCCGGGGCCGTTTTTGCGCGGGCGGACCGTCACTTCGCCCGGATGATCTGGATGGACAGGATCAGGGTCTTGATGCCCGAGATCAGGATGGAGATGCCGATGAGAAGGCCCACGGAAAGCATGGTGAGAACGGGCTGGAACACGCAGATGACGCCTGTGACCGCCGTGGAGATGCCAAGGATCATCACCACCAGCCATCCGGCGGTGCGCAGATCATCGGGCAGCTCCCGGTTGATGCGGCGGAGCTTCAGGGCCTCGTCCACACCGGTGACGCCGTAGATCACAAGCCAGATGGCGGCGGCGTAGGCGATCACCATATTGGTGGCAAACTGCGCGAACACGTTGACGATGACGAACCCGCCGAACAGGATACCGGCGATGCCGCCCACCAGTTCCCAGACGGTCCGTCCGGTCCGCCCGGCGGCGTAACGGAACACCGCCGAGACACCGGCCACGATGGCGGCACAGCCCGCGATCCAGCCCAGGGACGAAAACGTCTCCACCGGCGTCACCATACAGTCCACTCCGCAGATTATCATGAGAACGCTGAAAATGATCATCAATACAGTCATAACGGTTTCTCCTCGTGTAATAAGAATCAGCGGAAAATTTTGCTATCCGCCTTTCGCAAAGCGACATTATACGCCCTTTTTTTACCTGTGTCAAGTGCCGGATGATTTTCTCTTCTAATAAGAATCAGCGGAAAATTTTGCTATCCGCCTTTTGCAAAGCGACATTATACGCCCTTTTTTTACCTGTGTCAAGTGCCGGATGATTTTCTCTTCCTCCCGCGAATGTCCGAAAGCCTCCATTTACGCGAGGGAGACCGCCGCGCTCCCCGCCGATTCCCCGAGGCTCACATTCCGCGTCCGAGGCGCTCGAAGACGGAGGAGTCCAGAACGTCGGCCATCTGGATGAAAAAGGCGGACAGCTCGTTTTTGTAGGCCGACCACAGCTCGGTGATCCTGGGAACGGCGGGACAGCGGGGGAGACTGACGGTGACGGAGGTCCCCTGGCCCCAGACGCTCTCCAGGACGGCGCTCCCGCCGTGCATGGCGGCGATGCGCTGGACGATCCCCAGTCCCAGTCCCGCTCCGGCCATGGGCTCCAGATCCCGGGCGGGGGAGGCGTAGGACAGGAACACGTCCCCCAGGATCTCGGGCCGGACGCCCCGGCCGTTGTCGGAGACGGTGACGCCGAACCTACTCCGGCCCCTCTTCACCGACACGGAGACGGTGCTGCCCTCCCCGGCGTACTTGAGGGCGTTGGACAGAAGCTGCATCAGGGCCAGCTCCAAAAGGCGGCCGTCGGCCTTCACCGGCGCTGGCTCCGTCTCATGCCGGAAGACCACCGAGGGCTGTCCCTTCACGGTCAGGGCCGCCACCGTGGAGACCACGTCCTCCGCCAGCACCGCCAGGTCCAGGGGCTTCAGCTCCGGCACGGAGTCCAGGCCGCAGAAGGCGCGGGCGAAGTTGTCCGCCGTCCGGGCCATGATGCAGGCGGATTTGTCGCCGCGGGCCAGATAGAACCCGAAGCCCGAGGGCAGGGAGGCCACCCGCTCGTCCATCAGCGAAAGGGCGGTGAGAACCGTGCCCACGCCGGAGCGGATGTGCCCCGTGAACAGGGACAGCGCCCTCCGGGAGGCGTCGGCCTCCTCCGGCTCCGCCTTCAACGCCAGAACGCGGGCGTTCCCCCGCTTCGTGGAGTGGACCAGATAGGTCCCGCGCCGGTGCCGGAACACCCCCGTGGCGGGCGCCGGATCGGCGGAGAGCAGCTCCGGGTCGAAAAGCTCCTCCCCGGGCTTCCCCAGCGCGTCCTCCACCAGAAGACGTCTGGCGGCATCGTTTTCAAATGTGATCCTGCCGTTTTCCACGGCCAGCACCGGCTCCGGCACGGAGTTGAGCAGGCCGTACTCGTTTTCGATTCTCTTTTCCATTCCCCCACGTCCCTTATCGGGCTCCTCTCATAAATTGTCGGCGCGGGGAAAAGGGGTCTTTCCGGCCCTGTCTCTACCACCGCGCCCCGGGCGCTCCCGCGAAGGGCGAAAGCTTCCCTCTGCCAGCCATATTTTATGCCGCGCAAGGCTGTCCTCATTAGCCGGAGCGTCAGCAAAGTCTGCCAGTCTCCGCCATGATAACAGAAAAAATAGCCGAATTCAACGTCTATTTGGCATTTTTGAAAAAGTTCGGTCCAATAATGAAAAAACTCTTTATTTTTTTCGCGGTTGGGGTTATAATGGATATGTTAAAAAAGTGCCAATGGGTCTTGACGACCGCGGGCGCTTTTGGGCTTCAACTCCGTTCAAAAATTTTATATTTGGAGGTTTTTATTATGAGCATCAAAATTGGCATCAACGGTTTCGGACGTATCGGCCGCCTGGTGTTCCGCGCCAGCCTCGATCATCCCAATGTTGAAGTCGTTGGCATCAACGACCTCATCACCCCCGATTATATGGAGTACATGCTGAAGTATGATACCATCCATGGCCGTTTCGAGGGCACCGTTGAGCACACCGACCATTCCATCATCGTCAACGGCCACGAGATCGCCGTCTTCTGCGAGAAGGATCCCGCCAACCTGCCCTGGGGCAAGGTGGGCGCCGAGTACGTCGTCGAGTCCACCGGCATCTTCCTGACCAAGGAGAAGGCCAAGGCCCACCTTGCCGGCGGCGCCAAGAAGGTCGTCATGTCCGCTCCCTCCAAGGACGACACCCCGATGTTCGTCATGGGCGTCAACAACAAGACCTACACCAAGGACATGGACTTCGTCTCCAACGCCTCCTGCACCACCAACTGCCTGGCCCCCATCGCCAAGGTCCTGCATGACAACTTCGGCATCAAAGAGGGCCTCATGACCACCGTCCACTCCACCACCGCCACCCAGAAGACCGTCGACGGCGTGTCCTCCAAGGATTGGCGCGGCGGCCGCGCCGCTGCGGGCAACATCATCCCCAGCACCACCGGCGCCGCCAAGGCCGTGGGCAAGGTTATCCCCTCCCTCAACGGCAAGCTCACCGGCATCTCCATGCGTGTTCCCACCCTGGACGTGTCCGTCGTGGACCTGACCGCCAACCTGGAGAAGCCCGCCACCAAGGCCGATATCTGCGCCGCCATGAAGGCCGCCTCCGAGGGCGAGCTGAAGGGTGTTCTGGCTTACACCGAGGACGCCGTCGTCTCCTCCGACTTCATCCACGATCCCCACACCTCCATCTTCGACGCCAACGCGGGCGTCTACCTGACCGACACCTTCGTGAAGGTCGTCGCCTGGTACGACAACGAGTGGGGCTACAGCAACAAGGTCGTGGACCTCATCGAGTACATGTACACTGTCGACCACGCTGAGTAATCTTGCGCATACCCATTGAAACGCGTCCCCCCGGAGCGAAAGCTCCGGGGGGATTTTTTAGTCTTCAATTTTTACTATTTTTATTGCCGCCTCAAGAAGCATATTGATAAGCTCGTTTCTCGACCGGTTCGATTGCGCCGACAGCTCATCCAGCCGCTCAATCAGCTCGTCCCTCATCCTGACAGATACGATTTTGAAGCCGTCGTCACCCTTCCGGGGATTTTTTCTCTTGATCGTGATCTCATCAGACATTTTTTTCACCCCTTTTGTCCATTTTATATTGACAAGGAGGAAAATGATATATTATAATTATATAGTCATAATATAACTATATAATTATAGTCAAACGGAGGGATGAATATGACACCGGAAGAAATAAGAGACTACTTGGGCACGATGGTGGAGGTCGAAAAGGAGTGCTATCTGCATGAAAGGCTGTTGCAGACGTTGAAAAAGCGCATGGAGCCGTTGGGACACCCGAAGAATATAGTGAAACCGACGATGAAGGTTGAACAAACAAATATTTTAGATAGCATTTTTAATGACGATATCTTAGGTGACATTTTCTTGGGTTTAGTAGAGGGATTTTTTCTTGCACTGGTGATTTTTATTGTGGCTTCGGCCATTAAAATAGTACCAAGCAACGTGCACAGTTTGGGGTGGTTTCTTGCTGGAACAACCCCCTTGGCTATAGGAGCTAATGTAGCATTTTCTTTGCGAACGGACAGTAAAGAAAGAAAAGAAAATGCGAAAAAGAATCAGGAAGAATACGATGCCGCAATGAGCAAATATAATCAGCTTGTCGCCGCCGACAGAAAGCGTGTCGATGAGGAAAACCGCGTGCTGGCATACCTAAAAACCGAATACGCCGCCGTGCTCAAAAGCTATAGCAAACTGAAGGATATACGAACCAAACTGTACAACATGAATATCCTCTATGAAAAATACTACTACAACTTCCCCGCAGTATCATCCCTTTACGAATACTTCAACGCCGGTCGGTACACAACCCTCGGCGAAGCGTATAATCAGTTGGAGCTGGAGGCGAGACTCGACAGAATATCCCTTCAACTCAATGTGGTCATCGCGAAGCTTGATCAGATCAGGGAAAATCAGTACACGATCTATTCCGCCATCACGGAGGCCAACGGAAAGCTCAATTCGCTTGTCAGCTCGTGCAGCCGCATCGAGGCAGGCGTAAGGAACCTCCAATTGCAGGGCGACGAACTCAACGCCCGCGTTGCCAGTCTCCAAACCACCTCCGACCTCAACCTCTACATCAACGCCATGAACAACCGGGAGCTTGCGTACATAAGACGGTGGGCGGCGAACTGATCCCCTGTATTTCCCCATTAAGACACGTTCCCCCGGAGCTTTTCGCCCCGGGGGATTTTTTGCGTCCAATACCCGCCCCCGCCTCGGGGGTACTTTACAGATTCGGACAGTTTATGATCCTCTTCTTTTTCCGCATGGCGTATTTCCGCGTCCCCGCCGCGCCGCCGGTGTCGAGGATGATATAGGTTACCAGCACGTCGCTGTGGTCCACCATCCACCTGTTCCGCCTGACGATGGCAAAGCGCGTTGGGCCTCCTTCAATCTCCGGGTACATCGTCCTGTCATATTTTTCCGCGTCCACCTCCCGCCCGAGGTACGCGAGGACCAGGACCGACTCGATACGCGGGTATTTCTCCTTGAGCTTCCACACCACCGACGCGGCCAGACGGTCAAATCCCCCGTACCCGCCGAGATAGAACGTGTCCGCCCCCTCCTCAATCAGCTCTTCAACGCAGTCGGTCAACCATGCCCGCAATTCGGGCGAGGCTTGGGTATCTCTGTGGCCGCAAAAGGGTACTGTCATGATTCAGTATCCCCTAACGATATGTATTCTAAGAATATAATACCATATCATATCGGCACAAACAATACAATGAATTACATTTTTTCGTATATTCTTATATAATACAGGCAAGAAATAGTGAGGGGTGGGCACGATGGAGTTTGGCGAACTTATCATAAAGCTGGATGATATCATGACGGAACGGGGGATCTCAAAAAACCGTATTTGTAAGGATTTGGACATTCCACGCCAAAATTTCAACCGCTATTACCGCAACGAATTCCAGCGCATCGATTCCCTGTTCCTGTGCAAGCTGTGCTCCTACCTGAACGTGGGCGTCGGGGACCTCGTCGAGTACATTCCCCCGGAGGACAAAACCTCGAATACGCCCGCTTCGCCGACGGTCCGGCAGTTGAGGTCGGAGCGCTGAAATGAGCTGGGTAACGCGGCGGGCGCGGGGATGGGGCCAATTTACGAAAAAGCTTGCAATTTGTTGGGAAATGCGCTAAAATAGTAAATAAGGTCCCGCCGTCTGGCGGTGGGCTTCCGGAGATTCCGATTGGAAGGAAGGACATAAACTATGAAAAGGATCCTTTGCGCCGTACTGACGCTGGTTTTGGCGGCGTCTCTTGTCTGCGTACCGGCCCTGGCGGTCCAGGAGACCGTCTCTCTGAAGGGCTATTGGAACACCGGCTTTGAACTGCTGATGCGCTTCGACGCCTACGCCAAGGAACTGAACAAGTCCGACGGCGGGCGTACCGATGTGGACATCTACCGCGTGGAGAAGGGCGCCGAGGTCAACTGGGCCACCCAGATGATGGGCGCCATGACCGAGGGCTGCGCCGTGTCCCTGACGCAGGTGCGCTATGACCACCTCTGGGGCGTCTATAAGCCGGTGCCCAACACCCGCCGGGTCTTCACCGGCTCCACCGGCTCCTTCAAACTCTCCACCGAGGGCCTTTGGGCGGTGGGCGTCAGCGACAGCACCTCCCCCGTGACCGGGTGGGATGTGGATATGCCCGACGCGCCCGCGGTCGTGTTCTCCGTGGGCACTGTCTCCGCCGACTCGGCCGGGAGCAACGAGGTGCGCCTGAGCGCGTATTCCGTGTACCCCAACGGGCAGATGAGCCCCGTGACGCCCATGACGCTCCGGTTCTCCGGCGCGGTCACCGTACATAACGAGCAGCCGTCCGGCTATGTCATCATCGACGTGCCCATGGGTTCCACCCTGGCCCTGCCGGGGAAGGATTTCAGCCTGACCCATGTGACATATTCCGCCGCCGGGACCGTGGTGGACGCGGCCTCCGTGCCTGTGGAGAGCGCGGCGACGGACACCTCCGTGAGCTTCAGGCTGGTCACCGCCGGGACTTTCCGTCTGGAGGGCAGGAACGACATGGGGTATGCCTACAACTTCGGGTACACGGTCTACCTCAACGTGATCGACACTGTCGGCGCGCCTCCCGTGCCCACCCTGTACGTGGTAAAGCGGGGCGACACTCTGGCGGGCATCGCCCAGGCGGTGCTGGGAGATTCGTCCAAGTGGCAGGTGATCTTCGAGGCAAACAAGGAGAAGATCTCCTCGCCCGGAAAGATCGTGGTGGGCATGGTGCTCCTGATCCCGCCGCTGACGGAGATCGACGGCCAGGACGCCGGGACCGGGACGGCCCCCGCCGTCACCGCGCCGGAGGGCTACAGGACGTATGTGGTGCAGAAGGGCGACTCTCTGCGCAAGATCGCCGCCAACGAGCTGGGCGACTGGCAGAAGTGGACGCTCCTCTATGAGGCCAACAAGAGCTCCCTCCCCGACCGGAACGTGCTCAAGCCCGGCCAGGTGATCCTCATTCCCCTGGACGTGCCCCTGTGGTGAGAGAAATATCGACCGGATCCATCCCCGCGCCGTGGGCGCGGGGATGGCTTTTCCAACCGTTAAATATTCTTCTTTTTAGTTTTACACAAAATTCACTATTGCAAAAAATCGCGATTTATAATAGGATAAAGTGAGAAGGGTGAACAAGATTCTGAGAGGGGGAGCAAAAAAATGGCAGAAAAGATACTTGTGGTAGAGGACGACCAGAACATAGCGGAGCTCCTGCGGCTCTATCTGGAGCGGGAGGGGTTTGAGACGGACATCGCCCACGACGGGGAACACGGGGTGACGGAGTTCGAGCGGGCGCGGCCCGCGCTGGTGCTCCTGGACATCATGCTCCCGGGCCTGGACGGCTGGGGGGTGCTGCGGAAGATCCGGGCCCAGGCGGACACGCCCGTCATCATGCTCACCGCCAAGGGCGAGACCTTCGACAAGGTCAACGGCCTGGAGATGGGGGCCGACGACTACATCACCAAGCCCTTCGACATGAAGGAGGTGGTGGCCCGTATCCGGGCGGTGCTGCGCCGCTACGGCGGCGGGGACAGCGCCCAGAGCAAGAGGCGGCTGGTGTTCGACAAGCTCATCATCGACATGGAGTCCTTCGTCCTGACGGTGGACGGCAAGCGGGTGGATATCCCGCCCAAGGAAATGGAGCTTCTCTACCATCTTGCCCTGTCGCCCAACAGGGTGTACACCAGGAACCAGCTCCTGGACGAGGTCTGGGGGTTCGACTACTTCGGCGACTCCCGCACCGTGGACGTACACATCAAGAGACTCAGGGAGAAGTTGGAGAACGTGTCCCCGGAGTGGAGCCTGAAGACCGTCTGGGGCGTGGGGTACAAGTTCGAACTCAGGAGCGAGAGCGAGTAAGAAAATGCGACATCTTCGCAGTGTCTATGTAAAAAACCTCATCGCGGTGATGCTGATCTTCTGCCTGAGCTTCGCCATCCTGGGGGCGGCCTTCGCGGGCATGAGCTACAGCTTCATCGTCCGGGAGCAGAGCCAGAGCATGGTGGACTCCGCCGGGACGGCGGGAGTGATGATCCGCTCCTACGCCCGGATGGACTCGCTGGACCAGGGGTATGAGGGCATCAATATGCGGGCCGTGCTGGCGCTGACGGCGGACATCGCGGGCTATCACATGATCGTCACCGACGGGGAGGGGCGGGTCGTCAACTGCTCCGACCGGAGCCTCGACTGCGGCCACGGCGGCCTGTCGGTGCCCCCGGAGGCGGTATCCGCCATCAACCGGCAGGGGAAATATCAGGCGGTGACGGACCTGGGCGGCGTCTTTGCGCGGCCCCGGTTCGTGGTGGGCGTGGAGATCCCGGCGGGGCCCAGCCAGGCGTACATCTTTGTCTCCGACAGCGCCGGGCGCATGAGCGGGATCTGGCGGAGCTTTGCCCGGATCTTCCTGGCGGCCGCCGCCGTTGTGGTGGTGCTGTCCTTCGCCATGGCCTTTGTGGTGGTGCGGAAGATGTCCCGGCCCATCAAGGAGATGTCCGACGCGGCCAGGAGCTACAGCCGGGGGGATTTCACCCCCCGTGTCCACAGCGCGGGCAACGACGAAGTGGGGGATCTGGCGGAGGCGTTCAACGTGATGGCCGACTCCCTGGAGCGCAGCGAGCAGGGGCGGCGGGATCTGATCGCCAACGTGTCCCACGAGCTGAAGACGCCCATGACCACCATCTCCGGCTTCGCCGACGGCATCCTGGACGGCACCATCCCGCCGGAGAAGGAGAAGGAGTATCTTGCCGTCATCTCCTCCGAGACGAAGCGGCTTTCGCGCCTGGTGCGGGGGATGCTGGATATGACCCAGCTCCAGTCCGTGACGCCCATGGAGCTGTCCAACCGCTCCTTCGACCTTCTGGAGGTGGTGTGCCAGTCGCTTCTGAGCCTGGAGACAAAGATCACCTCCCGGGGGCTGGACGTGGAGACGGTCCTGCCCGAGGAGCCCATCTACGCCGTGGGGGACAGCGACGCCATCACCCAGGTGGTCCACAACCTGCTGGACAACGCGGCGAAATTCGCCGAGCCCGGCACCTCCCTGGTGCTGAAGCTCTGGCGGGAGGAGGGCAAGGCGTACGTGTCTGTGGCGAACCGGGGCGAGACTATCCCCAAGGAGGAGCTGCCCCTGATCTTCGAGCGGTTCCACAAGACCGACAGGTCCCGCAGCCAGGACCGGGACGGCGTGGGGCTGGGGCTCTACATCGTCAAGACCATTCTGGACAGCCACGGCGGGAACATCTTCGTCACCAGCCGGGACGGGCTCACCACCTTCACGTTCTGCCTCAAGCTTGCCAAACCCAGACAGTTTTCGGAGAAAAATGGGCAGAAGCCCTAAGGAACCTCCATATTTCGTCAAAAAAATTTGAAATACACAAAGTATTCCCGCTATTTTTGATTTCATCCGGCGAAAAATCCGCGCAGGCTGCTCGGCGCCTCGATTTATTCAGAGGTTCCCTAAAACTGGGCCTAATGTTTACAAAATGTATAAAATTTATTCACACTCTTCCCATGGGAAGCCGGTATAATAAACTCGAAGCGATTCCTCCATATCGCGGCGATATTCCCCCCAATTATTGCCGCAAATCTGCTTCAGCGGATCTCTCCCAATCCGCAAGCTTGGGTAACACCAAGCGTTTCTCCCTCATTTTTTGCAGAAATGCCCTCGTCCAACCCCGGACGGGGGCATTTCCTTGCGCGCAAGCGCGGGGACGGTTCAGCGTTTTCGCCTCTTTTGAGCCCCGGAAGAACGGGGAGTAGGGTATTATGTAAATTTTCTGCTAACTTTAATTCGGAAATAGACAAATCGAAAAAAGTATGATATAATCCATGGGTTAAGAATGTGTGGAAAAGGGGGCCTGGGGCTTGGAGCGGAGCGACGCGATCATCAAATTCGTGGCGGTCTTTGTTTTTGTGGCAATCATGGCCTATCTGGGGATCTCCTTTTTCGGAAGCTACAGCAACCCCCTGCGGACGGTGACGGCCTCGGGGATGGAGCTCCACGACGGACTGGACACGGCGGGTTTCATCGTCCGGGACGAGCAGCTGCTGACGGCGGCGGGCTCCAACATCGCCGTGACGGTGACGGAGGGGACGAAGCTTGCCAAGGGCGAGACGGTGGCCGTCCGCTACCAGGGGTCCACGGCCATGGAGCGCGCCCAGCAGATCAGCGAGATCCAGATGCGCATCCGGCAGCTGACGGCCCTGAAGAACGGCAAGAGCGAGGACGAGCTCTCCCGGGAGACTATCCTTTCCCTGTCGAGGGCGGTGACGGCGGGGGACCTCTCGGACCTCTATGAGCTGGAGCAGGACGTGGACGCCTACATCATCTCCGGCTCGGCCCTGGCAACGGGGAACGAGGCGGCGGAGATCGCGGAGCTGGAGGAGCAGCTGCGGTATCTGAGCCAGAGCGCCTCCTCCGACACCGGGCGCATCACCGCGCCCTTCTCCGGCACCTTCTCCTTCGCCGCCGACGGCCTGGAGACCGTGACGCCGGAGGATCTGACGGATCTGACGGTGGAGCGGTACAGGGAGCTGTTCTCCAAGCCCGGGGAGGTCGACGGCAGCGTGGTGGGCAGGCTGGTGCGGGGCATCACCTGGTATTACGCCACCGAGATGGACGAGGACAGCGCCCAAAAGCTCACCGCCGGGAATAGCGCCCATCTGGTCTTTTCCCGCACTTACTCGGCGGACCTGACCATGACGGTGGAGAGCGTCAGCCTGCCGGTGGACGGCAAGTGCGCCGTGGTGTTCTCCTCGGACAAGTATATGCAGGACGTGGCGGCCCTCCGTGGGGCCACGGCGGAGGTGGTCTTCGACACCCTCTCCGGCATCAGCGTCCCCAGGGAGGCGGTCCACCTGAACGGGGACGGAGAGACCGTGGTCTTCGTGCTCCGGGGTATCACCGCCAACGAGGTGCCGATCACGATCGTCGCCGAGAGCGGCGATTACTACATGGCTAAGGCCGACCATGACGGGCTCCGGGTGGGGGACATCATCATTGTCCGGGCCAGGAACCTCTACGACAACGCGGTGGTGATGGAGTGAGTATGGACAGGAGCGTTTTGGAAATTCGGGAAAGCGCCAGCCGTGTGCTGGAGCGGGTGGAGGCGGCGGCCCAGAGGGCCGGACACCCGGTGACGCTGGTGGCCGCGTCCAAGATGAACGGGACGGACCATGTGCGGGCGGCCTTTGAGGCCGGGGTCCGCGTTTTCGGCGAGAACCGGGTCCAGGAACTGGAATCAAAGCTTCGGGAGGACGCCTACCGGGGCGCGTCGGTCCACTTCATCGGACACTTGCAGAGGAACAAGGTGAAGAACGTGACGGGCCGGGTGGACCTCATCCACTCGGCGGACTCCCCGGAGCTTTTGCGGCTCATCGGGAAGCGGGCCTCGGAGCTGGGTATCCGGCAGGACGTGCTGCTGGAGGTCAACATCGGCGGGGAGCCCTCCAAATCCGGCGCCGCGCCGGAGGCGGTGGAGGAGCTGGCGGCCCGGTGCGCCGGGATCCCCGGCGTTTTCGTCCGGGGACTGATGGCGATCCCGCCCGCGGGGCGGGGGCTGGAAGAGACTCGGAGATATTTTGAGCAAATGCGCAACCTTTTTATTGACATCGGCGGGAAAAAATACGATAATGTCAGTATGGACATCCTGTCCATGGGAATGAGCGCCGATTTTGAGCTGGCCATCGCCTGCGGCGCCAACACGGTCCGGGTGGGATCGGCCATTTTCGGCGAGAGACATTATTAAAAATATATTGCCCCCCGGCGGGAGGGCGGATCATCTTATCATTGAATTGGAGGCAGCACTGATGGGACTTTTGAACGAGCTTAAGAAATTGACCAAGCCCTACGACGACGAAGACGACGAATTTGAGGACTTTACACCCCGGGCACCGGAGAAGATCCCCGTGACGCCCCGCACCGCCGCGCCCACCCGCGTCCCCACGGGGAACACCATGGACGAGCGGCGGGACTCCAACCGGGTGGTGAACATACACGCCACCACGCAGCTTCAGGTGGTGCTGGTGAAGCCGGAAAAATTTGAGAACGCCGCCGACATCGCCGAGCATCTGCGCGACAAGCACACCGTGGTGCTGAACCTCGAATCCACCAACAAGGACGTTTCCCGCAGACTGCTGGACTTCCTGTCCGGCGTGGCTTTCGCCCAGGACGGCAAGATCAAGAAGGTGGCCCAGGGCACCTATCTCATCACGCCCTACAACGTGAACCTGATGGGCGACCTCATCGACGAGCTGGAAAACAACGGACTGTACTTCTGATTTGACCCGCGCCGGCGGATCCACGCATGAGTAGAAAGACGGCCGGGCCACGGCCGGAAAGGGGTTTTTGAGATGTTGACACCTCAGGATATTGAGAGCAAGGAGCTGCCCAAGGCCGTATTCGGCGGGTACGATATGACCTCCGTGGACGAATTTCTGGAACAGCTCACGGCGGATTACGCGGCCCTGTACAAGGACAACATGATCCTGAAGGGGAAGCTGAAGGTCCTGGTGGAGAAGGTTGAGGAGTACCGTTCCACCGAGGACGCCATGCGCATGGCTCTTCTGACCGCCCAGAAGATGAGCGACGACATGATGGCCGAGACGAAGCAGAAGTGCGACGAAATGCTCTCCGCCGCCGCCAAGGACTCCGACGAGTCCCGCGCCCGCGCCGCCGAGGACATCTCCCACGAGGACATGAAGCTGGAGGCCGCCAAGGTCAAGACGGCAGCTTTCGTCTCCGCCTCCCGGCAGATCCTCCGGCAGTACGAGGCGTTCCTGGACAAGCTGGACACGGTGACCGCCAAATTCGGCGGCGCCGAGCCGGAGACACCCGCCCCCAAGGAGCCGCGCTGCGAGCCGGTCTTCTCCCCGGAGCCCGAGCGGGTGCGCATGCCCGCCGCCCCGGCCGCGCCGGAGCCGGAGATCGGATCCGAGCCGGTCCCCGAGCCGGAGACGGAGGCGGAGCCCGAGGTCTCACCGGAGGTTGAGCGGGCCTATGCCCCCACGCCCGCGGAGCAGTCCGCCCCTGCGCCGGTCTATTCCGCCGAGCCCCCCGCGCCGCCCGAGGGCGTGGATCTGGGCGAGGAGCTGGAGGCGGAGCCCCGGCCCGACGGGACGCCGGACGATCCCGCGCCCCTCCAGCCCGATATGTCCGCCGCCACCCGCCGTATCGACATCGACGCCGTCCGCCGGTTCTACTCCAACACCGGCGACACCAAGCGGGCCGCCTGGGACGAGGAGGACGAGCTGACCACCCCGCGCCCCAAATTTGATTTCTCCGACCTGCGCTTCGGCGCCAACTATGAGGACGACCCCGGGAGAAAGGGCACAAAAAAATAAAATACGCATTATTTACATATAATGTAATTCTATCAGATAAGTAAGCGAGGGATCCCAAATGCCACAGGACTACAATCAGACGGTCAACCTTCCGAAAACGGATTTTCCCATGCGCGCCTCCCTGCCCGCCCGCGAGCCGGGGATGCTGAAGCGCTGGTACGACATAGATCTCTACCACGAGATGCTCAAGCGCAACGAGGGCAAGCCCGACTTCATCCTCCACGACGGCCCCCCGTTCTCCAACGGGCATCTGCACATGGGCCACGCCCTCAACAAGGCCATCAAGGACTTCATCGTCCGCTACAAGTCCATGACCGGGTACAGGACGCCCTTCACCCCCGGCTGGGACAACCACGGGATGCCCATCGAGTCGGCCATCATCAAGCAGCAGAAGCTGAACCGCAAGGCCATGTCGGTGCCCGAGTTCCGCTCCGCCTGCCAGGAATTTGCGCAAAACTTCGTCAACATCCAGCGGGAGGAGTTCAAGCGCCTGGGATATGTGGCCGACTGGGATCGGCCCTATCTCACCATGGACCCGAAATTTGAGGCCGAGGAGGTCAAGATCTTCGGGAAGATGTATGAGAAGGGGTACATCTACAAGGGCAAGAAGCCCGTCTACTGGTGTCCCCACGACGAGACGGCCCTGGCGGAGGCGGAGATCGAATACAGCGAGGACCCCGTCACCACCATCTTCGTGAAGTTCAGGGTGGAGGACGACCTGGGGAAGCTGGCCGGGATTGAGCCCCTTGACAATGTGTACTTCGTCATCTGGACCACCACCACCTGGACGCTTCCGGGGAACCTGGCCATCTGCATGAACCCGGACTATGACTACACCCTGACCCGCGCCTCCAACGGCGAGGTGTACATCATGGCAAAGGAGCTTTCCGAGTCCGTCCTGAAGAAGGCGGGGCTGGAGGCCAGGGAGGTCCTGGCGACCTTCAAGGGCCGGGATCTGGAGCTGATGACGGCGAAGCACCCCCTCTACGATCAGACCAGCCTTGTGATCGTGGGCGACCACGTGACGCTGGACGCCGGTACAGGCTGCGTCCACACCGCCCCGGCCTACGGCGCGGACGACTTCTTTGTCTGCCGGAAATATCCTCAGATCCCCTCCGGGCGGGACCTGGTGGTGAACGTGGACGACTCGGGCCGGTTCACCTCCGCCGCCGGGAAGTATGAGGGACTGAACGTTCTGAAGGCCCATGAGCCCATCTTCAACGACCTTGTGGCCTGCGGGGCGCTGTTGGCAAGCGAGGACATCACCCACTCCTACCCCCACTGCTGGCGGTGCAAGAATCCCATCATCTTCCGCGCCACCGACCAGTGGTTCTGCTCCGTAGACGCTTTCAAGGAGGAGGCGGTAAAGGCCGCCGAGTCCGTCACCTGGCTTCCCGACTGGGGGCGCGACCGCATCGGCTCCATGATCCGGGAGCGGGCCGACTGGTGCATCTCCCGTCAGCGCCACTGGGGCCTGCCCATCCCGGTGCTCTATTGCAAGGAGTGCGGCAAGCCCATCTGCACGCCGGAGACTATCCAGCGCATCAGCGAACTTTTCCGGGAAAAGGGCTCCAACGCCTGGTTCGAGCTCAGTGCCGACGAGCTGGCCCCCGAGGGCTTTGTGTGCCCCGAGTGCGGCTGCGCCCACTTCGAGAAGGAGACGGACACTCTGGACGGCTGGTTCGACTCCGGCTCCACCCACATCGCCTCCATGGAGCTGGACGCCCCCGGCGTCTGGCCCGCCGATATGTACATGGAGGGCAACGACCAGTACCGGGGCTGGTTCCAGTCCAGCCTCCTCACCGCCGTGGCGGTAAAGGGCGCCGCGCCCTACGGCACCGTCCTGACCCACGGGTGGACCGTGGACGGGCAGGGCCGGATCATGCACAAGTCCCTGGGCAACGGCATCTCCCCGGACGATATCGTGAAGAAGTACGGCGCGGACCTGGTGAGACTCTGGGCCGCCTCCGCCGACTACCGCAACGATATGCGCTGCTCGGAGAACATCTTCAAGCAGCTTTCCGACAAATATCTGAAGATCCGCAACACCGCCCGGTATATCCTGGGGAACCTCAACGGCTTCGACCCGGACGACCGCGTGGCCTTCGGCGATATGCTGGAGCTGGACCGCTGGGCGCTGGTACAGCTCAACGCCCTGGTGGAGAAGTGCCTGGCCGCCTACGAGCGTTTCGAGTTCCACAACGTCACCTACGCCATCCACAACTTCTGCGTGGTGGAGATGTCCAGCTTCTACCTGGATATCATCAAGGACCGGCTCTACTGCGACGCCGCCGATTCCCTCAGCCGCCGCAGCGCCCGGAGCGCCGTCTACACCGTCCTGGACAGCCTGGTGAGGCTCCTGGCCCCCATTCTGGCCTTCACCTCCGACGAGATCTGGCAGGCCATGCCCCACGACAGGTCCGCCAACCCCCTCCATGTGATGCTCAACGATATGCCCGCCGTCCACCCCGAGTACGTCTTCGGCGATGCCGAGGCGGAGCGGTGGGATAAGCTCATCGCCCTCCGGGCCGACGTGCTCAAGGCCCTGGAGCTGAAGCGGGCGGAGAAGGCCATCGGCAAGCCCCTGGACGCCGCCGTGACGCTGTACGTCTCCGACGGGGCGCGGACCGACTTCGCCAAGCTCACCGGACTGGACCTGGCGCAGATGTTCATCGTCTCCCGCGTCAGCGTAGTCTTCGGCGAGGGGAGCGGCCTTGCGGGCGAGAGCTTCCCCGGCGTCTCGGTGGACGCCGTGCCCTGTGACGCGCCCAAGTGCCTGCGGTGCTGGAACCGGGCGGAGACGGTGGGCCGCGACCACGAGCATCCGGATCTGTGCGAGCGGTGCGCCCAGGTGGTCAAATCTCTGTAAATCCATTTCATTCAACAAAAAACGAGGGCAGCGTCCGCTGCCCTCAAGCTTTAGAGGTACTTTTATGCTCTATCTTCTGCTTGCCGCCGCGCTGTGCGCGGCGGACCAGCTTTTCAAGATGTGGGTGGTCGGCGCCATCCCCCTGGACGGGTACGTGAAGCTGATCCCCGGTGTGGTGGGCCTCACCCACATCCGCAACACCGGCATGGCCTTCTCTATGCTCTCCGAGCACACCTGGCTCCTGGCGGCGATCTCCGCCACGGTGGCCGTGGGGCTGTCCCTGCTCATCCTCCGGGGCAGATTCACCCGCTGGGAGAAGGTGTGCCTTGCCCTGGTGCTGGGGGGCGCCGTGGGAAATCTCATCGACCGGGCGAGGCTCGGGTACGTGGTGGACATGATCAACACGGAGTTCATGCGCTTCGCCGTCTTCAACCTGGCGGACGCCTTCATCGACGTGGGCGCGGTGCTGTTCTGCGTGCTCTATCTCATCCGCACGGCCCGGGAGGACCGGGCGAAGAGGCTGGGGAGGGGCGGCAATGACGGCGACGCTGACGGTCACTGAGCCGGGGCGGGTGGACGCCCTGGTGGCCGCCGCCATGCCGGAGCTGAGCCGGGCCTTCGTCCAGAAACTCCTGGAGGAGGGCCGCGTCTCCTGCCGGGGAAAGCCCGTGAAGAAGAGCTTCCGGCCGGCGCCGGGGGACGAGCTGACGCTGGACATCCCGGAGCCGGAGAAATTGGAGGTGACGGCGGAGGAGATACCCCTCGATGTGGTCTACGAGGACGGGGACGTGATCGTCGTCAACAAACCCAAGGGCATGGTGGTCCACCCGGCCCCGGGCCACGCGGACGGCACGCTGGTCAACGCCCTGCTGGCCCACTGCGGGGAGGAGCTGTCGGGCATCAACGGCGTCCTGCGGCCCGGTATCGTCCACCGCATCGACAAGGACACCTCGGGCCTGCTCATCGCCGCCAAGAACGACGCCGCCCACAGGAGCCTGGCGGCGCAGCTTTCCGCCCACACCCTCTCCCGCACCTACGAGTGCGTGGTCATGGGCAATCTCCGGGAGGACTCCGGCACCGTGGACGCCCCCATCGGGCGGCATCCCACGGACAGGAAGAGGATGTGCGTCACGGAGAAGAATTCCAAGCCCGCCGTCACCCACTGGCAGGTGCTGGAGCGGTTTCCCGGCTTCACCTACGTCCAATGCCGCCTGGAGACGGGCCGCACCCACCAGATCCGGGTCCACATGGCCCACATCGGCCACCCCATTCTGGGGGACACCGTCTACGGCGCCAAAAAGCCCGTGCCGGGTCTGGAGGGCCAGTGCCTCCACGCCAGAAAGCTCCGCTTCCTCCACCCCGCCGACGGGCGGCCCGTGGAGGTGGAGTGCCCGCTGCCGGAGTACTTTCTGGAGGTGCTGGCGAAGCTGCGGAGGTCCGGCGGCGCGTGAGGAAAAATATGCGCGCTTTTGGGGAGTGCTCCCGAAAAGCGCGCTATTTTGTTCTGATACTAATATTCAATCAAAATCAGAAATTCGCGCCGGTCTTTTTCGCGCCATACTTCGTCACGCGGCTTGAAAATACACAAAGTATTCCCTGAGCCGCGTTTCTCGTCTGGCACGAAAAATCCCCGGTGCTCGGTGTCTGATTTTAATTGAATATTAGTATGATTTGTACGTAAATTGGATAAAGTTTGAAACATCGTTCTCCACGAGCCAGCCCTGAAAAGGGCATAAGGAATCAGCCGCAGATACTGCGGCGAAAAAAAGTAAAAAAGATTCAGCCGGGTTGAGGCTCTAAC
>CANQKZ010000032.1 GCA_947624585.1 uncultured Oscillospiraceae bacterium | reverse complement strand
ATGTAATCCCTGGCAGTCTGGTCGCTTATGCCGTACCGCTCGGCGGCCTCAAACCGGCTCAGTTGGCCGTCATAGATCTGCCGTCCTATGTCCAGCCGTTGTTCTTTGGTGTATTTCATGGTAAACCTTCTGTTCATTGAAGGGTGTTCTTCTGTTCGGGGGCATGATTTTCACTGTTTTTCCATTATACATCCCCTGTCTGTTTTTTACCCCCTCTGTGTCCAATTTTAGTTTACCAGTACAACCGTGTCTCCGTCGAGCTCCGCGAGGAAATCAGTAAAATCGGGCAGCTGCATATCTTCACCCCCTTTCGCGGTTTTCCGGTGGCAGCCGGTGAGACCATTATAGGGGGTGGGGGAAATTATTGCAAGGGGGGCGAGAACGATTCCGAAAACAATCCTCGCCAGGTAGGGCTTGCGTGGGGGTAAGGGGGAACTATACCCATTTTACATCAATTTGAGGTGATAAACCATGGACAAAAAAGCATCAAATTCCATCCAAAGGGCGCGTCTTTGTAGCGGTCTGACGCAGGAGGCGCTGGCGGAGAGGCCCGGGTATGATCGTCCCGTAGTTTTGCAACTTTACGCCTATGATGTCTCCTACCTCCGTCGTCGGCATAGTCTCTAATCTCTTTACGACACAATTATAGACTGATACTAATATCCAATTAAAGTGAGACATTCGCGGCGGTCTTTTTTGCATCATACTTCGTCAGACCGCTTGGAAATACATACAGTATTCCCTACGCGTTCTTCCTCGTCTGATGCAAAAAATCCTCGCCGATCGGTGTCTCCTTTCAATTGGATATCAGTATGAACATTTTCATATTAAAAGGCTTCCGTCATCGGATCGAGAAAAAGGGATTCCTACACCAAATAGGCCCAAGGGAGTTCCTGCACCAAGAAGAGCTATAGATCCCTCCATCCGATGAAATTTGGATTCAACAGCGTTATTACGCACAGGCAATTGTCCCGTGTGGCGCACATTTCGTCTGTAAATTTGCGGCACAGGGGATCACGGAAAACAATACAATGGTATATCAGAACTAAATCTGATCCAAGCCCCCGGAGCATATTGTGACCCGCACCCCGTCAAGAGGACAGAGAAAAGATTAAAATAGGCCCTACTGAAAAACCCATCCCACCCCCAACCCGCCAAATCCGCGCAAGCCAACAACACAGCCAGCAGGCTGCGTTCATGGCCAATATGTTCAGTGCCTCTTCCGTTTTTGCCGTCTCATCCAGTTTGGACATGATCAGGCCAAGACCGTATCTCCGCTTGAGATTTCCGTTTCTTCCCTCGATGGCGTTGCGTTCGCAGGCGTCCCGACGCACCTGCCGGGAATCCCTGGGTTCTCCGGCCCTGCGCCGTCCGAGAACCGGGCCGGAAAGACGGATGTCCCGTTCCTGACACCAGGCCCGGTTGGCTCTGGTCTGGTAGATCTTGTCCGCCAGGATCGCCTCCGGGTAGACGCCGAACTTCCTGCTGTAGTCCTCCGCCGCGGCCTGCAGATCGCAGTCCTCGTTGAAGTTTGACCGTCATACATGTACTTCTGTTGCGCATAGACCTCCGGGATTACCTCCAGCCTGGCCGCCAGCCAGTTGGGCAGCTTCACATCCGGGGCAAGGGCCCTGAACTTTTCCAACTGTTTCCCGGCTTGCTCGATATATGACATCTGCTCTCCAATCCCTTTTCGCACCTTCTTCTTAGTCCAGCGCTTGAATTTGGCAATGCTCAGATAAGATTTTCTCGCCTTTTTGGCCGAATACGGCAGCTTATGGCCCTTGTGCGGTACATGCTTCCACAGGATGTTGATCGCGGTCTCCCGGTGCTCCCGGCACCGGTTCAGAAGATCGATGTCCGTAGGATACTTGATATCAGCCGGCGCCACCGTAGTATCCAGGAGTATTTTGCCACGGTTTTTCTTCTGGCGTTTCGCCTTCTTTTTCGACGTGTTCGGGTTCATGCGGCCCTTGACGCATTTCCCCGACTTGGGAGGTTCACTGTCATCGTCATCCGAGTCCTTCTTTTCATCGTTCCGGTCCACGCAGCGCCCATCCTCCGGCCACTTTCCGGTGCAGACGTACTCGTTGATCCTAGCCACGTCCTCCACGGGGAACCGCTTCCGGAAGTGGACCATCATGGACGGGTCAAACAACGGTTCCTGCCGGAACTCGTGCAGGCCAAGGAAGTACTGCATGTACGGATTCTCCCGGATCGCCGTCACACAGCGTTCGTCCGTGTAGTTCTCGGATTCCTTGATGTATATCGCGCCGAAGGCGATCCTCTCCGGGATCGCGGAATGGCCTGTTTCCTGGCTCATGGACCGAAGATAGATCTCCTCGATCCGTTTCCAGGGCATGAGTCTAGACAGACGGCCCCAGCGGTTGTTGGGATCAAGCTTCCCGGCGAAGGGCATATAGAAATCGTCGATGGTCAGCTGGTTCTCGTCCTTGGTATAATACATCGCAAGCATCCCAAATGTGTGCAACTATCTCGTGATCAAATTAACTTCCACGGCACCAGCTCCGCCGCCGGCTTCCGGCTCGCTTCTGTCAGCACCCACGTCAGATACCTGTACGGGTCAACCCCGTTCTCCTTTGCCGTCTCTATGAGGCTGAACAGCACAGCGCTGGCCTTCGCCCCGCTATAGAAAATTAATTTATTTTCTGAATTTTTTGAGCGTTTGCGCCGTTAAATCGTGTGCGTCAACCCAGGACCTTCCGGGCGACCCGGGCGGAGTCCTGGGCGTCCTTTGTGTAGTAGTCGGCGCCCACGAGCTTCGCGTACTCCTCATTGAGCACTGCGCCGCCCACCATGACCTTGCAGTCGGCGCCGGAGGCGCGGAGCATTTGGATGGTCTCGGCCATGGCCTTCACCGTGGTGGTCATCAGCGCGGAGAGGCCCACGAGCCTGATGTGCTCCCGCCGCGTCACCTCCACCACCAGTTCCGGCGGCACGTCCCGGCCCAGGTCCACGATTTCGTACCCATAATTTTGCAGAAGCATTTTCACAATGTTCTTCCCGATGTCGTGGATGTCCCCCTTCACCGTGGCAAGCAAAATCTTTCCCTTGCTCACCATTTGCCCGGCCCCGGCGGAGTCGCGGATCACGTCGAAGCCCAGCTTCACCGTCTCGGCGCTTGCCATCAGCTGCGGCAGGAAGAACTGGCCCCGCTCGAACCTGTCCCCGGCGGCGTTGATGGCCGGAATCAGCAGCTCGTTGATGACCTCCATGGGCGCGCGCGTTTTCAGCGCCTCCCGCACCGCGTCCTGAATGAGCATCTTTCGGCCCGACAGAACGATTTGCGTTATGTCAACCTTCCCGTCCCCGGTAGGCGCGCCCTCTTTCGGAGCGGCGGCCTTGCCCCTTGCCGGGGCCGTCTCATACACGGTAGTTTGGTTTACATAAGTCTCGATATACCTTCCGCACCCGGCGTCCTCCCCGGAGAGGACCCGCCAGGCGGTCACCACATCCATGTACCGCCGGGACATGGGGTTGAGGATGGGCAGTGTGAGGCCGTGGGCGAAGGCGTTTGCCAGGAACGTGGCGTTGATGAGCTCCCGGTTTGGAAGTCCGAAGGAGATGTTGCTGACGCCCAGCACGGTCTTCAACCCCAGCCGCTCGGTCACCAGCCCTACAGCCCGCAGCGTCTCCCGGGCCAGGCGCTGGTTTGTGGACACGGTGAGGGTCAGGCAGTCGATGAGCACGTCCTCCCGGGGGATGCCGTACTCCCCCGCCCTGCGGACGATCTTCTCCGCGATCCTCAACCGGTCCTCCGCGCTGTCCGGGATTCCGTTTTCATCCAGCGTCAGGCCCACCACCGCCGCGCCGTACTTTTTGGCAAGGGGGAGGATGGCCTCTAAGCTCTCCTCCTTGCCGTTGACGGAATTGATGATGGGCTTGCCAGCGTACACCCGGCAGGCCCGGTCGATGGCGGCGGGGTCGGAGCTGTCGATCTGCAGGGGCAGAGGCGTCACCGCCTGGAGAGCCGTCACGAGCCTCGTCAGCGTCCCCGGCTCGTCGATCTCGGGCAGTCCCGCGTTCACGTCCAGCAGCTCCGCCCCGGCCTCCTCCTGGGAGATGGCCTCATTTAAAATGTAGTCGAAGCTCTGGGCCCGCAGAGCCTCCTTTATTTTCCTTTTTCCCGTGGGGTTGATACGCTCGCCGATGACCGCGATGCCGCCGTCGGCGCACACCAGCTTCTGGGCGCTGGTGAACACGGTCCGGCGGCGGATCTGACGCTTCACGGGCGTCCGACCGTCCATCTCCGCCCGCAGAAGCCGAATGTGCTCCGGCGTGGTGCCGCAGCAACCCCCGGCGATGGATACGCCCGCGTCCAGCATCCGGCCCACGGCGGCGGCGAATTGCTCCGGTGTCACCCGGTAGACCGTCTCCCCGGAGCTTCCGTCCGGCAGGCCCGCGTTGGGCTGGACGATCACCGGGACCGTGGACCACTCCAAAATCTCCCCCACAAAGGGTTCGATTTCCTCCGGCCCCAGCGAGCAGTTGACGCCCACCGCGTCCGCCCCCAGAGCCGACAGGGTGGCCGCCGCGATAGCGGGGCTTGTGCCCAGGAAGGTCCGCCCGTCGGCGGCAAAGGTCATGGTCACGTACACCGGCAGATCCGAGTTCTCCTTCACCGCCAAAAGCGCCGCCTTGGCCTCCAGCAGATCCGACATGGTCTCCACAAGCGCCAGGTCCGCCCCGGCCTCCGCCCCCGCCAGCACCTGCTCCCGGTACAGGTCATACGCCTCGTCAAAGCTCATGGTCCCCAGTGGCGCCAGCATGGCCCCCGTGGGCCCCAGGTCCAGCGCCACCCGCTTCGCCCCCGCCTCCCGCGCAAGGCGCACCCCGGCGGAGATCACCTCCCGCACCTTCTCCGCGCTTCCCAGCTTCCTGGAGTTGGCGCCGAAGGTGTTGGCGGTGATCACATCCGCCCCGGCATTTACATAATCCCTATGGACGCTCCGGACCACGTCCGGGTCCGTCAGATTCAGAAGCTCCGGCAGGCCCCCGGTTTTCAGGCCCCTCTTCTGGAGCTCGGTGCCCATCGCTCCGTCAAACAGTACAAATCCATTATCCGCCACAGCCATAGCCCTCCTTGCGGTACTGGCAAAATTCCCGATTTTCGCACCTCTCACAGCTGGTGCCGCCCCTCTTGACGCCGGACTCCGCCGGGTACAGCCCCATCAGCGCCGACACGCTCTTTTTGGGGAGCATCAGCATGGAGTCCGTCAGCGTGATCCCGATACGCATCCGGGCCTCGACAGCCCCCAGCACGTCCGCCTGCTGCTCCAGAGGGAAGTCCCCGTACCCGGGGCTGTACCGGAAGCTGGTCACCAGCCCCAGACCCCGGGCGTAGTCCGCCGCCTCCCGCTCACACACGTCCGACACGCTCTCGATGAGGGCGGTGCAGGCGGCATTGAAGATCAGCTCCTCCACGGCGGACCGGCGGCCCAGGCGCATCATCTCCCGCTCCACCTCAAATCCCAACGTGGCCGCCATCACGGCGCACTTCACCGCCCCGTCCAGGTGCTTTTTTATGTCAACCCCCCGGAGAGCGACGCCGCTCTCCTCCAAAACGGGCCTGCCCTCCGCGTCACAACTCAGGTCAAAGACCCGCCAGAGATACCGGGGCTTGGCGCAGACGCGGCATCGCTCCGAAAGCCGGTCCACCAGCGCGTCCAGCTCCGGCGACATCTCCTGGCCCCGGTAGCCCAGGTAGCGCAGGACCTCGCTCCTGTCGACGATGTACTCAGAACCCGGCATCCCGCAGCGCCTCCATCTCGAACCGCGCCACCTCGGGCTTGTTCATGGTGTAGATGTGGATCCCGCTGACGGCGCCGGACTCCGCCAGCTCCAAAATCTGCCGGGCGGCGTACTCCATCCCGGCCCGCAACAGGGAGTCCGGGTCGTTTTCGTACCGGTTGACCATGCGGATCACCGCCGAGGGCAGGCTTGCCCCGCACAGGAACACCATGCGGGTGATCTGGCTCTTGCCCATGATGGGCATGATCCCGGCGTCCACGGGCACGGTGACCCCGGCGGCACGGGCCTTGTCGACGAAGCGGTAGAAGGCGGAATTTTCAAAAAAGAGCTGGCTCAAAAAGAACTCCGCCCCGGCGTCCTGCTTCTCCTTCAAATGCCGGATGTCCGCGTCAAAGTCGTCGCACTCCACGTGCCCTTCCGGGTAGCACCCGCCGCCCACGCAGAAGTCGGTGGTCTCCCGCAGGTAGCGCACCAGCTCCGACCCGTAGCGGAAATCCCGGGTGACGCTCCCCGGAAGCCGGTCCCCCCGCAGGGCGAACACGTTGGAGACGCCCTGGGCGCGGATGTCGCCGATGACCCGATCCACATCGGCGCGGGTGGAGTTGACGCAGGTGACGTGGGCCACGGCGGGGATGCGGTATTCCCGCTCGATAATGCCGGTGAGGGCCGCCGTGTTGCCGCTGTTGCCGGAGCCTCCGGCGGAGCAGGTGACGGAGATGAAATCCGGCTCGGTGCCGGCGAGGGCCTCTAAAGTGCCGCGAAGGGTATCCGGCTTCAGCTCGCCCTTGGGAGGGAAGATCTCATAGGAGATGGGGAGGGGTTTTGACTTGTAGATGTCGCGGATGTACATGGACGATGCTACCTCGATTCGATTTTGGGATAAAATGGTGAAACAATTGGTCGCTGAGGCCGCTGGGGCCTTTATCGGGTTACGTCCGAACGGACGGGGGGAGTCTTCTTTTCTCTCTTTTGTTCCGTGGCAGAGAAATGCCACTGCACAAAAGAGAGAAAAGAAGCAAAAGAGAGAAAATGCCGGGGAGGGCCCGGCGATAGTCCGGGCTTGGCGCTTCGTAACGCGGGTCGGCTGCCGCGTCCCGTGTCGGGGGTCTGGGTGGAACCATAGCCGCGCGGTCCGGTTCTGAATTGGTTTCAGCATCACACTCGCTTGGCCGCTTACGCTGGCGGGTGTCGGTAGGTGGGCGACTCTGTTTGGGGCCGCGCTGGGTGGGTGGGGGTTGTGGGGCCCGTTTTGGGGCGTGTCTGTTATCTGGGGTTTCACGTCGCTCGTATCAAAAAGGTTTTTCAAAATATCTTTGCCGGTGGCAAATTCATTTTGAAAATGGTTCTTTTTCGTAAAACGGGAATTTACAGCTAAAAACGCTTTTCCATCAAAAAGAATCTTCCTTTTCGCCAATCGGCATAACCAACCTTCGAATAACCCAAAGAATTGTATAATCTCAATGCAAATGGGTTATCAGAGAATACATCTAATCGTATTACGTGAATGTCTATTTCCATTAATTGCTTTTCAATATACAATAGCGTAGATTTAGCAATTCCTTTATTTTGAAAAACCGGATTCACGCAAAGCCTGTGTACGACATAAAAAGGCTCGTCCTTATATTTCCATTCGCTGTTTTTATACGCTTCGTCACATTCTTGATTTAATGTATACATAACCGCAATTTGACCGTTTACTAACCCAACGTAAAGTTGACGTTTCTTAATATCTTCCAGGAAATCCCCTTTCGCAGGATATACATCATCCCATTGAAAAATATGATCTCGCTCCATAGCCTCTACAGCATCATGAACTATACCGCATATTTTTTCAATATCATTTGGCTCTGCTTTTCTATAGTTTACTGTCATGACCTCTTCCTCGCAACCCCCGATTCGTCTATCTGTCCTTTCCGCGGACGGCCAGCCTTCCACAGCGAAAATGGAAAATGGCCAAAATTCCCACGGGGAGGAAGTATGCGCACCAGCATTCCAGGGCGATGACGCCGCCCACGCTTGTTTCCCCGTCGGACAGGGAGCTGAACGCGCCCGTCATGGGCATGATGAAACAACCGAAGAAGAAAATACCGTGGACGATCATCAGACGCTTCAACCATCGGTCCGCACGGCTGCGTCCGCGTACGGTCAGCCCCAGGAAGAATGTCGACAGCGCCATCATGCCGTAGCCCAGCAGATCGTAGCTGAACATCAGCCCGCCTCTGGAATAATCCAGCAGCCTTACCGCCTGGTCGGTCATGGTGTCAAGCCGGACAGTCGTCGTCTGCGCGAAATACACCAGCAGGATCAATACGGCGTAGATGACCGCGAAGGCCATACCCGCTCTTGCCGCGACCTGATGCTCCGGACCGCTTTCACAGCTGAATCCCGCCGCCATCATCACATACCCGATGGCGAGCAGCATACACACAAGATAGCTTCCAAAATCAAAAGGGATCAACAGGCAGACTGCAAACAGAAGAACCGAAAAGGCGACGATCAAAGATCCCGCCTTCGCAATGATGCGATCCATCATGCTCCCCCAATCCTGATTTATCCATTTTCAAAATGAAGTTTAACAGAAAAGATATTTTGAAAATACCTTATAAATCCGTGCGACGAGAAACCTCAGACAACACACCGCCCAAAACGGGCCCCACAACAACCGCCGCACCAGCGCGGCCTCAAACAGAGCCGCCCAGCCCGGTCAACCACCAGCGTAAGCGGCTAAGCGAAGTTGATGCTCCAGCCTATTCGACCAAGGACCGCGCGGCTATGGTTTCTCCCAGACCCACCGACATGGGACGCGGAAGCCGACCCGCGTTACGAAGCGCCGAGCCAAAAGTCACCGCCGAGCCCCAAAAATCTGAATTTTCTCTTCTTTGTTACTTTCTTCTCTTTTGTCACCGCAAAAGAGAAGAAAGTAAATCACTCCCCGTTTGCGGTTCCGCAGACCTCCGTCCTCCGTACGGGATGTCTCACGACGGTTTTCAGCCTCTCGGGAGCGCATTTTCGCGGGTCCGAGAGGTAGATCTCGTGGTGCGGGCGGATATCCGAAATATCCAGGTCGCAGTCATGTGCCCTCATGAATTCGTGCATCGTCCGAACCGTCTCCGGCTCGCTGTCGTAGGGACCCAGGTGCATACACTGGACGCACAGTCCCTCACGGACGGTGAGGAATTCCACCCTCGAGAAATCTTCCTTTTTCTTCCGCTCCGCCTCGGATACGGCCCATTGGAACTCCTCACGAGTCACGAAATCGGGAAGGCGGATGCAGGAGATGAACTCCAGGTCCCCCTTTCTGGTGTAATCTATGCCATCCGCGCTCCCCTGCTGGCGCCAGAACCCCTCCAGGGGCGGGACCACGAAGTCAAAATACCCCTCGATCCGATGATCCCCCATCTTGCTCATCTTGACCGTGAACGCCACGCCATAGAGAAGCCCGATGGACGCCTTATACTCCCCGCCCTCCGCGTTGGGGTCACCCCATCCACGGACGGCGATATAGTTCATGGGCGGCACGTCCACGATCGTGGGCCTTTTCGGGGGCATATAAAATTCTTTGTATTCCTTTTTGAAATCATACGCCATAAATGCACGCTCCTTTGCATATTATGAATTGCGCAAAATAATATTTCCCATCCGCATTTCTTTCAATCCCTTTTCAAAATGAATTTGTGCAAGCAAAGATATTTTGAAAAACCTTATTGAAAAGAGCGACGTGACCCCCCCAAACAACAGACACACCCCAGAACGGGCCCCACAACCCCCGCCCACAAAGCGCGGCCCCAAACAGAGCCACCCAGCCTCCAACAACCACCAACGTAAGCGGCCAAGCGAAGCTGATGCTCCAACCAATTAAGTCTTCGGCCCGCGCGGCTATGGTTCCACCCAGACGTACCGACACGGGACGCGGAAGCCGACCCGCGTTACGAAGCGCCGGGCCCGGACTATCGCCGAGCCCCCACCGGCCTTTTCTCTCTTTTGCTTCTTTTCTCTCTTTTGTGCAGTGGGCCAGCCGCCCACGGAACAAAAGAGAGAAAAGAAGATTCCCCCCCGTCCCATCGGACGGCGCCCGATAAAAATCAACCCATTTTTGCACTCCAATACGCCTCGATTTCCGCTCTCGCCGCCTTGACCGTCCCGCTGACCAACTCCGCTCTCCCGCCTCCCCGGCCCCGGAGGGCCAGATTCATCTCTTTTACCAGCGGCCGCAGGTCGGTATTATGGGAGGCCAGGACGTATTTCCACCCGGCCCCGTCGTCCCCGGAGAAGCAGGCGGCCAGTGGGCGGCGCTCCAGAGCGGCGTTTGCCAGGAGCTGGAGCTCCTTCATGTCGAAGTCCGGCTCGAAGAACACCGCCGGTTCGTCCGATTTGTCCATATTTCGGACAAGCATCTCAATGATCCGCCGCTTGAGTCCGCCCAGCTTATAGTTGAGCTCGTCCCGTTCCCGCAACAGCCGCTCCACGGCCTGTGCCGCCTCGTCCTGGGGGGCGGAGAGGAGGGCGGAGATTTGGGCGACGGCCCCCGCCCGCTTTGCGTAGTCCTCATAGGCCCGCTCCCCCGCCAGCATACGGATTCGGACGCCGTTTTTCCGGCGGATGGACTCGAAAATTTTGATAGGTCCGATCTCCCCGGTGCGCCTGACGTGAGGGGCGCAGCAGGCGCACACGTCCACGCCCTCTATCGTCACCAGCCGCACATTTTCCGTGAGCTCCAGCTTGCTGCGGTACTCAAGACGCGGCAGCTCCTCCGGGCCGGGGAAGCTCTCCGTGACGGGCACGTTGCGCCAGACAACTTCATTGGCCTCCCGTTCGATGTCGGAAAGCTCCGCCTCAATTATATAGCCGTCGAAGTCCACGATGACCCCCTCGGCGCCCATGTGGAAGCCCACGTTGGCGTACCCGTGCCGCCGGTGGACGATGCCGGAGACGATGTGCTCGGCGGTGTGGTTCTGCATATTGGAAAACCGCTTTTCCCAGTCGATCCTCCCGTGGACGGCGGCGCCGGGTTCCAGCGGCTCCGGGCAACGGTGTATGACCTCGCTCCCCCGCTCGAAGGTATAGAGCACGGGCACGCCGTTCAGCGTCCCCGTGTCGGCGGGGTTCCCGCCGCCCTCGGGGAAGAAAGCCGTTTTGTCCAGGACGATTTCAAAATCCCCGCCCCGTTTTTCGCACAGTGTCACCGCCGCGTCAAACTCCCGGATGTGGGAGTCCTCATAGTAAAGCTTCCGTGTCATTTGAAACAGTACCTCATTCCGTATGATCTGTCATTCCGCTCGCCGGTCAGATAATCCATTCCAACCTCGCTGTCGACGACGAAG
Organism: uncultured Oscillospiraceae bacterium; assembly: GCA_947624585.1. Classification (GTDB taxonomy): domain Bacteria; phylum Bacillota; class Clostridia; order Oscillospirales; family Oscillospiraceae; genus RUG626. The sequence continues at coordinate 11,153 of CANQKZ010000032.1, read as the reverse complement.
CCGCACTTGCGGTGGGTTGCCAGGGAGGCTGTGTTTTTCTTATTCACGCGGTCGTGTACCTCAAAGGGGCCGGATTTTTCAAGGGATCTCAGCGTCTCGGAGAGCACCCTTGCCCCATACCCGCGCTTGCGGTAGTCCGGGTGTGTCTCCAGGGCCTCCAGGTAGTAGAAGCCCTCCCGGACGGGGGTGAGGCGCAGGGCGCTGACCCAGACGGAGCCCTCCTCCAGCACATAATACCGGTTGACACCGTTGAAGAAATCCCTACGCAGGAACTCCAGAAATCCGGCTTCCTGGAGTGCCAATGCCTCCGTTTTGTCCATATCCGGGTGAAAATATTCCGCGTTCTCCTCATTGCTCTCCCGGTAGAGGTCCATGAGGGCACGGGTGTCCAGATCCTCAAATTTTGTGATCTCTATAAGCATTTCAGTATGTTCTCCTCTATGTACCGCGCCGCCCCGTCGTCATCGCAATGGCCCGCAAAACCGTCCGCCACAGCTCTGACCTCCGGGATGGCGTTTGCCATGGCGACGCCCAGGCCGCAGTTTCTCACGCACTCGATGTCGTCCCAGTCGTCCCCGAAGAAGGCACAGTCGGACGGGGATATCCCATATTCCTCCAGCATCTCCCGGACGCCGCCCCACTTGGTGGCCGCACGGCTCATGAACTGGAAGAGCTTTCCGCCCTCGATGGCGGTGCAGTAGGTGTCCCCCGTCGCCGCCGCCCGGGCCTCACGCTCCGCAACGCCGCTGACAAGGACCTTGTAGAGTTCCCCATCGGGAAGTTTTGGGAAGTCCGGGAACACATGGGCGTTCCACTCGGGGATGGGGGCGCTGGAGAAGATGCCGCCGCTCATCTCCGCCGACACCAGGGCGCCGGGGAGACACAGAAGGGCGGCGGCGATCCGCTCCCCGCTCTCCCGGGGGATGGTGTTCAGAATCTCCCGCCCCGGCAGGACCACCCGGGCGCCGTTGAGGGTGGTCAGCGCCTCAAATTCCCCGAAGATCCCGAACTCCCGCACCGTCCGTTCGGGCCTTGCGCTGGCCGCCAGGACGCGGATCCCCCGCCCCCGGCACCGGCGCAGCACGTCCCGGGTGTACCCGGACATGGACTTGTCCGACCGCAGGACGGTGTTGTCCAGGTCGCACACGATGGCTTTGATCATCCCGCTCTCCTCTCCGAATCCCACCTGTTTGATAGGTTGTTTTGTATTATACACTAACTCCTTAAAAAAGGCAACCGCAAATTTCGCGTCAAATCTCACGCAAAAGCTTCACGAACCGCCCCCCGGCGTCCTCGCCCACGTAGAGCAGGCGGGTAAATCCGGTCCTCCAATAGAGCCTCAACGCCGGGTAGTTGTCAAGGTCCACGCCAACGGACAGCTCCGACGCCCCCATCTCCCGCGCCCGTCCGGCGGCGTAGTCCAGAAGGGCGGCGCCGATGCCCCGCCGCCGCAGGTCCCGGCGGACCGCAAGGTGAGAAACGTAAAGCCGCCGCCCTGGGAGGGTGTAGTCCGGTTCGTCCATATTTCGGACCAGGGACACCTCGCCGCACACGGCTTTCCCCTCCCGGCAGAGGTATGTGACCCGGTTCCCCTCCCGAAGCTCACGCCGGAACCTCTCCGCCAGGTCCGCGTGCTTTTCCAGATCCCAGAGCGTGCCGCAGAGGGCGAAATCTCTCGGGTCAAGGGTTGTAAAAGTGTATGAAGATTCCATATTCCACCTCATGCTAATATTCAATCAAAAGGAGACACCGAGTGACGAGGTTTTTTTGCGTCATACTAATACTCAATTAAAATCAGGCAATGAGCACCGAGGATTTTTCGCGTCAGACGAGGAACGCGGCGCAGGAAATACTTTGTGTATTTTCAAGCCGCGTGACGAAGTATGGCGTGAAAAAGACCGGAGCGAATGTCTGATTTCGATTGAGTATTAGTATCAGACGAGGAAGACCGCGCAGGAATACTTTGTGTATTTCCAAGCAGTCTGACAAAGTATGGCGCAAAAAAGACCACCGTGAATGTCTTGTTTTGATTGAATATCAGTATCATGTCACAAAGCTTCACCGCCAGACGGTCCGCACATCGGATGTCCCTCAGTATAGACCGTGCCTCTCACCCTGTCAAGCCCGGACGTTTTCCTCCGGGACGGCAGAAAAAATCCCACAGCCCGGAAAACGGGCCGTGGGATCATAGCTTCCTGCCTTACGCATTCAGGATGTCCATAAATTCCTCGCCGGTGATCGTCTCCTTCTCGTAGAGATACCGGGCCAGCTCATCCAGCTTCTCCCGGTTGTCCCGGAGGATCCCCAGAGCCTTCTCATGCTGGCGCTTCACCAGATCTACCACACGGGCATCCACCTTCGCCTGAGTCTCGGCGGAGCAGGCCAGGGAGGTGTCGCCGCCCAGATATTGGTTTGTCACCGTCTCCAGGGCCACCATGTCGAACTCCCCGCTCATGCCGTACCGGGTTATCGTGGCCCGGGCCAGCTTTGTGGCCTGCTCGATGTCGTTTGACGCGCCGGTGGAGATGACGCCGAAGCGCACCTCTTCGGCGGCACGCCCGCCGGTGAGGGTGGCGATCTTGTTTTCGATCTCCTCCTTTGTCATGAGGTAGTGATTGCCCTCCTCCACCTGCATGGTGTATCCCAACGCCCCGGAGGTGCGGGGGATGATGGTGATCTTCTGCACCGGCGCGGAGTTTGTCTGCCGGGCCGCCACCAGGGCGTGGCCGATCTCGTGGTAGGCCACGGTCCACTTCTCACTGTCCGTCAGGATGGCGTTCTTCTTCTGGTACCCGGCGATGACCACCTCGATGCTCTCGGAGAGATCGTCCTGGGTCACCGCCTGCCGTCCGGCCCGGACGGCCCGGAGGGCGGCCTCGTTGACGATGTTGGCGAGCTCCGCCCCCGACGCGCCGGAGGCCATCCGGGCGATCTGGGTGAAGTCCACCCCGTCTTCGACTTTGACCTTCCGCGCGTGGACCCGCAGGATCGCCTCGCGGCCCGCAAGGTCGGGAAGCTCCACCGGCACCCGCCGGTCAAAGCGCCCGGGGCGCGTGAGGGCCGGGTCCAGGGACTCGGGCCGGTTGGTGGCGGCCAGGATGATGACGCCGCCGTTGCCCTCAAAGCCGTCCATCTCCGTGAGGAGCTGGTTCAGCGTCTGCTCCCGTTCGTCGTTGCCGCCGCTTATGGCCCCGTCGCGCTTTTTTCCGATGGCGTCGATCTCGTCAATGAACACGATGCAGGGCGCCTTCTCCTTGGCCTGCTTGAAGAGATCCCGGACCTTGGAGGCCCCCATGCCTACGAACATCTCCACGAATTCCGAGCCGGACATGGAGAAGAAGGGGACCCCCGCCTCCCCGGCCACGGCCTTTGCCAGCATGGTCTTACCGGTGCCCGGAGGGCCCACAAGCAAAACGCCCTTGGGCATACTGGCACCGATGGACTCATATTTGGAGGGGTCGTGGAGGTAGTCCACGATCTCCTTCAGATTGTCCTTGGCCTCGTCCTCCCCCGCCACGTCGGAGAACTTGATGCCGTCCGAGGACTGGACGTAGACCTTGGCATTTCCGCCGCCCTTTCCGAACATCATGGCGTTGGGCCCGCCCATGCTCCTGGTCATCCGCCGGGCGATGAGCTGGCCCAGCACCACAAAGATCACGATGGGCAGCACCCAGCTGAGAAGCACGCTGAGCAGAGGACTCGTCTGCTCGATGATCTCCGCCGAGAACTCCGCCCCGGAGTCCCGCAACCGCTCCGTCAGCTGCTGGTCCGGCATCATGCCCGTCTCATAGACGGTCTTCCGCTCCTTGTCCGTGAAGAGGATCTTGTTCTCCCGCAGCTGGACCTGGACAAGTCCGATCTCCTTGCCCTCCGCCATGGTCAGGAACGTGCCGTAGTCCACCTGCCGGATCTGCCGCTCCGCCAGCCACGGCATGGCGATGAAGTTGATCAGCGACAGGACGATCATCACCACCACATAATAAAATATCAGGGGCTTCTTTGGGCTTTTGACCTCTTTCATAAATCTCCCTCCCTTTTTATCTTTCCACTATACCGCCAAAAGGCCGAAATTTCAAGCGCCCCGAAAAACAAAAAACGGCTTTTTACGGTTTTTTTACATTTCCGTTCCTCCGTTCACAGTTTATTTACATTTATCTGTTAAAATGAAAAAATATGCTAAACGGCCGCGTCTATCCCGGCGCAATGTCCTTCTCCCGGGAGAGGGAGCGGCTGATGGAGGAGACGCCGTCCGGCGCGCGCCCTTTGCGGAGGAATGAGAAATGAATAAAATTACCAAAAGACTGACCAAAAAGGACGTGCTCACCGTCCCCAACGCCATGACCCTTGTGCGCCTTCTGCTGATCCCGGTCATCGTGTACCTCTACGCGGGCAGCCGGGAGTACGGCGCGGCGGCGCTTCTCGTGGTCCTCTCCGGCGCCACCGACGTGCTGGACGGCTTCATAGCCCGGCATTTCAACCAGGTGTCGGACCTGGGCAAATTCCTGGACCCGGTGGCCGACAAGCTGACCCAGGGCGCGGTCCTCATCTGCCTGTGCTTCCGGTACCCCCGGATCCGGCCCGTGCTCTTCGTGTTCGCCGTCCGGGAGATCGTCCTGCTGACCCTGGGCGCCCTGACCCTCCACTACACCGACACGGTCAACAGCGCGAAGTGGTTCGGCAAGGCGGGTACGGCGGTGTTGGAGGGGAGCCTCTTTATCCTGCTGCTGTTCCCCGGCATCCCGGCGGCTGTCGCCGACGGGCTCGCCCTCCTGTGCCTCGCGGCCGTGCTCATCTCCTTCGCCCTCTACGTCCGGTTCTACATGAAGGCCCTCCACGGCGTCCTGCATAAGCTCCTGGAGGGCAAGTGGGCGGGCCGGATCGCCATTGGCCTCACGGTCCTTCTGTGGGCGGCGGTGATTTTGGTGTTCTTCCTCAATCGGGACGCCTTCACCGTGGACAACATCGTCAGCGGGTCCCCGGAGAACACGGTTCTGGCGGCCCTCATGATGATCGCCCTCTTCGCGGTGAAGAGCATCAGCATCGTGCTCTACTCCGGCATCCTGTACATCACCAGCGGCATCCTCTTCCCCCTGCCCACCGCCATTCTGGTCAACATCCTGGGCACCGCGGTCATGCTCACCATCCCCTTCTTTCTGGGCCGCCTCATGGGCAGGCGGGCCCTGGACCACATCCACGAAAAATACCCAAAGTCCGCCTTCATGAGCGAATTCCAGGGCGGGAGCGACTTCATGTTCTCCTTCATCGTCCACATCATCAACCTCCTGCCCACGGATCTCGTCAGCATCTATATGGGCGCGGCGGGCCTCAAATACGGCCCCTACCTCCTGGGGGGAACCCTGGGGCTTCTGGTGACGGCGGTGCTCTTCCCCATCACCGGCATGAGCATCACCCGCCCCACTTCCCCCGAGTTCATCATCTCCGTGGCCCTGGAGATCGCCGTGACCCTCGTCTCCGTGGCCGTCTGCCGCGTCGTCCAAAGGAGAAAGGAGCGCCGGGACCGCTGATACAGCGTCTGGGCGGTATTTACCCGCTACATCGGAATAATATTATGTAAACACAATTAACTATGAAAAGGAGAGATCGCCATGCCGATGCAAATGAGCTGGCGCTGGTACGGCGAGGGCAACGACAAAATCACCCTCGCGGAGGTAAGACAGATCCCCGGGATCTCCACCATCGTCTGGGCGCTCCACGACAAGCTGCCCGGGGAGGTGTGGGAGCCGGAGGAGATCCGCAAAGTGGTGAGTAAGATCGGATCCGCCGGGTTCAACGCGGAGGTCGTGGAGTCGGTGAACGTCCACGACGACATCAAGATCGGCCTGTCCAGCCGGGACAGGTACATTGAGAACTACATACAGACGATCCGCAACCTCCGGCCCTTCGGCGTGAAGGTCATCTGCTACAACTTCATGCCGGTGTTCGACTGGACCCGCACGGACCTCTTTCACCCCCTGCCCGACGGTTCCACGGCCCTCTACTACCAGCGGGATATGATCCAAACCGACTACAGGGCCATGGCGGAGTACATCCTGTCCTTCACCGAGAAGTATCACATGACCTTCCCCGGCTGGGAGCCGGAGCGGATGGCGCGCCTCGACCAGCTCTTCCGGGCCTACGCCCCGGTGACAAAGGAGAAGCTCTGGAAGAATTTCAAATATTTCCTGGAGGCCGTCATGCCCGTCTGCCGCGAGTGCGACATCAAGATGGCCGTCCACATGGACGATCCCCCCTGGGACATCTTCGGCCTGCCCCGCCTGCTGGTGGACGCCGCCTCCATCGACCGGTTCCTGGAGATGATGGACGACCCCTATAACTGCCTGACCCTCTGCTCCGGGTCCCTCAACGCCGACCCCAAAAACAACGTGGCGGACATCGTGAGAAAGCACTGTGACCGCATCGCCTTCGCCCACATCCGCAACGTAAAGCACTTCCCCAACGGCGACTTCTCCGAGACCGCCCACCGGGACTGCTGCGGCGACACGGGCATCCTCGACATTCTGAAGGCGTACCACGACTGCGGCTTTGAGGGATACATCCGCCCGGACCACGGACGCCATCTGTGGGACGAGGCCCCCGGCTCCGTCCGCCCCGGCTACGGCCTCTACGACCGGGCCCTGGGCGTCCAGTATATGCTGGGCGTGTGGGACGCGCTGGACAAATTCGGAAAATAAGAATATTTGAATATATTGGAGAAAACCGACTATGAGACTTCTTCTGATCCGCCACGCGGACCCGGACTATGAGCATGACTCCCTGACCCCCGTGGGATTTCGGGAGGCTGAACATCTGGCGGAGGCCCTGAAAAACGAAAAGATCGACGCCTGCTATGTCTCCCCCCTGGGCCGTGCCCGGGACACGGCGGAGCCAACTCTGAAAGCGCGGGGCCAGGAGGCACAGGTCTGCGACTGGCTCCGAGAGTTCCAGGCGCCCATATGGCGGCCCGACGACCGGGAAAAGCCGCATATCACCTGGGACTGGCTTCCCCAGGACTGGATGAACGAGCCGATCTTGTACGACAAGGACCGCTGGTTCGAGCACCCCGTCATGGCGGCGGGGAACGTGAAGGCGGAGTACGACCGGGTGACGGCGACCTTCGATGAGCTTCTGGCAAACCACGGCTACGTTCGGGAGGGCGGACTCTACCGGGCGGAGCGCCCCAACCACGACACGGCGGCCCTCTTCTGCCATTACGGCGTGGGGTGCGTGCTCTTAAGCCACCTGATCGGCGCCTCCCCCATGGTGCTGTGGCACGGCCTGTGCGCCGCGCCCTCCTCCGTCACCACCGTCCTCACCGAGGAGCGCCGCCAGGGGATCGCCTCCTTCCGCATTTGGCGGTACGGGGACGTGTCGCACCTGCTCATGCGCGGCGAAGAGCCCTCCTTCTCCGCCCGGTTCTGCGAGTGCTGGACCGACGGCACGCGCCACGACTGACCGGACCGAAGAGGGCGCCCATAGAAAGCCTTTGAGATTTTCCCGACGGGAGCTTCCCCTGTCGGCAGTATGAAAAACGAATACATTTTCCCCAAAATCGGCCCGTCCCTTTGTGTAACCGTATGAATCGCGCGTCAGGGGCTTGCAATCCGGCGGAAAAGTGATAGTATGCAATGGAATCAAAACGGAAAGCCGGCGAAATGAGTCCATGAAGACAGTGGAAGAACGCAAATCAGGTATGCTCAAGGGGTCCATCTGGGACAAGATCCTTCTTTTTGCCCTGCCCCTGGCGGCGACCAGCATTTTACAGCAGGTGTTCAATGCCGCCGACGTGGCGGTGGTGGGCAGGTTTGTGGGCAGCTCGGCCCAGGCGGCGGTGGGGTGCAACGGACCCATCATCAACCTGCTGGTCAACCTGTTCGTGGGTCTGTCCCTGGGCACCAACGTGCTGGTGAGCCAGTACATCGGCGCCGGGAACCGGGAGGGCGTCCGCAAGGCGGTCCACACCTCCATCATCCTGGGCGTTGTGGGCGGTGTGGCCCTGGCGGTGCTGGGGTGGTTCATCTCCGGGCCTGTGGTGACCATGATGGATGTGCCCGACGACGTCCACGACATGGCGGAGCTCTATCTGCGCATCTACCTTTTGGGGATGCCCGTGATCCTCACCTACAACTTCCTCTCCGCCATCTTCCGCGCCCAGGGTGACACGAAGACGCCGCTGGCCGCCCTGACCGTATCCGGCGTCATCAACGTAATTCTGAACATCGCCTTTGTGGCGGGCCTCCACATGACGGTGGACGGCGTCGCCATCGCCACGGTGGTGTCCAACCTCGTAAGCTCCGCCGTCCTCCTGTGGCTCCTCTGCCGGAGCGCCGGGGACGTGCGGGTGGAGCTGCGGTATCTGCGGGTGGACCTCTTCACCCTCAAACGCATCTTTCAGGTCGGCATCCCGGCGGGCGTCCAGGGCATGGTGTTCTCCATCGCCAACATCACCATCCAGCGGGCGTTGAACTCCCTGGGCACCGTCGTCATGGCCGGGTCCTCGGCGGCCAACTACGTGGAGAGCTTCACCTACTCGGTGCTCAGCTCCTTCGGTCAGGCCATCACCACCTTCGTGGGCCAGAACTGCGGCGCGGGCAACCTCCAGCGGTGCCGCCGGTCCCTCTGGGAGACGCTTCTCATCGGCTACGCCGTCTTCGGCGTCACCGTGGCGCTCCTGCTGACCTTCGCCGCCCCCCTTTTGCGCATCTTCAACAGCGACCCGGCCGTCGTCGAGAACGGCCTCATCCGCATCCGGTATATGTTCATCGGCCACTCCTTCTCCATCCTGGTAGAGGTCCTGTCCGGCTATATGCGCGGCTTCGGTTGCAGCCTGGTCCCGGCCCTGTGCGCCCTGGTGTTCGTCTGCGGCAGCCGATTCTTCTGGGTCTTCGCGGTCTTCCCCGCCAACCCCACCTTCGGCACCCTGATGATGGTCTACCCCGTGAGCCTGAGTATCACCGCCGCCGTCATCTCCACAGCCTGCTTCCTCTCCAGAAAGCGTATGTACGCCCACGTGGCCCAGCCCAACCCGGAGGCGGCAGAGGCGGCGTAAGCGGGGCATATCTCGGCGGAGGGATCAAATGGAACGGTTCGCGTCAAAAAACGATACGGAGATCGCCGTATGCGCGTGTATATGCGCCCACACGGGCCTGAAAGCCCGTGAGATCGCGGCCCTGACGGGGCTTGAGCGGGCGGAGGTCAACCGGCTTCTCTACGCCTCGCCCCTCCTCCATGAGCTGTGCTGGCAGGACCGGGAGTACCGCTGGCACGGCATCGTCCGTCAGGAGCGGCCCCACGCGGGCCTGTCGGAATTTTCCGGCTTCTACGACACCGCAGCCGGGTTCATGGCCCTGACGGAGGAGCAGTGGCTTGCCCGGCTTCGGGAGGGGTGCGTCAACATCGGGCGGAACCTCAACGACACCCGGGGCCTCATTCACTCCTTCCGGGACTGTCGGCGGACGGTGTTTGACCTGTTCACCGATCTCCGGGATATGCTGGGCCCCGCCGTGGACAGCTGGGAGACGGTCTTCGAGCTGCGCCTCAAGCGCTCCCGGCGCGTGCGCATCTACGCCGATGTGCTGATCCTCACCGAAAACCGGGCCTTCTCCCTGGAATTCAAGATGAAAGACAAAATCGACCCCTCCGAGGCGGCCCAGGCGGCCAAATACGCCCCCTACTTGGAGATCCTGCTTGGCCCGCGTTACGAGATCATTCCCGTCCTGGTCCTCACCGCCGCCCGCGAGCTCTACACCTTCACCCCCATCCCCGGCCTCGACGGCGTCATCCCCGTCTGCTCCGGGGATATGCTTTTTAATGTTTTCGACGAGTATATGGGTTTTTTAAATCGTTAGCGTCAAGATCGGCAGGCGTAGTTCCGGCGAAATACGTCGGGAAATACACCGCCGGGAACGGCGCGGCGATTCTTAGGGAAAAGGGGTCTTCCTACAAAAAAGAAGTCGATCGATATCCGCTTTTTCGTGTCCGCCGCTCTGGTGGCGGTCCTGTGTCTGCCCTCGGTCCCCACGGCCCTGGCGGACAGCTTGATCTCCCTCTACCTGAACGGCGACAGGATCACGCCACGGGACGCCAACGGCAGGGTCGTGCCCATTCCGGCTGTGGACGGAACCACCGGACAGGAGTCCCGCTCCATCCTGCTGACGCTGGACGAGAACGAACCGAAAGCCATGGCCTACACCCGGCTGAACGCCGGCTTTATCGTCTGCGCCCGGAATTTCCTCAACGTGAACTCCCCCACCTACAAGCTGCTACATCCACGAGCTTGCCCACGTCGCCCAGAACTACGAACGCTTTGACTCCCATTGGTGGGACGAGCATCTGGCAAACTACATCCGCTTCCGGTACTACCTCTCCACCGACCCCGAGGAGATGAAGGACCTCACTTACTCCGAAAACAACCCGAAGGTCCGCGGCTGGGACTGGTCCAAGGCCCCGTATGGCGTTTGCGAATGGTTCTTTGCATACTTATACTAGCCCCTAATCAAAACAAGACAATATCCATTCGCGTCCGGTGATGCTGCGGACCACCTCAGCGGACAGTCCGTTGATTACATCACAGAGCCGGTCAATAACCTTCTCCAGCGTGGCGAACACCTCATTCCTGAACCCCCTTTTACGAAGCTCTTTCCAAATCTGCTCTATCGGATTCATCTCCGGCGTGTATGGCGGGATGTATTGCAAGATCACATTCTTCGGTACCTCAAGCGTCGAGGATTTGTGCCACGCCGCACCGTCACAGCACAAAACGATCATGTCTTCAGAGTATTTCTTTGACAGTTCCTCCAGAAATAGGTTCATGCACACTGTGTTGCAATAAGGCATGACAAAAAAGAACGAGTCTCCCGTCAAGGGTTCAATGGCGCCGTAGGCATACCGGTATTCACGTATGTGATGGCAAGGAACACTTGGCCGGACCCCTTTTTCGCACCAGCAATACTTCGGCTTGTTAATGCGTCCGAAGCCAGCCTCGTCCTGGAACATGAGACGGACCCGCTTATTTGCGGAAAACTGTGCTTCTCTTACGCAATCGTTAATTTTTTTGAGGTCTCATACTAACCCCTAATCAAAACAAGACAATACCCATTCGCGTCCAGTGATGCTGCGTACCACCTCAGCAGACAACCCGTTGATCACATCACAGA
>CANQKZ010000031.1 GCA_947624585.1 uncultured Oscillospiraceae bacterium | reverse complement strand
AGTGGTCGGAGCTGTCGTAGCTGATGGGTCCAAGCCGGTCGCTCATGCCGTACCGGGTGACCATGGCCCGCGCCACGTTGGAGGCGGACTGGATGTCCCCGGATGCTCCGGTGGAGATGTCGTCCAGGAACAGCTTCTCCGCCACGCGCCCGCCCAGGCTCATGACGATGTCCTCAAACATCTCGGATCTGGACTTGTAGCTCTCCAGGTCCTCCTCGGGCCGGAAGAGGGTGTAGCCGCCCGCCTGGCCCCGGGGGACGATGGTGATATAGTGTACCGGGTCCGTGTGCTCCAGATACATCCCGGTGACCGCGTGGCCCGACTCATGGTAAGCCGTCAGCTTCCGGGCCTTGTCGGACATCTTCCGGGACTTCTTCTCCGGGCCCATCTGGACCTTCAGAATGGCCTCGTCCACGTCGGACATAGTGATGAAGGGCTTGGACTGGCGCGCCGCCAGAAGGGCCGCCTCGTTCATCACGTTCTCCAGGTCCGCGCCGGTGAACCCCGGTGTGCCCCGGGCGATGGACGCCAGGTCCACGTCGTCCCCCAGGGACTTGCCCCGGGAGTGGATCCTCAAAATGGCCTCGCGCCCCTTGATGTCGGGCACGCCCACGAAGATTTGCCGGTCGAAGCGTCCGGGCCGCAGAAGGGCGGAGTCCAGGATGTCCGCACGGTTGGTGGCGGCCATGACGATGACGCCCTCGTTGGTGTTGAAGCCGTCCATCTCCACAAGAAGCTGGTTCAGCGTCTGCTCCCGCTCGTCATGTCCGCCGCCGAGTCCCGAGCCGCGCTGGCGGCCCACCGCGTCGATCTCGTCGATGAAGATGATGGCGGGGGAGAGCTTCTTGGCTTGGTCAAAGAGGTCGCGGACACGGGAGGCGCCCACGCCAACATACAGTTCCACGAAGTCGGAGCCGGAGATGGAGAGGAACTGAACGTTTGCCTCCCCGGCTACCGCCTTGGCAAGGAGTGTCTTACCGGTGCCCGGAGGTCCCACCAGGAGCACGCCCTTGGGGATGCGGGCGCCCAGAGAGGTGTATTTCTGCGGATCCTTGAGGAAATCCACGATCTCCTCAAGCTCCGCCTTCTCCTCATCCGCTCCGGCCACGTCGGCGAAGGTGACCTTTTTCTTCTCCTCGGAGGCCAACCGCGTTCTGGCGTGGCCGAACCTTCCGGCCCCGTTGCCGCCGCCTCCGCCCGCGCCCAGACGGTTCATCATCACGTACCAGACGATGACCATCACCACCATGATGATGACGTAGGGCACGATGGTCACCCACCAGGGCGTCTCATACACCGGTTCCAGGTTGAACTTCAGGATCCCCCGGGACTGCTGATCCCGGATGGTCTCCCCCAGATCGTCCCAGAAGATGGAAACGCTCATCAGCTGGTGGTAGACGCTGTTGCCGGATATGTCGTCCATGGGGCTTTTCAGCTCCATGTAGACGACCCCGTCCTCGATGGAGAAGTACTGGACGTTCTCATTCAGGAACTGGTCGCGCATTTCCCAGTACTCGATGCCCGTGGAGGTGTCCTCGGGGGAGCTGAGAAGGTAGATGGCCGCCACGAGGATGATGATTATGAATATATAAAAACCAATGTCGGGGCGGCGTGATTTTCTGTTCAGATAGATCAGCTTCTTTCCTATGGGATCGGTGGTCGCTCAGGCGTAGATATCTGCTTTCAGTACGCCTATGTAGGGGAGGTTGCGGTAGCGCTCCGCGTAATCCAGGCCGTAGCCCACGATGAATGCGTCCGGGCACTCAAAGCCCACGTAGTCGGCGTGGATGTCCGCCCTGCGCCGGGCGGGCTTGTCAAGAAGGGTGCAGATGGACACGGAGGCGGGCTTTCTTGCCTCGATGTACTTCTTGAGATAGGACAGGGTGACGCCGGAGTCCAGAATGTCCTCAATGAGAATGATATGCCTGTTTTCCACGTTGTAGCTCAGGTCCTTGTTGATCTTCACGGCGCCCGTTGTGGTGGTCCCGGAGCCGTAGGAGGACACCGCCATGAAGTCAATGTCGCAGTAGAGGTCCACCGCCCGCATGAGGTCCGCCATGAACACGAAGGACCCCTTCAATACCCCCACGAACAGTGGGTCCTTGCCCTCATAGTCCCGGGCGATCTGTTGGCCCAGCTCCCGGACCCGGTTTTTCAGCTCCTCCTCCGAGAAGAACACTCTGTCAATATCTTTTTCCAGCATCTTTCTATCCCTCCGTTTTCTCTATTTTCAGGAGAACCGCCGGATCCCCCTCTGTCGGCAGTGTGTCCGCGCTCTGTCCCAGCCCGAAGACCGCCAGGACCTCATCGCCGGAGACGACCACCGGCACCGTGTCCCGGACGTCCGCCGGGATGCGCCTGTCGATCATCAGCCGCTTGACGCTCCTGCTCCCGCCGGGGAGGCGCAACACGTCCCCGGCCTTCCGGGGGCGCACAGACAATCCAGCTTTGATTTTATCCCTTTTTATAAGGAAATTAGTTAAGGAATTGTAAATCCCGCCCTTTTCCCAGGGCAAAAGCGTCAGCCTCAACCCAATATCTTTTATTATAACAGACTTGTCAAGAGGTATTTCCGTCTCCGGGAAATTTTTTCCGCCGATTTTCTCTGCCGTCAGTACGTCATACTCCCGCCGGACAACGATCCCCGGAAGGCTGACCCGGTCCGAGGGCCCGCCCCGTGAGGCCAGGTCCAGCACCGCCCTCACATGGACGGCGCCGAGCTTCTCCCCGAAGAGCGCCCGCACGGCCCTGGAGGCCACGGGGAAGGGGAGAGCCGCCAAGGCGCCCGCGTCCACACGCCCCTTGGGGGCGCGGTCCCGGAGGAAATCCCGGGCGAGGGAACAGAGATACTCCTCGTCCCGCCGCAGAAGCTCCGTCATGGGCAGCACCGTGAGGGACGGGTTCAGCTCCCGGAGTACCGGCATCACCGCGTGGCGCAGCCGGTTCCTGGTGTAGTCGTCGGAATCATTGGAGGAGTCCTCTCGATGAGGTACCCCATGCTCCCGGCAGTAGCCCTCGATCTCGGCGCGGCTGACGCACAGAAGCGGCCTAATGAGGTCCCCCGCAACCGGAGGGATCCCGCACAGCCCCCGCAGTCCCGTGCCCCGGACCATCCGCATCAACACCGTCTCCACGTTGTCGTCGGAGTTGTGGGCCGTGGCGATCCTGGCTCCGCCCAAATTCAGGGTGAGTTCCCGGAAAAACACGTACCGCATCGTCCGCGCCGTCTCCTCCACGCCCAGGCCCCGCCTTTTGGCCTCTCCAGCCACGTCGCCGGAGCCCACATACAGGGGAATCCGGCGCAATTCGCACTGCTCCCGGACAAACGCCTCGTCCCCATCCGACTCCGCGCCCCGGAGCCGGTGGTTGTAGTGGGCCGCGTAAAGCGGAAATCCGATCTGTTCGCGGAGCCCCGCCAGCACATCCAGAAGGCACATGGAGTCCACCCCGCCCGACACGCAGACGATCACCGGCGCGCCGGGGGAGAGCATCTTGTATTCCTGACAAAATTTCTCGATTTTACACAGCATGATTGATATCCCGAAACATCCCGGCCCCGCGCCGGAAGGGTCTATTCGTCGTGCCTCGTGTCCAGCGACGAAAAGTACGTATACTCCGGCGTCCACCGCAGCTCCACGGTGCCCGTCTCACCCCGGCGGTTTTTCAGGATGATGCACTCGGCGATGTTGGGCCGCTCCGTCTCCTTGTTGTAGTAGTCGTCCCTGTAGAGGGCCACCACAATGTCCGCGTCCTGTTCGATGGCGCCGGACTCGCGGAGGTCCGACAGCATGGGCCGCTTATCCTGGCGGCTCTCGTTTGCGCGGCTGAGCTGGGAGGCGCAGATTACCGGTACGTTCAGATCCTTCGCCATGATCTTCAGCATCCGGCTGATCTCCGAGACGACGGTCTGCCGGTTCTCATTGGACCTCGACTTGCCCCCGGCGGAGGTCATCAGCTGGAGGTAGTCGATGATCACCAGCCCCAGGTTGTCCACCCGCCTGCAGGAGGCGGAGATGTCCGCCACCGTCAGCATGGGGTTTTCGTCGATGAGGATGTTCATGTCGCTGATGGACACGCAGCTTGCCACCACCCGGTCCCAGTCGTTGGGGGAGAGCTGCCCGGTCTGGAGCTTCTTGAGCTCCACCTGGGATTCCATGGCCAGCAGATTCCGGGCCAGCTGCGCCCGGCTCATCTCCAAGGAGAAGATGGCGATGGAAACCCCCGGCGACAGGTGCGCCACGTTGAGGGCGATGTTCAGGGCGATGCTTGTCTTGCCCATGCCTGGCCGGGCCGCCACCAGGATGAGATCCGACTTGTTGAGGCCCATGATGGCCCCGTCCAGGTCCACAAGCCCCGTGGAGAGGCCGGGGATCTTCTGCCCGCTCTTGGACGCCTCGGCGAGGTTTGAGTAGACCTCCGTCATCACCTCGGACACCTTTTTGAGTCCGCCGTTCTCCCGGCCCTGGCGTATGTCGTAGATCTTCTGCTCGGCAAGCTCCAGGATGCTGTCCGCCTCGCCCTGCCCCTCCATTGCCGCGGCGTTGATGTCCGTGCCCGCCTGGGCAAGCCGTCTGAGGAGCGCCTGGTCCCGGACGATCTGGGCGTATTTCAGGGCGTTTTTGGCGGTGGGCGTCACGTCCAGGATCTTGAAAAGGTAGTCCCGCACCTCGTCGGAGTAGTGTCCGTTGATCTTCAACTGGTCCGTGAGGGTCACCGCGTCGATGGTCTTGGAGTAGATGAACATGGAGTAGATCGTCTCAAAGAGCTCCCGGTCGATGTCCGAGTAGAAGTCCTCGGGCTTCAGGACCCGCACCACCTCCGCGATACAGCGGGAGTCGAAGAGCATGGAGCCGATGACGGACTGCTCCGCCAATGTGTTGTGGGGGAGCTCCGTCAGCCCGAAAAGCTCCGGCATAATATCACTCCTTTTGCGCCGTACTGGCGGAGGTCTTATTTCGCCTCCGTGATGAGAAGGTGGATGACGCCGGAGATCTCATACCCCAGGCGGCACTTGACCTCATAGGGACCGTATGTCTTGATGGGGTCGGCGATGACGATGCGGCTCTTCTCAATGTCGATGTCGTACTGGGCCTTCAGCGCGTCGGAGATATCCTTGTTGGTGACGGAGCCGAAGAGCCTGCCGCCCTCGCCCGCCTTGGCGGCGATGCGCACCACCACAGCCTCCAGCTTCTTGGCGTTCTCCTGGGCCTTCGCCTTCTCCTCCTCGATCTGGCGGAGCCTGGCTTTCTCCTTGAGCTTCATGGTGTTGACAGCGTCCGCCGTGGCGGGGATGGCAAGCTTCCGGGGGAAGAGGTAGTTGCGGGCGTACCCGTCGGAGACCTCCACCATCTGTCCCTTCTTGCCGTGGTCGCGTACATCCTGCTGTAAAATGACTTTCATGACTTTCTTTTTCCTTTCAATGATTCATGGGTTTGGAAATTTGTACTGGTCCGACGATATGCAAATGCTCAATACTCCTCGTCGATGGAGTAGTCCGTCAGGTACCGGTCGA
Source organism: uncultured Oscillospiraceae bacterium (assembly GCA_947624585.1). Taxonomy (GTDB): domain Bacteria; phylum Bacillota; class Clostridia; order Oscillospirales; family Oscillospiraceae; genus RUG626. Next base: position 17,348 of record CANQKZ010000031.1, on the reverse strand, counting down.
TCTCCGAAAGGAGCTGTTCCAGCACCTCCTTCATGGTCTTGCCGGGGATCTGCGCCCCGGCGGTGGACTTGTTGCCGCCGCCGCCCAGCCGCTCCACCACCACCTGCACGTTCACATCCCCCAGGCTCCTGGCGGAGATGTTGATCTTGCCGTCCAGGGGGAAGAGAACGAAGGACGCCTGGATGCCGGAGATATTCAGAAGCTCGTCGGCCGCCTGGGCCGCCGTCACCTTGCTGTCCACCGAGTCCGCCGCCGCGATGGCGATGCCCGCCTTGTAGATCCTGGCCTTCTGGACGATGGCGTACTTGGCGACAGCCGACTTCAGGTCCGACTGGAGCAGATGCTTCACATCGGAGGTGTCCGCCCCGGCGCGCCGGAGGAAGGCCGCCGCGTCGAAGGTCCGCCCGCCGGTGCGCAGGGTGAAGTTCTTGGTGTCCAGCACGATGCCCGCGAGCAGGGACTCCGCCTCGATGCGCAGGATGTCCGACTGCTCCACCATGTACTGCAAAAGCTCCGTCACCAGCTCCGAGGCGGAGGAGGCGTAGGGCTCGTGGAAGGAGAGAGCCACATTCTGGATGTAGTCCGCCGCCCTCCGGTGGTGGTCGATGACCGCCACCCGGTTGCAGGACTGGAGCAGGGACTCCGACTCCACCTGGTCCGGCCTGTTGGTGTCCACGATGATGAGGAGCGTCGATCCGTCCATGGCGAGAAGCGCCTCCTGTGGGTCGGTGAACACATCCTTGTACTCCGGCTGCTTCAGCACCCGGTCGATGAGCTGCTGGGAAACCTGTGTCTCCATGTTGATGACGATCCTGGCCCGCTTTCCCAAACTCCTGGCCGCGCAGCAAAGGCCCACGGCGGAGCCCACGGAGTCGAGATCCGCGTACTTGTGGCCCATGATGAAGATCTCCGAGGCCGAACGCATGAGCTCCGAGAGGGAGCTTGCCATGACCCGGGACTTGACCTTCGTCCGCTTCTCCGCCTGGCTCGTCTTGCCGCCGTAGAACTCAAAGTTGTACTTGTTCTTGATGACCGCCTGGTCCCCGCCCCGGGAGAGAGCCATCTCCAGCGCCAGCGCGGCGAACTGGTAGCTCTCCTCCAGGTGCCGTCCGTCCACGCCCACGCCGATGCTGATGGTGGGGTGCATCCCCTTGGGGGTGGACAGCTCCCGGATGGAGTCCAGGATGGAGAACTTGGCGTCTACAAAGCTCTGCAAATGGCGCTCCTCAAAGATGAAGATGTACCTGTCCCGGTCCGACCGGGTGATGTACCCGCCCTTGTCCTTGACCCAGCCGGTGAGCTTGTCGTCGATGGAGGAAATGAGCAGAGACTTGTCCTTCTCGCTCATACCGGAGGTGAACTCGTCGTAGTTGTCCAGCATGATGATGGAGAAAACGGGCCGCGAGGAGACGAACTCCTCCCGGATCTCGGCGTACTCCGTTTCGTCCACCCAGTAGGTGGAGGCGATGAAATTCTTGACCCCCGGCGCGTCGGCCCCCCGGACCAGGTTCCCGAACACCCGGAAGCGCTTTCCGTTCAGGGTCACAAGCTCCGGGTACTCGTTCTTCCCCTCCATCAGCCACCGGGCCGAGAAGCCGGGCACGATGGAAGAGACGGTGATGGCGAGAAGCCTGTCGCTCTCCCCGGAGATAGCCAGAAACGGCTCGTTGGCGTAGATGATCTCGTTCTCATCCAGGGTGAAGGTCACCATGGGGAATGGAAAATTCTGGAGGGTGTTCTTGGTGGCGTTGTCGATGTTGGCGGTCACCGACTCGATGTATTTGAGCATTTCCCGGCTCTTCTTGCGGCTGGAGATCCTGGTATAGACCAGCAGGACCAGAATGACGGCCGCCTCCCCCAGCGTCAGGTACAGGGTGTACTGGCCCAGGAAGAAGGTCGCCACGGCAAAAAGCACCAGCGCCGCCACGTAGAGCTGGCTGTTGGAGCTCAAGAGGCTTTTGATTTTTCTGTTCATATGCCGCCTCCGGTTGGTTGAAATTGCGTATACGCTATCATTATACCAAATCTCGCGTTCATTAACAATAGGAAATATGCAAATAATTTTTCTTCCCCGGAAAAGATAACGCAACAGAACAGCATTTCGAAATGCTGTCGCGTAAAAAGAACGGGGGATAACGATATGAAAGCGATAGTCATGGCGGGGGGCGAGGGTACAAGACTGCGGCCCTTGACAGAGGGGCGGCCCAAGCCCATGGTGGACCTTCTGGGAAGACCCGTGCTGGAGCGGGCGGTAGAGCACCTGAGATCGTGTGGCGTTACCGACATCTGCTTCACCCTCCGGTACCTGCCGGGGACGGTGGAGGACTGGTTCGGGGACGGGGAAAAATTCGGCGTCAGCATCACCCACCGGGTGGAGTCCGAGCCGCTGGGCACCGCCGGTGGCGTCCGGGCCTGCCGGGACTTCATCGGGGATGAGGAGATTTTGATCCTCTCCGGGGACGCGGTGTGCAATTTCGACCTGTGCCTTCTCCGGGAGTTTTACGAAAAGCGCCGGGCCGAGGCGGTCATCGCCCTCTACGAGCACCCGGAGCCCACAGGCTTCGGCCTGGTGATCGCGGATGAGGACGGGCGCGTCGCATCCTTTTCGGAAAAGCCCTCCTGGGAACGGGTCGTCACCGGGAACGTGAACACCGGAATCTATATCCTGTCCCCGGAGGTGGTGGATATGATCCCGGAGGAGACGCCCTACGACTTCGGCAAGGACCTGTTCCCGCGCCTTCTCCGGGAAGGGCGGAAGCTCTACGCCGTCAGCTGCCAGGGCTACTGGTGCGACATGGGCACCCCGGAGGCGTATCTGCAGTGCTGCGCGGACGCGGCGGCGGGCCGCATCGGCCTCGACCTGCACGCCCCGGAGACGGAAAAGGGGATCTGGTCCGCCTCCCCCCTCACCGGCGTCCTCGTGACCCCGCCGGTGTACGTGGGGGAGGGGTGCGTTCTGGAGCCCGGAGCCCGTCTCGGCCCCAACGCGGTCCTCTCCGCCGGAAGCCGGGTGGGAAGAAATTCCATCGTCCGCGACAGCGTCCTCACCGGGGCCCGGGTGGGCGCCGGGTGCCTCATAGAGGGTTCCATCCTGAGCCGGGACGCCCTGGTGGGCAGCGGCGCGCGGCTGGGTCGGGGATGCGTGGTGGGCGACGGGGCCCGTGTGGGGGACGGCGCGGTGCTGGCCCCCGGCGTGCGGATCTGGAACGACCGTCAGGCCGCTCCCGGGGCGCGCCTCTCCCGGAGCGTCACCGGCGACACGCCGTCGGAGCCCGCCCGCTTTGCCTCTTCGAGCCGCCTCACGGGCCACCTTGCCCTGTCCCTGACCCCGGAGGCCGCCCTGTCCCTGGGCGCGGTGCTGGGCCGCGAGGGCAGGGTCGGTGTGGCCCTCCAGGGCGCCCAGGGGGCGCGGCTCATCTCCGACGCGCTGCTTTGTGGCATCACCGCCTCCGGAGGCGAGGGCGTCCGGCTGGACGCGGGCTTCGAGGCCCAGCTGGGGGGCGTCGCCAAGCTCTTCGCACTGGATGCCGCCGCCTTCGTCCGGCAGGAGGGGGAGTCCATCGCCCTCACCTTCCTCACCGGCTCCGGTACCGCCGTGGACACGGCCCTCCGCCGGAAGCTGGAATCCGCCCTCACCGGGGAGCACCCCCGGGTGTCCCCGGACATCGGCCCGGTGTCCTCCGTCTCCGGCACGGCCCGGGCCTATATCTCCGGCGTCATTGACGAGGTCCGGGCCGTATCCCCTGCAAAGGGCACGGTGACATTGGCCGTCACCGGCTCCGGGGTGGAGAACAAGGCCCTCCGGTGCGCCCTGGCGGGACTGGGCTTCACCGTGGGCAAATCCCGGTCCGGTACCGCCTCCTTCGCCGTCTCCAGGGGCGGCTTCGCCCTCACCGCCCGTGACGAGCAGGGGAGGGAGCTGGATGCCCGTCACACCCTGGCCTGCGCGGCCCTCGCCGCCATGCGCCTGGGCATCTCGCCCCTGGCCGCCCCGGAGGACCTGCCCGACGCGGCGGAGCGCCTGGGCGTCCGCTTCGGGGTGAAGCTCGTGACATCGGCGGAGGAGCGCTGGCGGGAGTTATGGCGGGGCCAGCGCTGGCTGCGGGACGCCTGCGTGGAGGCCGCCCTCATCGCCGCCGCCATGGCAAAGGACGGCACGGAGCTTTCCCGCCTCGCCGCCGACCTGCCCCCCTTCGCCACCGCCGAGAGGCGGGTCGAGCTGAAGGTCTCCAGGGCCCGCGCCATGGAGCTTCTGCGCGCGGGCGGGGCGGAGATGGCCTCCGAGCTCACCGGCGGCCTCAGATTCACGAGCTCCCGCGGTTCCGTCCGCGTCGCCCCCACCTTCGACGGCTCCGCCCTTCGGATGCTGGCCGAGGCCGAAAACGCCGAGATCGCCGACGAGCTGGCCTGCCGCGTGGAGAGTTTGGCAAAGGAGATGGCGGATAAGGACACAAAGAGGGAAAACGCCTGATCCCGGGGCTGTGAAAAAAGTGCATTTATCCGCACCTTTTTCATAGCCCTCCATTTTTTGTGGAAAAGACCTGTATATTCACAAAATCAGCCACAGCTCCCCCTGCCCCCGCGGTGTACCACCTTTTCAGAGGTCAGGCGGCAGCCTGGAGGCGCTTGCGTTTGTTGCGGAATTTGTAAAGATTATGCCCGCTCGCCACCAGCAGAAGCTCAAGTTTTACTCTCTCCAGCCCACGTCGGCGGATCCTCCGGTACCCGCGGTCCTGCTTGACGATACCGAATGTTCCCTCCGCCTGGATCGAACGGTTGATCCGCAGCAGGATCCCGTCCTCACTGCTCAGATTGTGGATAACTCCTTCTCATTAAAATATCCTCGACGCTCTCACTGAGCTCATTTGTTATGAAATTCCCGAACGTGCGGTAACAGGGAGTTTCGTTCTTCATCAGGTTCTGTACCGGAGGTTCACCTTGCAGGCTTCCTCCAGTTCCCGAGGTGATGCCAGTGTTTTGTCCCTCGCTCCAAACAACACGGTCTTCAAAAGGTCGACTCTATTGTACCCCGGGAACCCGTAAACGCTTTCGTTTTCAGGTTTCATACTAAGGAACCTCTGAACAAATCGCCGCACCAATCTTGACGGCAGATTTTCCGCCATATTTCGTCAAAAAATTTTGAAATACACAAAGTATTCCCGCAATTTTTTGCCTTCATCTGGCGAAAAATCTGCTCGTCAATCTCGGCGCTTCGATTTATTCAGATGTTCCCTAATGTTCAATTAAAATAAGACACCGAGCGGCGAGGATTTTTCGCGTCAGGCGAGGAAAACGGCGCCGGGAATACTGTATGTATTTCCAAGCCGTATGACGAAGCTTGACGCGAGAAAGACCGTCGCGAATGTCTTGCTTTGATTGGATATTTGTATGAAGAGCTGATCAAGAAGATTAAACCGTCAGCGAATTTCAGCACCGGTAATAACGGGGTAAGTATTACTTTAAATTGGAAAGATATTGTAATATATGATGACGACGGAGTACAAAACAGCGGCGCCGTTGATTCCGGACAGTTGAAGCTGTCAGGAGAAATTGGAGTCAAGAAAATAAAATACAAGGGCGGAGTTGAATGGCGTCCCGGTTTTGTTCCCTGAGATCTCCGGCTGCTCCCGCAACAGATCATGTCAAAGCTGTCCTACGAGTATACCGGGTCGATTTCACTGAAGGGCGCGACCGGTGTTTCCACAAAGGAACTTGTGAAGGCAATCAACGGCGGGTTTGACAACAAAGCTAATATTTGGGAATTATCACTTCTACACCTTGGGCAACGATTATACGCTGGACGTCTACAACACAGATAAGTCTGAGCTTGATCTGACCTTTGGCGGCAAAGCGGACGCGACTTTGGACTTCGGCGTTGGCATAGGCGCGTGCCTCATGATCTGCGGATTTGCCCCAGCGTCCATTGACGGAGAAGTGTTTTACGCCGATCTGGATGAGCTGACAGCTTTCATCGATGAAAAGGGCCGCAATTTTGCCGATCCGGCCGCCAAGGCCAAGGCGATCCAAACCGCTGCCAGAAACTTCTACCGCCTGCCTGTCACTGTAAACAACTCTATGTAATACCTTTACGGCCCCGTGAACGAGTCGCCGCATCAGTCCGGGCGTCTCGATTTCTTCGGAAAATCCCTGATTTTTTGTTGCGCCGACCGGTTGGAGATGATAGAATACATTTATACCCATTGCGATCGGTCGAGCGGACAGCGGACTGCTTTTGCGGGAGGTCAGCCGGATCGAATCATATATACAGAGAGCGGGGGAAAAATGAATAAAATGCTGAATTCGGTTGAGGCGCAGCGGCTGTCCATACATATCCTCACGGCGGTCGGGCCGAACTCGGGCCTCTGGCTCGCTTCCGAAATGGCCAAGGACAGCGGGAACATGGAGGAGGATGTCCGTAAATTTCTCAGGACCTGCGTTTCCTTCGGTTCTGATCTGCGCTCCAAACCGGACCAATTTGACACTGTTGACAAGGTGTGTATGTCCATACTGCGGCGGCAGACGAACCGGGAGGCCGTCTCAAAGGACGACTACGGAAAGGCGCTGGGACTCTCCGGCCGCGTCCAGCGCCTGCGGGTAGAAAAGGGAGAGGCCGGTTTGAGCTATGCCAATATCACCGGCATCTGTTCCGGGTTTCAGGACCCTGTCCTCCGGCGCTTCTGGGAAAACCGGCTGTTCGAATTGTTCCCGGAGGTTTCTGTCGCGGGAAGACAGGGCGATCTGGAGATGAGGAGCCTTGTATGGCTTTGCGCGGCGCTGCAAAGGAGCGACAATTACCAAAACATTTTGGATAAAATTGAAGAGAGCGACCGAGGGAGCCTGGAGGCTCTGCTTTCCGCGCGGACGGAAGAGCCCCCGCGTAAGTTCGGTGAAGAGCCCGTCCGGCTCTATTCGGCCATATCCGCTCTAACGAAGACAGTCGGCCTGAATATATCCGACCTTGCCGGGGACGAGCTTGGCATCCAGCCCAACACCTGGTATTCGTGGCGGCAAAACTGGACCCTGGCGGAGGGGGACAACTTTAAAGACGGGATCCCGAAAAACCGGCTCACAAGGGTCCAAATGATGCTTTTGTCGGTGATATTTGATTTGGACCTCTATGAGAGCGCGTACTTCCTTGCGCTGGCTGGCTACCGGTTTATTCCCGGAGAGCCGGACGGCGAGGTAATCCGTTCTCTGCGCGGGATCCCCGAGGCCATGTCCCGTGACGCGCTGAAGACATACCTCCGGGAGGGAATGTTCACCGGAAGGTGGAAGTGAAAGACCGGGTAACAGAAATTGCGATTGCCGGTCAGACGCGGCGGGGATATAATGATAAAAACCGCCGAAGGGCCGGAACGCGCGCGGGGTCCACGAAAGAAGACAGAAAAACGAAACTCCGAACAGACCGAAGCTCCGCCCGGATCGGCGCGGCGATTTGTTCAGAGGGTACTGAGAGAAAATGGGGTTGAGAAAGAATGAATACTACAGGTTTCAGGGAAGCTTATCGGAAATTGATCAGCAACGCCGACAGCGGGGCGGAACTATTTGAAAGCGAGGAGAGCTGGAAATTACTGGAGGAGGCCGGGATCGAAAACGCCCCCGATCTGCTTTTGATCATGCAGCTGGCACAGGAGAAGTATCTGAGATGCGAGGAACGGTGTCTCAAATCAAAGGATCTGAGCACTGTGACGGTCGCGGTTGAGAATGCCGCTCTTGACGACCTCCGGGAGAGGCTTTCCAACTACCCTTCGGAAATGCGCCGTGGGATACTTATGGATATGTATGAGCGGGCGGCCGCGCTCAACGGCCGCGCTCTGACGGAGCGGGATCGGGTCGTTTGGGCCCACACGACGGAGGATACCCTCGCCAGGAGCACCGCTTTTGAGATCACCCGCTGCGCCGGGAGACTTGCGGGCGGCATGGGGGAGGATATCCGGCGGGCCGCCGAGGAGGACAAGGAGAAGGAGACGGAACAGACAGCTCCCGTCTCCAGGTCGGCCGCCGCGGCGGCCGTAGCGGAGCTGCGCGGGATGTTTGAGGCCCGCGTATTTCCGATCGTGTCGGAGGGGGTAGGAGCCGCCTCCGCCGCGACGGCCTCCATGGCGGAAGAATACCGGAAGGAGGAGCTGGCGGATATCGCGGAGATCGTCGGAGGTATGCTGCTCCTGGCGGCCGTCGTTCTTCTGGTAAGCATTCTTCTTGCTGACGCATTTGGCGTCGGGGTCATTTTTGTCGCCGAGGCGGTCGAGACCGGTTCTCCGATGGCTTTGGCGGCGGTGGTCGAGGTCTTCACGTCCCTGATCAAAGAGATGTCCCTGATGCTGAAGATCATCGGCGGAGCCGGCGCCGTGGGCGCCCTGGCGATGGGCGCGGCGCGCCTTGCGAGGGCGTTCCTGAGCGATCCCTCGGAGCGGACCGCCGTGGACGCCGACGAAGCGGCAAACGGCACGCGGGACGGTTTGGAGACGGTCCGCGAGGCGGCCCATGTCGATGAGGACGACGATGAGGATGAGGACGAGGAGGACGACGAGGACGAATGGGAAGACCGGACGTATTACCGGGAGCTTTACGAGTGACCGGAGCCTTCGGCTCTGCGGATGTAACATTCTTTGGTAGTGAAAATTTATGCGCCCTCTGATAAAATGGTACCATCCCGGGGAGACAAGAAGCCTCCGGAGCGATTTGCCCGGAGGGGCCGCAAAAGAGAGCCGCGAGGAAACGTGCGGCAGAATGACTACAGGAGGTCAGAACAATGAGCAATAAGTTTACGGACAACATGAGTAAGAAGGCCGGAGACGCCGCCGTCAACATCCGCCGCAGTGTGAAATGCTATGCCCTTGCCGCCGACATTCGGAAGGAGCTGGACGGGGGAGCCGATCTGAAAAATATCCTCCAAGAGCGCGTTCAGAGCCTTGATGAGGCGGCGGCTGAGGCGGACGCCGAACGTCTTGTCGACGGTATCCGCAGCTTCAACACCGCGAAGGAGGTGGAGGTCGACACGGAGTGGGTCCGGCGTCAGCTGAACAGCGCGCTGAGCTCCCTCGACAATAAGGAGCGGGTGCTTTACCTCAGCAATGTGATCTTCGCGGTGACAGCGGCGTTCCCCAATGTCAAGGTCGACGAGGAGACCCGGGACAGGATCAACAGCATGGCGGCCGCCGAGGAAAACAGCGATGAGGATGTCAGCGACCTGACAGGCGTGGTGAACGATGTCCTTCCCGAGGTCGGCACTCTTCTCCAGAAGGCGACCACGGGCAGCGTTACGAAGCGCCTGCACAAAGTGAACAGCGAACAGCTTTTGGAAATCATCGGGGCCGGTGAAAATTTTGTTACCGCCTATGCCGCCGCCCGCTATGTGCAGGTGAGGACCGGGGTCTACGGCTTCGATCACTCCGACGCCTCCGCCTTCACCGTTGGCGCCGCCTCGGCCTCCGGTGTTGAGAGCAGCAAGCTGGTCCATATGTATTTCTCCGGCAAGATCACCCTCGAAGTGCTGGCCGAGCGGCTGAGATCCATCTACACCGCCGCCGCCACGGTCATCAGCGCTCACGCGGTCCGCCTGATGTCCCGGACGGCTTTTGCCGCCCTCGGCGGCTCGGCGGTCCTCTTTGGATTCCTCTTCCTCCTGCTGGGGCTCCGGGTCGATCTTTTTGTCGCCCTGTTTGCCAGCGGAGCCATCGCGTCTCTTTTCTTTGGCGAGGTTATAACGGTGGAAAGAGTCGAGGCGGTTTTCCGGGCCGTATGGGACGGCGTGAAGAATGTCTGGTCGGCGGTCGCGGAGTTCTGGAGCCGCCTCCTGGGCCGCGACGTATCCGATGCGGAGGAATTTTCCGCCGAAGAAGAGGCCGAGGCCGGGGATGAGACGGAAGAGGCGTCCGAGGATGAGACGGCCAATGCCGAAGCGGAAGAGGACGGGGATGCCACGGAGATCGATGACACCGACGAGGATGAAGACGAGGACGAGGACGAGCACATCGAGTACAACCGGTATGAGGACAGCTTCGCCTGAATGATCCACAGCGCCGGACGGGAACGGAGGGGACACCTCCGTTCCTTTCGGGCGTTTGGTCGACAAAATAAAGTAAAGGGGGAACCGGAAATATGCCGCTTGCTTATTCGTGCGGTACGCAAATCGAGAAGCTGGAGACTATAAGCTCGATCAAGGGGCTCTATCTGGATATCCAGAATAACGGCTGCAAGATACCGATCTCCATGGTCACGAACGATGCGACCTTCGGTATGCTGAGCGCTCTCTGGCTTGAGGAATGCATCCATTTTATGTGGTGGTATGGGAACGGCATACCGGAGGGGCTTACGGAGGATCTCAAGGCTCCCGACGAGTTTCTGGAGCGGGAAATCGGCTGCTTCTACGAGAAGGCCGGTGAAAAGGAAAGAGCCGACTTTCTGTGCCGTTACAAGGAAGCGCTGACCGATCAGGATTTTCCAGACATATGCAATTCCAAAAGAGCGGACGATATATTTCAGGAGATCGACCGGAAGATCGGGGAGGCCCGGTCGTATTTGATCCTCCGGGTCAAGGCGGTGTGCCTTCTCACAAATTGCCGTCCCGAGGAGCTTTTTGAGGAGGGTCAGGGATGGACGGACAGTATCCCCATCAAAAGCGACGATTATTTTGAGCTATCCAACAACATGGTCTTTGCGCTGGATCCAATGGGGGAGAAAGAGATAGACCTCGTTCCGAAGACTCTCCGCAATGACAGCGGCTCCTCGTGTACGATCTATGTCTCTTATTTCGATAAGGATCACACGGAAAACAACAGGCAATACAGCATAACCCTCCCGCCTTACGGGATCCTGCGGGTGGTTTTTACGAACAGAGATCTGCGGAAGCTGGCGTTTGTCAAGGGCAATATATCCTGTGCCGACGCCGAGCGCGCGATCGTCCAAAGCGGAGAGGAAAACGGCATACAGCTATATTATGTCAGAAAGCTTGAAAAACCCCTGGCGTTCCCGCATATCGAGTTTTATCGGGACGCCGCGGCGGATGCTATGGGCGGAGCGGTCATCCTGGGATCCCGCGAGTTTTACTCCACCGTCACCAGCAAAACGTATCTGGAAAAAGGAAAGGACGACCTCCCGATCAGATGCTTCCGCTCCGGCAGACAGTGGGCAAGGCTTTATTCCAACGGGCGGCTGGAGTCCGAATTCGTTAACGACAGGGAACTCGACGGCGTGACGGCTGTCGCGGAGGACGGAGACAGGGGATTGCTCATATGCCGGAAGGGAGAGGCGTATGATTACCGTGGCGACGGGTTATCAAAGCCCATCTCCTTAGAAAATTTTTGGGATATCATGATGGAGCGCTTCTCCGGGGACGGCTGCTGCGAGACGGTAAGAACTCAGCTGACCCGGTTTACCGTAAATAAATCCCGGATAAAGGCGGAATCGATATGAGCAATACTATCCATTTGAAAATCGGGAAAAAGCGCGTGAACGCAGACGGCAAAGGAAAGAATTTGTCCGACAGGGGCGCCCCGGACACGCCGGGAGCGAATATAGGTCCCGGGGAGGGGAAGGACGGGCACACGGAGCCAGAGGAAAAGATTATACGCATCCCGCCCCGGTCCGCCGCAAAGCTTTTTGATGAATCGACCGCAAATCTGCCGCCGGCGGCGGCTTTGACCCTGACCGAGCACGCGATGGCTGGGATCGTCGGCGGCAAGACGGGCCTTATGGCGTGTTTTCGCGGCCTTCTCAGCGAAGCCGAGGCCGGGAATGCCATGTCCTTCCGGATCTACGTCCAGATGTACGACGCCAGATGCGCCGGTCTCAGAAGGCAGATGGATCAGTATCTTCGGCTTCTGAGCCGCGAATCCGGCGATAAGCCGCGTTCCGTACCCGCGGGAGAGACAGGCTCAAACGGGGAGAACCTCATAAAACGAATCTCGGGGAAGTTCCGGGAACGAACCGGCAGATCCGCGCCGGATAAAACCGGCGGGAACGGCGCTGGTGAACAGAGAGCTTCGGTAAACGCGGCTCCGGCGGGAGCCCCTGTTCCTACCGGACAGCTTCCCCTGTATAAGCTTCTCCTGGAGGTGGGGGAGAGCCTCAAGGATTTTGCGGACCCCGAGGATATCACCTCGGAGAGCATGGAGACGTGGAGAGTGCGCTTTCAGCCGAGGCTGAATGAGCTGACAGCCGGATACGGCGATAATACAAATAGATAAGGAGTGGTGGAGTGTGAAGTGGATCTCTGAGCATCGGGGCGCTGCTATATTTTGTCTTATTCTTTTCCTTCTGGCCGTTTTGGCGATAGCCGCCCGTTTTTACCTCTCCCGGCGTTCCGACAGAGGCGGACCGTCGGTTAAGCGCGGGAAGAACCGCGGCGAAGGAAGCCCGGAGACGCCCGCCGCGCCGTCGAAACAGCAAACGGCGAACGATTTTATGTACGAGAAGACGCTTCTGGAACAGCGGATGGCCAAGTGCGCGGGCGGCAAGACCGGGCTTACAATGCTTCTGAACGTGATCCGCAGTTTGCCGGACTCGCATCTGGAGCACGACTCAAACAAGGAGGCGTTCCGAACCAAACAGGCGGCTTTGCGGAAATATGTGGATCGGTACAACGAACTTCTTGAAAGGGCCTCCGTTCTCCCGCCGGAAGAACGGGCCAAACTCGCTCCGACCAAATACCTTGAGGAATACGAGAAGCTTCTGAGAGAGCGCGTGTGATACGCCGACCAGCCCCTCCCATTCGCGTTTACGCAAGAGAAAATATACTGAGACAGAGAGAAGATGACGATATGGAAGACAATATGGATCGGAAGATAAATGTTGAGATAGCTTCCATCCTGAAGGAACTTCTGGAACTCGACGACCTGACGCCTGAGCTTATACAGCGGTTCATGGATTGCAAATATCTCATTATCATCGACATGGGCTGCGGAAATACCAGCGCCGCGCTTTTGCTTTTGGACGAGTACAGAGAGAGCGGCGATAACTCTCCTTTGAATTATATTCATCCCATTTATTGGAGTTATCAGGACGTTGACTTTGACGGAGAGCTCTTTACGAATACCAACGACGTATCGATCCCGACTGTGGTGGGATTTGGGGAAACCAATATCCTTGTGGGGCCAGGCGCGCTGAGGACCAGAAGCAGCTGCCAGAATTTCAAGGCGTGTCCCAACGAGCAGAATCTGAACGAGGTGATCCTTCAGTACGCCGCCTTTAACCGCGCGACCATTTCAAAAAGGCGCGGGGATGTATGGAGCGCGTATTTCTATGGGATCCTGAGAAAAATCAACGATTGGTGCAAATCCCCCGACGAAGCGGGGAGAGTGTGGGCGCCGGATCTGGACCTTAACAGTAACGCGATCGTGATGGTGGCCCACCCGGCGGGTCCTGACTGGTCCGATCCCTCCGTCCTGGACAGCTACAAGGAACTTGCGGCCCAGGAGGACTGGTTTGGAAAGGAGCGCGTTCTTACCATCTCCGAGGCAAAAGCGGCGATGCAGTATGTCCGCAGAAAAGGTGGGATCCCGCATGACTTCAACAAAGGCGTTTTGATCGTAGACATCGGCGCCAGCACCATAGATATCGAATATCTGGCCAGCGATCTTGACTGCCCGCTCGAATACTCCATCACCATGGCGGGCAGAGAGGCCGACAGGCTCCTCGCGCATTACATCCTGGAGACGGTTTTTCCCGGAACGATGAAGGACTACCCATCGAAAACGGATATTCCCGACGAAAGCTTCTTTAAGAATATCGGCGTGAAGAGTTCCTTTTTTATGTATTGCGTGAGAATGCTCAAAGAAACGGTTTCCAACTGGGCAAACAGCCCTATTAACGTCGATGGTGTCCAAGAGATTCCTCTGTTCGGCAAAGATCACACTGTGAGAATGACGGTCCCGCTCCTGAAGGACCTGCTTGGCGAACGTAACAACAATCCCCTGACCGGCGCTGTCGCCGGGGATATGAGCTTTGCCGCCTCCTACGAGCTTCCGATGGCGCTGTTTGTCCAGAAGGACGCCACCGGTTATCGGGCCGTTCAGGAGGTGAAGGCCACCTGGTACGGGCACCTGGAGAACATCATCCGGTACGTGCTGAGCTCGCTGAAAGGTTCCGGGCGCGTTCCCGACCAGATCATAGTCACCGGCGGATCCTGCCTCCTTGTCGGCGTTCGCGACCATGTGCGGGACGCCGTCAGATCTGTCATGGATCCCGTTGACGGAGACGGAAACCTCGCGAATAACATCGTCTACCTGGACGCGATGACCGACTACGAAAACGCGGTCCCCTATGGCGGCGCCTGCTATGTGGGCGGAGCGCTGAAAAGCATAGACGATCTTGTGGATTTTCCGGAGCAGCTGTATTTGACCATGGGCACGGAGCTCATTTCGACCGTCGCGCGGAAGCTCTTTGACAACATCAAAGCGGAAGTCGAGGACATCGCGCGCGGTACCTTTCAATGGTGGGCCGGATTGCCGGACGGCGACAGCAGTACCTCTATCAATGGATATAAGAAAGAATTTTCCAGCCGATTGTCGGAACGGCTTAAAGGAACGGAAAACACGAACCGGCTCATCAAAAAGACGCTGGAAAAACTTCAGCCGGACGAACTGGAGAATACGATGCAGCTCATCAAGGGCTTGCTGAATAACCTTGCGGGCACGCAATACACCGGTCAGCCGCAGTTCAGGGACATCGAGATCGACTTATCGGGCGTTGCGCTCCCTGATTTTATCAATGATATCGATGTCTATAGTCTGATACATCCGATCATGAACGGGTTCCTTATTTGGCTTTTCGGACAAGACGAGGAAAAGCGCCACTCCCAGGGAAACCGCCAGAAGGCGTTGAATAATTTTGTGAATTCCAACTCCAATAATTCCCTGGTACAAGATAACCTGAGGAAAAAGATCAAAAAAGAACTGGAAAATCAGTTTATCGACGCGCAGTTCTACGGGATCCCCGATCAGATCATCCGCGATTTGAGAAAGGATATCACCAAGGCTCTGTATACGAGCGGCCCGGGAGGTGTACAGAATTGAGCTGGAGCGAGAAAAGGGAGAGCGTGGATCTCTCCCCCACCGTGAAGGCGGCCAGGCTGCTGTCAGACCTGCTGCCCGATGAAAACGACACCGCGCTGTATGGGGGAGAGTCCTGTCATTTTTTCCATTTTCAGACTAATGATTACTGTGTACTGGAGCGCACCGTACGGCTGGCGCTCCGATACGGAGATCTCAAAGAGCCTTGGTTTATGTCCATAGAAAGGTTTTCCGATTTCCTTTTGTCGGGCAAATCCGACTCTGCCAAAAGCAGGAAATCCGCCCCGCGTGGGTACGACTTTTCCAGGGTCAAGGAGCATGAGGCGTTTCTGGACGGAAATCAGTTGGTGGTGTGGAGCGCGTTCACCCAGATCTATCCTGAGCACGTCAATGAGCTGCAATACGGTCGTCTCTTGAGCGAATTCCTTCAATTCTGTGAAGCTGAGCGGGCCGGGCATTTGGACAGGCTGTCACGCGGTCTGGATCCGGGGGAGGAAGATCCGGTTTGTAAACGTGTCATCTTTGTGACCTACGGCCCTCAGTGCCCGATGCCGGAGCTCCTGCGGAATTCCATGCGCGTGATCCGATACGATTCCCTTCAGGCGGAGGACTTTCGCATCCTCCTGCGGGAGCACTGGGAGCGGAACCGCGAGAGGATAGACAGAGAACTGGGACATTCACGCGGCCTCGTCCCCAGGGACGCGGCTCCGACATACGACGACGGCTTGCTGAACTGGTATGCTAATTATATGGCCGGGATCCCGGAGATGAGCGTACGGCGGCTTCTATCGGAGATGCGCCGGGACTTTCCGGGGGGCATCGTTGATTTCAAGGCCCGCGATAAGATAGCGTCGCGCGTCGCCAGACACAAGAACGAGACTCTGAGGATCCACGACCGCCTGGAGGTGAAGGACGGCGGCAAATATGACGCCTCCGGGAGAGGCGGAAAACCGGGGGGAGGGGGGATCGAGGGACTCGACGCGGTCACAAACTGGCTCAACGAGCACAAGGCGGTGTCCCGCGAAAGCGGACTCGCCCCCAACGGCATCCTTCTCGTGGGGATCCCGGGCTCGGGCAAATCGGCCACGGCGAAGCTTGCCGCCCGGATCCTGGAGCTTCCGCTTGTCAAGTTGGATATGTCGAAGGTCCTGGGCGGCCGCGTGGGCGATTCCGAAAAGGGGATGCGCGAGATGCTCTCCGACCTGGAATACGCGGCCCCGTGCGTGCTGTGGATCGATGAGGTGGAAAAAGCCATGAGCGGCGCGGACGGAAAATCCGACGGCTCCGGCGTCATCCAGCGCCTGTTCGGTATGCTCCTCGAGTTCATGCAGGAGAATGACAAGCCCGTTTTCACGGTCACCACCGCCAACGATATCAGCAAGCTTCCGCCGGAATTTTTTCGGAACGGAAGATTCAACCAGACGTTTTGCGTGATGATGCCCGAATACAGGGGCTGCTGCGACATCATGAGATCGAAGCTGGAGACGTGGATGGAAGCGTTCGGCTGGGACGTGCCGGAGCGGACGGAGATGAAGGAATACGCGAAGCGGGCCTTTGACGCCTGCGTCGGCACAAAGGACGATCCGCGCTTCCTGACCGGCGCGGATATCGAGGCCCATGTAAAGGAGCTCTTCTGCGCCTACGCCGCGGACGGTCCCGACCGGCGTCCGACCGTGAGCAGACTGGCTGAAGATATGAGGAAGGCGGCTTGTACGACCCGCGCCCAGGCGCCCGCCGCATCGCTTTCCGCGATGCGGGATATCGCTTCCAGGTACCTTGATATGCTCCAGCGCGGGTTGAGAATGGCCGGCTCCGGGAGCACGCCCTTTGCAACGGAAAATCTCGCTCTTGACCGGGTGAGATTCTATAAATACGTCGAGGGTGAAGACTTGCCCGAATGCGTTATCCACCCGGATCCTGACGCATACAGGAGAGCGCTCAAGTCCGAAAAGCCCGAGGAGTGGTATGACGCCGTATTCTTCAAGCGTCTTGTCGGCTGTATGAACGAGCTGGTCATCTACGACCGCGAACTGACGCCGGACGAGACACGCCAGGCATATTATTCCATGAAGACAGCGAAAAGGTACTGACAGGCGGTCAAACCGGAGGATATGAGCGGGATGCGAGGGATCAAAGTCAAGTCGCGAACCGAGACGTATAACGCCCGGCCCTCGTTTCATCGGCCTCCCCGCATTCCCGACGAGCGCCTCGATAACGAATTCTTCCTTGACATCGCTCCTGATTTTGATATAATATGAGCCACGAAACGCGAAAGGATGAGGGAATATGGATGAATTTGAGAGCAGGAATTTTATCGAGGCGTTCGTAGCGGAGGAC
>CANQKZ010000030.1 GCA_947624585.1 uncultured Oscillospiraceae bacterium | reverse complement strand
CCGGAGGCGGTTTCCTGTTTTTGGGCGTATTTCAGGAGCTTCTTGCACAGTCTGACCGGGATCAGGACGGTCCTGATTTTCCCCTTGAGCCGAATCCGCGCCACCCCCGCCCGCGCCGCCTCCACGGTGATGAAGCGGAGCTCGCTGACCCGGATGCCCGTGGCGCAGATGGTTTCCATGACCATCCGTGTCCGCTCCGGCGCCGCGTCCAGCAGGCGTTGGTACTCCCCCCGCGACAAATCCTTCCCCCGCTCCCGGAACACCTGACGCTGGACGCGCAGGGACTTGACCCGGCAATCCTCCCAGCCCAGGAACCGGAGCAGCGAGTTGACCGCCGCCACCTTGGCGTTGACGGTAGCCGGTTGCAGCTCCCCCGCCAGCCCGTCCCGCCACGCGGCCACGGCGTCCCACGTGACGGCCGCGCCGTTCATGTGCGCGGCGAAGGCTGATGCGTCGCGGAGATATTTTTCCACGGTGCCGGGGCTCTTTTCCTCTTGCCGCAGATGGGAGGCGAAGTGTTAAGGTATTCTTTCCCGATAATTCTTTCCATGACCGCGTCCTCCCGGAAAATAAGATTTGGCCTTATTTTACCCGATGGGACAGGGAAAATGATTCATTTATGGGGGGTGTCGGGCCAATCCCGGCGGAGCTGGCGGAGGGCGCGCTCGGCGCGCTCGGCGTCCCGGTCATCGGCGCGGCCGCCGTAGCGGGCGGCGATGTAGAGGCGGCGGAGCTCATGGGCCTCCTCCGGGACGGAGAGGCCGTCGGACTTGGCCCGGACGCTGAGGCTGGTGTCCCGTGGGGTCAGGGACATCCCGTGCCGGAGGCACAGGCGCAGGAATCCGCGATACTCCCGGCGCACGCGCTCCGCCGGGGTGCGGGGACGGCGGCGTTCGCGGGGGGCTTCGGTCTCCGGGATCCGGGCGCGCTCGACGGCCTTCTCGCCGTTGTCCGCCAGCTCCGGGCCACGAAGATAGAGCATCCGCAGGAGCCTCCAGGCCGCGAACGCCAGCAGCGCCGCCCCGGCCACGATGAGCAGAGCCCGCAGGATCGGCGAGCCCTCCGCCGCCTCGGGAACCAGGTCGGGGAGGAGGTTTTCGTCGGTACCGCCCCGGTCGGGGGGCAGGTCAGGCATCTCCACGGGGCCGAGGTCGCGGAAGATTTTGGACAACGCCCAGCCCACCAGCCGGAGGACGATCCCCGCGAGCCACGTGGCGATCCGCAGCAGGGGGTAGAGGGCGTACAGGAAGATGAGCTTCGTCAGCGTCCACAGCCCGTCCAGCACGGGCCGGGACCCCAGCAGGGCCGCTATGGCCAGCAGGAGCGCGAAGATGGCGAGGTCGATGACCTGCCGCTTGCCCTTGGTATACACCTCCCGGTCGTGGCGCAGAGCGCGCATCAGCAGGATGAGGGAGGTCAGCGTCACCAGCGCGTCGGGCAGGGCCGCCTCCTCCAGAAGGGGCTGTATCCCCGTGAAGAGGCCGCTGAAGGAGATCCACAAGAAGAGGAAAATCACCACGATCTTCCAGAATTTTGAGAAAAGGTCCGCCTCGTGGTCCCAGGTGGGCTCGTAAGCCTCCGGGCGCAGGAGGGAGAGTATGTAGAGGAACGCGGGGAGCAATGCCAGGCGCTCCGCCATGCCCCGTGACGCCAGCAGGAGATACAGCGCCGGGACGGCCAGGGGCGCGAATCGGGCCCGCCGTCCGCGAAGAAGGTACCCCGCCGTCAGGGCGAGGCACTGGAGCAGAAGTCCCAGCGCCACAGCCCGGGGCCGGGCTCCGAAGAGGCCCGCCAGGATGGCGGCGAAGAAATAGTAGAAGCCGGTGTCCGAGACGCCGCGCAGAAATACGATGAACGCCATCACACCGCCTCCTCGGGGACCACGGTGGTCAGCCCCACGCCGTGCCGCGCGGCGCATCTGCTGGCGGCGGCCAGGATCTCCCGGTCCCGGGCCGGGGTGATCAGCAGGATGCCGCACACGCCGTGGGTCTGGCCCACGGCCTGGTCCAGGAGCTTGGGGAAGGTGTCGCGCCCGTAGCAGGTACTGCGGCCCAGCAAATCCAGCACCCGGAGGAAATGCTTGCCGCCCAGGCCCTCCACCACGTGTCGGAAGGGTCCGGCCACATCCCCGGCGGAGGCGTCGGTATAGACGCTGTAGCGGATGCCCCGGTCCTCCAGCATCCGGCAGGCGGCGCGGGCCAGGGAGAAGCAGGATTCCGCCCGCGCCTCCGGGTCCCCGGCCCAGGTGAATACGTTGACCACCACGGCCACGCTTGCGTCCATGGTGCGGTCGAACCGCTTCACCATCAGGGACCCCGCCCGGGCGCTGGCGGTCCAGGCGATGGACTTCATGGGCTCCTGGCCGGTGTACTCCCGGCACCCCACCGTCAGCACCGGATCGTCAAAGAGGAACCGCCGGACGGACAGGTCCCCGGGGAAGCTCCCCGGGATCTGGCCCAGGGATCTTCTGGGCGCCTCTCTGGGCACCACCACCAGCTCCGAGTGGACCCGGAACTCCTCCCGCCGCTCCCGGAGACCCAGGAAGTCCCCCTCCGACACGGCCACGGAGTCGAAAAGATACAGGCCGCGCCTCTCCGCGTACACGGGGACGCGCAGGCGGAGCCTCTGCATGGGCGCGGCCCAGGTGCTCAGCACGATCTCGTCCTCGTCCACCAGCGTCAGGTGCCGCAGTTTGTCCGGCTCCGCCGCCGAGACGCCCCTGGGGATGCGGATATTCAGCTTCAAAAACGGCAGGAGCACCCGGGTCCGGTTGGACACGGTCACAAGGAGCTCCACGCGCTCCCCCGGCTCCGCCAGGTCCCGACTGAGCTCCAGGGCGGCGTCTACCTGCCCCTCCCCGCGCCGGACGGAGCGGAGCTGGAGGATCAGCACCAGAGCCGCCGCGATGAGAACCAGTATCAGCATCAGACCGTCTCCAGCGGGACCGGTATCTTCTCCAGGATCCGGTCCAGATTCTCCTTCGCTGCGGTGGAGCTGTTCTCCCCGGCGGCCATCCGGTGGCCCAGCACAAAGGGCGCCAGGTACTGCACGTCCTCCGGCAGGACGTACTCCCGGCCGCTGAGGGCGGCGTATGCCTGACACGCCCGGTAGAGGGCCTGCGCTCCGCGCGTGGAGACGCCGGTATACAGACTGCTCTCCCGCCGGGTGGCGGTGATGATGCTCATCAGGTACCGCAGGACCTCCGGCGAGACCCGGACCTCCTGCCAGGCGGAGCGGACGTAGGCGGTTTCCTCCACCGTCACCACCTGGGAGAGGTTGTCCGGCTGGCCCTGGGCGATGGGCCGGGACAGGACGCGCATCTCCTGTTCCTCGGTCATGTAGCCCAGGCTCAGACGCATGAAGAACCGGTCGATCTGGGCCTCCGGCAGGGGGAAGGTGCCGTAGGACTCCAGCGGGTTCTGGGTGGCCATCACGAGAAAGGGCTCCGTGAGCTTCGTGGTCACCCCGTCCACGGTGATTTGGCGCTCCTCCATGGCCTCCAGGAGGCTGGACTGGGTGCGTGGCGTGGCCCGGTTGATCTCGTCAGCCAGGATGATATTGGCAAACAGCGGGCCCGGACGGAACTGGAACTCCCCGGACTTCTGGTTGTAGAAGTTGATGCCCGTCAGGTCCGAGGGCAGCAGGTCCGGCGTGAACTGGATGCGCTTGAAATCCCCGCCCACACTCCTGGCGAAGGAGCGCAGCAGCATGGTCTTCCCCGTGCCCGGCATGTCCTCCAACAGCACATGGCCGGAGCAGAGGAAACACACCAGCACCAGCTCGACGACCTCATCCTTCCCCACGATGATTTTGGCGCAATTGCCCACCACTTTTTCCCTGTAGTTCGAAAAACGCTGTAGATCAGGCATAGCACGGCCCCCTTTTGTTTTCTACGATGATTTTAGCAGTTTCCGGTCAAAATGTATAGTATAATACTAATATTCAATCAAAATAAGATATTCACGACGGTCTTTTTTTGCGTCATACTTCGTCAGACCGCTTGGAAATACACAAAGTATTCCCTGCGACGTCTTCCTTGTCTGACGCTAAAAATCCTCGCCGCTCGGTGTCTTCTTTCAATTGGATATTAGTATAAAACGTATATTTTTTCGCTAAATCGCAAAATAGGGGCTGTGAAAAAACACGCCACCCCAGGCGTGGATATTCACAGCCCCGTATTTTTGTGGAAAAAACCACATTTTTAAAGCAAAATTAGTATAAATATCAGTATTACATCTTCTCCGGTGCCGTGACGCCCAGGACGGCGAGGCCGTTCTCCAGGACCGCCCGGACGGAGGCGGCCAGCTTCAACCTGGCGTCCAGCAGGTCCTCCTCCGCGTCCCGGATGCGGCAGGCGTTGTAGAAGCGGTGGAAGCGGGCGGCCAGCTCCATGAGATACCGGTTGATCCGGCTGGGGTCGTAGTCCCGGGCGGCCAGCTTGATCTCCTCGGGGAAGGAGGAGATCTGCTTCACAAGGGCCTTCTCCGTCTCGTCGGCGAGAAGCTCGAAGCGGATTTGAGAGGCGGGCTTCACCGTGTGTCCGTCGCCCGCGAGGAGCCCCAGGAGCGTACAGATGCGGGCGTGAGCGTACTGGACGTAGTAGACCGGGTTCTCGCTGTCCTGCCGGACCGCCAGGTCCAGGTCGAAATCCAGAGGGCTGGTGGCGGCGCGGTTGTTGAAGTAGTACCGGGCGGCGTCCACGCTGATCTCGTCCAACAGGTCGTTAAGGGCGATGGCCTTCCCGGTGCGCTTGGACATCCTCACCGGCTGACCGTCCTGGAGAAGGTTCACCAGCTGCATGAGGACGATGACGATCCGTTTGGAGCCCTCCAGCCCCAGACCGTCCACGGCGGCCTGGAGACGGGCCACGTGTCCGTGGTGGTCCGCGCCCCAGACGTTGATGACCTTGGAGAAACCGCGCTCTTCGATCTTATTCCTGTGGTAGGCGATGTCCGCCGCGAAGTAGGTGTAGAACCCGTTGGCCCGGCGCAGGACGTCGTCCTTCAGATCCAGCTTCTCCGCCTCCTCGGGGGTCTTGCCCTCGGCGATGTACTTTTTCCGCAAAAGATCCGCCGTCTTCAGCCACAGAGCCCCGTCCTTTTCGTAAGTCCAGCCATTTTTCGCCAGAAGCTCCACCGTCTCCGCCACATAGCCGGACTCGTGGAGGGAGGACTCCAGGAACCACTGATCGTACTCGATGCCGTACTTGAGAAGGTCGGACTTCATTTTCGGGATGTTCCGGTCAAGGCCGAAGCGCGCCATCCGATCCTCCCAGGCCGCCTCGTCCCGCCCTTCCGGGAACTCCGGGTGCTCCTGAAGGAAGGCCCGTGCCAGATCCCGGATGTCCTCCCCGTGGTAGCCGTCCTCGGGGAAGGCGAAATTCTCCTCCCCCACCTTCTCCTGCATGGCACGGGCATAGATGGACACGGCGAACTTGTGGACCTGATTGCCCGCGTCGTTGACGTAGAACTCCTTCCAGGTGTCATACCCCGCCAGCTTCAGCACGTTTGCCAGGGTGTCGCCCAAGACGCCGCCCCGGGCGTTGCCCATGTGCATGGGACCCGTGGGGTTGGCGGAGACAAATTCCACCATCACCTTCTCGCCGCAGCCGATGTCGCAGGCGCCGTAGGACCGGCCCTCCCGCTCCACGGCGGCGATCACGTCCCCGTACCAGCGGGGGCCCAGCCGGAAGTTGATAAAGCCCGCCCCCGCGATGCTGACGCTCTCGAAGAACGTGCCGTTCAAATCGAGCCCGTCCACCAGCGCCTGGGCGATTTTCCGGGGCGCCATGCGCATATCCCGTGCGGCGGCCATGGCGGCGGAGGAGGCGTAGTCCCCGAAGACCACGTCCTTGGGGATCTCCACCGTGCCCCGGAGGGCGCATCCGGCGGGCAGGGTCCCCCTGGCGGCCGCGCTGTCATAAGCGGTGTTCAGCAGGCTCTCGATCTGCTTTTTTGCCTCATCGATCAAGTTCATCTTCTGTGTTCCTTTCGTTTATAACCTCAATTTTTACCGTCAATTCGTTGTTCTGCCCGTCCTCCTGCCCCTCGAAGGCCAGGCGGTAGCGGACATGGAGGCTCCCTCCCCCCGTATCCAGGCGGGCGTGGAGCTTCCGGGTCTCCGCGCGGAGGCGGATGTCCCCGAAGGGCGTCCTGTAGGCGCCCCGGGTGGACCGCCCGTCCTCCAGGGGCAGGAGCATATGGACCCGCCCCCGGCGCTGGATGCCCACAAAGCCGGGGCGGGCGGAGATCCTCACCCGGCAGGGCCCCAGGTCCGAGCCCTCCGGCTCGCCGTACTCCAAAAGCACGCCGGTTTCCCCGTATGTATACGTCCCCCGGTACACGCCCTCGATCCTGTCCCCGTCGATGACGGAAACCACCGAGATCCGGGCGTCCATCACCGGTCCTCCAGGCTCACGCGGCTCACCGCGCCTTCCACGCGGAACCCCAGAAACAGGGAGGCCGTCTGGGCGAAGTCCTCGGCGCTGTCGGTGACAAAGTAGCTGTAGGCGCCCCTGTCCCGGTCCGCCAGGGCGTCCTCCTCCTCCAGTCGGCGGCGAAGGAGCGCCGCGATCTCCGCGCCCGGATCGATGAGCGTCACCCCCGGCCCCATGAGCCGCCCGATGGTCCCGGCGATCAGCGGGTAGTGGGTGCAGCCCAAAATCAGCGTATCCACCCCGGCGCGCCGCAGATCCTCCAGATACTGGTGGGCCACCAGCTCCAGGACGGGCTCACCGTCCCCGATGCGCCCGTCCTCCACGATGGGGACGAAGAGGGGACACGCCTTTTTGACGATGCGCGCTTCCGGCATGAGCCGCAGGATCTTCTCGTCGTAGGCGGTACTGCGGATGGACGCCTTGGTTCCGATAAGGCCGATCCTGCCGCTTCGCGTTGCGTTGACAGCGGCCCTGGCGGCGGCGGCGGCCACGCCCAGCACCGGGATAGCGTAGTCCCCGGCGATCTCCTCCAGGCCGTTGGTGCTGACGGTGCCGCAGGCGGCCACCACCGCCTTGATGTCGTGCCGCCGCAGGAAGGCGATGTCCTGCCGCGCGTATTTGATGATGGTCTCCCGGCTCCTGCCGCCGTAGGGGACCCTGCCGGTGTCGCCCAGGTAGATGATGTCCTCCCCCGGCATCAGCTCCCGCAGGCGCTTGACGCAGGTGAGGCCCCCCAGTCCCGAGTCGAATACCCCAATGGGCCTAAGATCCATGTTCCGATCCTCCAATTCCCGCGATAACCGTATTCACTCGTATACTATATTCTAAATGAGACGATAAAACAAGTGTTTTGTGGTCCAACGCGCAATTTTTTCATTCCAGGCGGCAAAAAACGGACGCGGCGCGATGTCCCCGGCAGAATGAGGCAGCCGCGCAAGCCTTCAATTTGTGGGATCGCATAAAACGCCGCGGCGCAAGGAAAGCGCCGCGGCGTAATTATGAAAGGAGAACGCTTCGGGGGATCAGAGGACGACGTTCATCCTGTCGATGTACCTCACCACCAGAGTGGCGGCGTCCTGACGGGTAACTTTGATGTCTGGCATGAGCTTACCGTTGTTATCGCCGGTGAGAATGTCGTTCTCCACGGCCCAGCGGATGGCCGTCATGTAATCGGACTCGATGGAGGACACGTCGGTGAAAGCGCTCAGGTCATAGGTGGAGGGCTGTTTACCGGCCATGACCCAAAGCATATAGACGGTCTCCTCGCGGGAGGCGTCGGCGTCCTCGGGTCCGGGTACCGTGACGTCGTTCTCGGCGGCCCACTGCATAAAGGCGGCGCGGGAGGCGTTCCAGTCGGCGGGATCAACGTCCTTCTGGCCGCTGATGCGGGCCATGATGACCATGACGGAGTCGCGCCTGATGTTGGAGGCTCCTCCGAAGGAATCGCCGGAGGAGGTGTTGCCCTTCATGATACCGGCGTTGTAGAGGCGCTGGATGGGCAGGGCGTAGTAGGTGTCGGCCGTGGCGTCGGCCATGTCCTTGAAGATCTTGAGGACGGAATTCTCGCCCGTCAGGTCGGCCTGAGCCTTCTCGCGGGCCTCCTTGACCTCGGATCGCACCAGGGTCATGCCGCAGGTGACGCAGCGGTCATCCACGAACATATGCTTCTCAAGGCCGTTCTGGCCGCCGCAGGCGGCGCAGGTGTGCCAGTGGTACTCGGCGGTGGAGTCGAAGCTGGCGGAGTAGCTGTGGACGTGGGCGTCCTCGATCTTCTCGGGCTCTTTGGCACCGCAGACGGAGCAGATGCCGTTTGCGTAGGTGTGAGCGGCCGCGTCGATCTTGTCGCCGCACTCGCACTCCTTCCAGTGCTCCACGGAGTCGAACCTGACGGTGTGAGCGTGCTGATGCTCGGGCGTCAGAGCGGGGATCTCCTCGCCCTTGGTGAGGATGGCGCCGCAGCCCAGGCACTGGGTGTCGCCGGTGTAGCCGGACTTGCCCACCTCGGCGGCGATGATGTTGATGATCTGGGTCCCGCCCACGTGGTTTTCGCCGCTCAGAGCGCCGTACTTCTCGCCGCAGACGGAGCAGACGGCCTGGCTGGCGCAGGTGGCGGCGCCGCCGGTGTGTACGGCAACGGCGTCCTTCTCGCCGCACTCGCAGACGTTCCAGTGGCCGGTGGCGTCGTGCTGGGCGGCGGTGAAGGCGTGGACGTGGTTGGGCTTCAGGGCCTCGATGGGCTGGCCCTTCTGAATGATCTGGCCGCAGGTCAGGCACACGGTGTCGCCGGTGTAGCCGGCCTTGCCGACCTCGGCGGCGGCGGCGTTGCGGATCTCGGTGGCTCCCACATGGTTGGAGCTGGGGGCGGCCTTCATAGCGGCGCCGCAGAGCTTGCAGGTGGCGTTGCCCAGACAGTCGGCAGCTCCGGCGATGTGGGAGGTGGTGACGATCTCACCGCAGGTGGGATCGGTGCAGTACTTGACGCAGCTGTTCTGGCCCACGGTCCAGGGGCCGTAGGTGTGAGTGTGCTCAACGGACGCCGCCTTGTCAACGAAGCTGCAAACACTGCACATGACCACGCCCGCGTTTGTGGCGAAGTTGTGCGGCTCGGTCTGACCGTACTGGCAGCCAATGTTCAGGCACTTGTGGGTGTGGCTGGAGTCGGTGCAGTTCCACGTCCCGAAGTTGTGCCTCTTCTGGCCGTCAAGTACCTTGTTGCCGCAGACGCAGTAGACATCCTTTGTGCAGTCATCCCGCGCTGTACTGGTGACCGACGCGCAGGAGACCGTCATCTTTTCCTTGCATATGCTGCACTCGTACTGGTGATTGAACGGGCCGAACATCTTGGGCCCCACCCAATCATGGTCGCACACGGGCTTGCTGTGACCGCAGACGGTGCACTTGCCCTGAGCGTTGAAGGTGTGCTCATTATAGGAGTTGAAGTCCATGGTCTTGCACTGGGTGCATTCCTTCCAGTGGGCGTTCTCATCGGACTGCCACCCGGACCAGGTGTGCTCAGTCGCGCCGCTGGTCATGCCGCAGACGGAGCAGGTGCGGCCAACGGTGTGGTCAGCGTTGGTGGTCCACTTGTGGCCGGTGGGATTGCCCGTCGCGGTCTTCAAGATCACATGACCGCACCCGGTGCACTCTTTCCAGGTGTAGCCCGGCTCGGTGCATGTGGGCTTGCTGCTCATTTCCACATAATTGTGGGTGCCCTTGACCCCGGTGCTCTCTGTCTTCGTCGCGCCGCAGTCAGCGCACACATACTTCTGCTTTGAGTAGTCCGTGCACCTCGCGCCGGGAATCTCCGGTCCTTCCGGCTGCCAGTTGTGTTTGCCGGTCTCTATCTGGGTATCGCCGCAATCCTTGCATGTTCTCTCGATGGTGGGATTTTTGGGGCACTCTGATTTGACCTTCTTCTCTGTGTAGGTGTGCTGACCCAAGTTGAGGCCGTCATACTCGCGGAACGCAATTTGCCGCTGCGCGCCGCACTTTGAGCACTCCCAGTAGTACATCCAGCAGGTACCAAGCTGGCAGTTGTACCCCTCGTCGGTTGAGTACTCCACCCAGTCGTGGTCGCAGCCTTCCGCTACCTCTTCGCTCTCCCCATCCTTGGCGTCGGAAGAGGCGCCTCCTTCGTTGTTTTTGCCCTCGTCATCTAAGCCCCTCTCATCTAAGAAACGGTCGATGTTGTTGAGGGTCGCGGTGTGGTTGTGGTCGTGGTCATCTGCGGCGGCGTAGACGGGGATGAGTGAGACGACCATCATCACCGCCAGGACCGCGCAGAGAAATTTGCGGGTGTGTTTTTTCATGGAAATAACCTCCCTTTCCATATGTTCCCACGAAGTGTGAAACAACGGCGTCCACCCTCATTGACACGGCCGTGAAACCTCTTCATGGTACTTACATTGTATTTTAAAGCAGGGAGGTTGTCAAGCGTCACTTTACATAATTTTAAACACAATGTTCAACTTTTCCACTGTAACAAAAACAAAATATTCCCAAATTAAGGGGATCCCATATAACTTTTTCACATCAATACTTTACGGCTGTAAAATGCGGAAGGGGCGCCGGAGCGCCCCTTTTCGTTACTTTACCATGTTTAAAAATCGAAGGAACGCATCCTTGCCCTCCGGCGTGCGTGCATAGACCCCGGCGTGCTCCAAAACCTTCGCGAACACAAGCCCCGTCTCATACTTCACAACATCCAGCGCGTTGTCCTCTGTGATGACGCCGTACTTGGGCCGGAACCCCTCGGCCCAGTCCGCGTGCTTCTCCGTGAGTGGATCGGCCCGCAGGTCCGCGCCGGTGACCAGCGCCTCCGCCAATGCGGACAGCTCCGCTTTCAGCCGCGCCGGGAGGACCGCCAGGCCCATCACCTCGATGAGGCCGATGTTCTCCTTTTTGATGTGGTGCAGATCCGCGTGGGGGTGGTAGACGCCCAGGGGATGCTCCGGCGTCGTGATGTTGTTGCGCAGCACCAGGTCCAGCTCAAAATCCGTGCCGCGCCGCCTCGCGATGGGGGTTATCGTGTTGTGGGGCTCGCCGTCCGTCTCGGCGTAGATGAATGCCGCCCCGTCGGTGTACCCGCGCCACGCCTTGAGAATTTTGTCGGCAAGATCAATGAGCCGCCGGGGCTTCGGGGAACGCACCCGGATGACGGACATGGGCCATTTTACGATCCCGGCGGTCACGTCCTCGAATCCGGGGAAGACAACGGGCGTCTCCATGGGGGCCCGCTCCATGGCGAAGGTGTAGTGCCCGCCCTGGAAGTGGTCGTGGGCCAGAATCGAGCCGCCCACGATGGGCAGGTCCGCGTTGGAGCCCACAAAGTAGTGAGGGAACTGGCCCACGAAGTCCAGGAGCTTTCCGAAGCAGGCCCGGTCGATCCTCATGGGGACGTGCTCCCGGTTCAGGCAGATGCAGTGCTCATTATAATATACGTAGGGGCTGTACTGCAAAAACCAGGGGCTTCCGTTTATGGTGATGGGCACCGTCCTGTGGTTCTGCCGCGCCGGGTGGTTGAGCCTCCCGGCGTATCCCTCGTTCTCCGCGCACAGCTGGCAGCGGGGGTAGGCGGAGGCGGGCATATTCTTGGCCGCCGCGATGGCCTTGGGGTCCTTCTCGGGCTTGGACAGGTTCACCGTGATGTCCAGAGTCCCGTACTCCGTCTCGGCGGTCCACTTCATATCCTTCGCGATGCGGTCCCGCCTTATATAGTTGGTGTCCTGGGAGAATTTGTAATACCAATCCGTGGCCCTCCGGGGACTCTCGGCATAGAGCGCCTTGAATTTCCCGATGACCTGGGCGGGCCTGGGCGTCAGGCGGCCCATGAGGGCGGTGTCCAGAAGGTCCCGGTAGTCGGTGGAGTCCCCCGGAATGATGCCGCGCTCATAGGCGTCGTGGGTCAACTCGTCCAGGGTCGCGGCAAGGTCGATGTCCTCCCAGCTCTTGCCGGGGTCGGCGTAGGAGTCCAGCTTCAGCATCTCCAGCACCGCGTTTGTCGCCCAGATCTTCTCCGACTCCTCAATGAGCCCCGTCCGCAGGGCGTAGGTCACAAGCTTGGATACGGCTTCGTCTACCATGTCCGCGCCTCACTTCTTATACCCGTTGGGGTGGTTCTTATGCCACTGCCAGGCGGTGGAAATAATGGTATTGAGATCGGCGTACTTGGGGTCCCAGCCCAGGACGGTCTTTGCCTTCTCGCTGGAGGCCACGAGCCGCGCCGGGTCCCCGGGCCTCCGGGGTCCGATCTCCGCCGGGATGGGGTGTCCGGTGACGGCCCGGGCCACGTCCACCACCTCCTTGTTGGAGAAGCCCACGCCGTTGCCCAGGTTGAAGACGTTGTTCTCCCCGCCCGCCATCAGGTAGTCCAGGGCGAGAATGTGCGCCTGGGCGAGATCGGTCACATGGATGTAGTCGCGCACACAGGTCCCGTCCGGCGTGGCGTAGTCGTCGCCGTAGATGGTGAGTTTGTCCCGCTGTCCGTTGGGGACCTGGAGGATGATGGGAATCAAATGTGTCTCCGGGTCGTGGGCCTCGCCGATGACGCCGCTGGGATGCGCCCCGCAGGCGTTGAAATAGCGGAGGGCCACGTACCGGAGCCCGTGGGCCTTGGAGCACCAGTTCATCATGTGTTCCATGCTGAGCTTCGTTTCGCCGTAGGTGTTGGTGGGCTGTGTCCGGTCCGTCTCCAGAATGGGCACCCGCTCCGGCTCGCCGTAGGTGGCGGCGGTGGAGGAGAAGACGATCTTGCCGACCCCGTGCGCCACCATGGCGGACAGCAGCACCATGGTGCCGTGGAGGTTGTTGTCGTAGTATTTCAGCGGGTCCCGCATGGACTCGGCCACCTGGGAGCAGGCGGCGAAGTGGATGACGCCGTCGATCTTCTCCGCCTGGAAGAGCACGTCCAGCGCCGCCCGGTCCCGGATGTCCAGCTTGTAGAACCGGGCCCTGGGATGTACGGACTCCTTAAAACCGGTCTGGAGATTGTCGGCCACCACCACGTCGCGGCCCGCCTCACAGAGCTCCCATACCGTGTGGGACCCGATGTATCCGGCCCCGCCAAGAACAAGAATTGCCATAAAAAACCCTCCCTCAGAGTGATGATTACATAAATGTATGATTTCAACGGCGCGTCACACCACAGCCGCGCCGCCCACCGGACGGATGCGCAGGATGTGGCAGGCGCCCGCGCCGAAGACGGACTCGATGCCCGCCTTGAACGACGGTACCAGGTCCTCCGGCACGAAGGCCTGGACGGTGCCCGCGAAGCCGCCGCCGTGGACGCGGATGGCGCCGCGCCCGGCCAAAATCTCCCGTCCCAGCGCCAGGGCCAGCGTCACGGCCTGCTTCTCCGGGCGCACGGGGGACCAGATGTTCTGCAAAACCGTCTCGGAGGACAGGCCCGACTCGTTGACAAGGCGCAGGAATCCGCCGAAATCGCCCCTTTGCAGCGCCTCCGCCTCCAGGACGGCCCGGCGGTCGTCGGCGTAGAAGTGCATGGCACGCAGGACGGCCCGGTCGCCGCATTCCGCCCGCAGGGCGGGGATGGCGGCGCGGAAGTCGGCCTCCGGCACCTGTCGGAGCCACTTTTTGCCGAAGTGCGCGGCCACGGCGGCCATCTCCCGGGTGATGGCGGCGTAGTCGCCGGTCAGGTCTGCGTGGTCGGAGCGGGTGTCCACGATGCACAGGGCGTGGCCGGAGGCGGCGAAGTCGCAGCTCACCGGGGTGACAACGGGATTTTCCGGGTCGGCGAAATCTATCGCCACCGCGCCGCCCACCGAGGAGCCCATCTGGTCCATGAGGCCGCAGGGCTTGCCGAAGTAGACGTTCTCGGCGTACTGGCCGATCTTGGCGATGGTCACCGGATCCAGCTTCCCCTCACAGCACAGTTCGTTCAGGATGTTCCCGACCAGCACCTCGAAGGCGGCGGAGCTGGACAGGCCCGAGCCGGACAGCACCGTGGAGACACAGCAGGCGTCGAAGCCGGAGATCGCAAACCCCAGCCCCTTCACCCCCGCCGCCACGCCGCGCACAAGTCCGGCGGTGGCGCCGTACTCGCTCTCCCGGGGGGCGAGGTCATCGAGGTCCACTTCGATGGGATCGTACCCCGCGCTCTTCAAACGCACGGTTTGGGTCCCGTTGAGGGCGGCGGCGGCCAGCACGTCCAGATTCACGCTGCCGCACAGCACGTGCCCGTGCTGGTGGTCCGTGTGGTTGCCGCCGATCTCCGTGCGGCCCGGCCCGGAGAAGATCCCGGCGCGGCCCTCCGGCGCGTAGAGCTCCCTAAGCTCCCGGGCGACCGACAGGGCGCGGGCGTGGGCGGCGGCGGGTTCCGCGCCGAGGACGCGGGCAAGCTCCGGGTCCAGGGCCCCGGCGTCCAGTTTATTTATCAGTTCAACAGCGTTCATTGGCGTCACACTCCGAATCTTCAGTTGATAGTTGGATTATAGCAGATCGCGGAAAAATTCTCAACTCATAATCGCGCGTCAGACCGATCCTTTTCGCTCTTTAACGCGCGTAAGGAAGTCCAGGACCGCGCCCCACTTGCGCTCCCTGTCCTGCCGCTCATTGAGGAACTCATGGCGGGAGTTGTCGAAAAGCACCATGTCCACGTCGGTCATCCCGGCCCTCTCCACGTAGAATTCCCGGAGCTTGCGGACGCCACCGCCCATGTTTCCCACCGGGTCCTGTGCCCCGGAGGCCAGGAGCAGCGGGAGATCTTTGGGCAGTCCCGCGATGTATTCCGGCGTGTATAGACCGCGGAGGCCCCGGAAGAAGTCCCGGTAGAACTTGGCGGAGCACGTGAAGCCGCAGAAGGGGTCCGCGTCGTAGGCCGCGTTGTTCTCCGGGTCCGCCGAAACCCACTTGCCGTCGGGAAAGCTTTTGGCGTAGGCGCCGAAGGAGAGGTTTTCAATGAGTTTGGCGGGCTTTTTCCCGGGCAGGACCGCCGCCGTGACGGTACCCAGGTACACGTCGAAGTCCTTCTTGTGGGAGCTTCCGCCGATGACCGCCCCGTCCAGCCGGTCGCCGTACCGGGAGATAAAGCTCTGGGCCACGAAGGAGCCGAAGGAGAAGCCGAAGAGGACGTAGGGAAGGCCGGGGTACCTTGCCCGGTAGAAGTCCGCGATGGCGGCCTCGTCCCGCACCGTGTCGGCGAACATATCCGCCGGGGCGTACCCCAGGGAGTCCGGGTCCGTCAGCCCGTGGCCCCGGTGGTCGTCGGCCAACGCCAGCCAGCCGTGGTCGTTCAGATACCGGGCGAAGGGTTCATACCTGGCCCCGTGCTCGGCCATGCCGTGGACGAACTGCACCGCGCCCACCGGCGCCTGTACGTCCAGCCACTCATGGATGTGCAGTTCCTTGCCGTCGAAGCTTTTGAATTTCATTTCCCTCATCCTTTCTCAAATATTACAATTCCAGATCAACGTCATAGGTCCCGTCGATGAGCAGGGGCGTCACGCCGTGGACCCGGCACCGCTCCAGCGTCCGCCGGTTTTCCGCGACCAGCGCCTCCGGCGTCAGCTCCTCCTCCCGCCGGTCCTCGATGTCGGAGGCGTGGGCCAGGATGGCGTCAAAGCTTTGACGGATGTAACGCTCCGTCATCGCAAGGCATACGAAACGTAAGTGGGGAAGGTATTCCGCGCCGAAGTCCTTCTCCCAGTCGAAGGGAATGTAACACCCCTCCACCGTCAGATTCTGGCGGTTCTCCACGGCGGTCTTCACGATCTCCCGGACCACGGGCCAGAGATAGGCGGTCAGGGCTTCGTCGTCATCCGTCGGCGTGAGGCCGGTGTACCCGGCGCGGATGAGGCCCATTTTCAGGTGGTCTACGGAGAGATAGGGAAATCCGTATTTTTCCAGCACCCTCTGGGCAAGCTTCGTCTTGCCGGTGTGGGTGGGGCCGGTGATGAGCAGGATCACGGGGAGCCGCCCCCTTTCTATTGAATCTTCCACTATGGATTTTACCAATTCCCCGCCAAAATGTCAATAAAATCCGCCCTCCCCGGCCCAGATTCGGCCCTTCGCCAATTGACTTGACACGGAGGGGATGATAGAATTTAATTTGGTTTGTTAGACTAAAATGTTGAAGTGAGGCAGACGGTATGAAATTCAGACCCTCCCTTGAGGAGCTGCGTCAGATCGCCGAAACCGGGGAGTACCGGACGGCGGCGGTGTCGGCGGAGATGATGAGTGACAGGATCACGCCCATCGAGGCATTGCGGCGCTTCCGGGACAGGCCCTGCTTCCTGCTGGAATCGGCGGAGGCCCAGGAGCGCTGGGGGCGGTACACCTTCATCGGCGTGGACCCGGAGCTGTGCGTCACAGCCCGGGACGGGGCCGTGACGATGGAAAAGGACGGGAAGGCCGTCTACCGGAACACGGACCCCCGGGCCGTCCTGCGGAAGATCCTCTCGGACCACAAAGCGCCCCGCTTCGACTTCCTGCCGCCCTTCACCGGGGGCCTTGTGGGGTATTTCGGCTACGACTACATCCAATACGCGGAGCCCTCCCTGAAGCTCCGCGCGAAGGACACGGAGGGGTTCCAGGACCTGGACCTGATGCTCTTCCGAAAGGTCATCGCCTTTGACAATTTCCGCCAGAAACTCGTCGTCATGGTGACGGTGGACCTGGACGATTTGGACACCGGCTATGAGAGGGCCAAGGCGGAGATCCGGGCCATCGCCGAGGCTCTGCGCGGCGCGCCGGAGGCCGAGCCTCCCGTCGGGCGGATGACAAGCCCCATCCGCACGCTCTTCGACGAGGAGCGGTTCTGCCGCATGGTGGAGCGGGCCAAGGAACACATCTACGAGGGGGACATTTTCCAGGTGGTCCTCTCCAACCGGCTGGAGGCGGACTTCGAGGGCAGCCTCTTTGACGCCTACCGTGTCCTGCGGACGGTGAACCCGTCGCCCTATATGTTCTACTTCGCCGGAAACGAGCTGGAGATCGCCGGGGCCTCCCCGGAGACGCTGGTGAAGCTCCAGGACGGCGTTCTCCACACCTTCCCCCTGGCGGGGACCCGGCCCCGTGGCGCGACACCCGAGGAGGACCGGCGGCTGGAGGCGGAGCTTCTCATGGACGAGAAGGAGCGGGCGGAGCACAATATGCTGGTGGACCTGGGCCGCAACGACATCGGAAAGATCTCCGAATT
The DNA here is from genome assembly GCA_947624585.1 of uncultured Oscillospiraceae bacterium. Lineage (GTDB taxonomy): Bacteria > Bacillota > Clostridia > Oscillospirales > Oscillospiraceae > RUG626. The sequence continues at coordinate 6,878 of CANQKZ010000030.1, read as the reverse complement.
CGGTTCCGTGGAGGTGGAGCAGTACATGACGGTGCACCGCTTCTCCCACGTGATGCACTTAGGCTCCACGGTGCGGGGCCGGATCCGGCCGGACCGGGACGCGCTGGACGCGGTGGAGGCCATCCTGCCCGCCGGGACCCTGTCCGGCGCGCCGAAAATTCGGGCCTGCCAGATCATCGACGAGCTGGAGGACTGCCGCCGGGGCATCTACGGCGGGGCCATCGGGTACATCGACCTTGCCGGGAATCTGGACACCTGCATCGCCATCCGTATCGCCTACAAGCGGGAGGGCCGGGTTTACGTCCGCTCCGGCGCCGGGATCGTGGCCGACTCCGTGCCGGAAAACGAGTACCGGGAGTGCGTCAACAAGGCAAAGGCCGTGGTGCGCGCCCTGGAGATCGCCCAGGAGGGGATAGAATGACGCTTCTCATTGACAATTACGACAGCTTTTCCTACAACCTCTTCCAGTACGTGGGAGAGCTGGAGCCGGATATAAAGGTGATACGAAACGACGCCCTGACGGCGGAGGAGATCGGGGCGCTGCGGCCCGACAGGATCATCCTCTCCCCGGGGCCGGGATACCCCCGGGACGCGGGGGTGTGCGTGGAGGCGGCCCGGACGCTGGGCCGGACGGCGCCGCTTCTGGGGGTGTGCCTGGGGCATCAGGCCATCTGCGAGGCATTCGGCGCCACCGTGGGCCACGCCAAAAGGCTCATGCACGGCAAGCAGTCGGAGGTGACGCTGGACACGGACTGCCCCATCTTCGCGGGACTCCCGAAGCGGGTCACCGTGGCCCGGTACCACTCCCTGGCGGCGCTTCCCGAGACGATGCCGGAGTGTCTTCAGGTGACGGCCCGGACCGACGACGGGGAGATCATGGCGGTGCGGCACACCGAATACCCCATCTTCGGTCTCCAATTCCACCCGGAGTCCATCATGACGCCGGAGGGGAAGCGGATGATCGCCAATTTTCTGAACCTGACGGCGGGGGAGGCGGTCCGATGAGCCGCGAACGCGGGCGCGAGCTTGCCGCCGCCGTGGCGGGGATTTTGACCGAGCTGGGGCCGGAGGACCTGTCGCGCCTCCTCAACGACCAGCCGGAGGACCCGGAACCCTGGGAGCAGGAGCTTCTGGAGCGGTTCTTTGAGGCTCTGGAATCGCGGGTGCTGTCCGGGGCGGAGGTTTCGGATGAGGAGCTGGAGGCCGCGCTGGATATGGCCTTTGAACAGCTTTTGTGGTAAATAACTTCTCAGGAGGGAACGATAAATGATCAAGGAAGCCATAGCAAAGATCGTAAGCAAGGGGGACCTCACCTACGACGAGGCGTACGCCGTGATGAACGAGATCATGAGCGGCGAGACCAGCCAGACCCAGAACGCCGCCTTCCTGGCGGCGCTGTCCACCAAGAGCGCCAAGGCGGAGACCAGCGACGAGATCGCCGGGTGCGCCGCCGCCATGCGGGACCACGCGCTGAAGATGGAGACGGACCTGCCCATCTTCGAGATCGTGGGCACCGGCGGGGACGGGGCCGGGAGCTTCAACATCTCCACCACCTCCGCCCTGGTGGCCGCCGCCGGAGGGGTCAAGGTGGCCAAGCACGGCAACCGGGCCGCCTCCTCCAAGTGCGGCACCGCCGACTGCCTGGAGGCCCTGGGGGTCAACATCGACCAGTCCCCCGCGAAGTGCGCGGAGCTTTTGGACGAGGTAGGTATGTGCTTCTTCTTCGCCCAGAAGTACCACACCAGCATGAAATACGTGGGCGCCATCCGAAGGGAGCTGGGCTTCCGCACGGTGTTCAACATCCTGGGACCCCTCACCAACCCCGGAAGCCCCAAAATGCAGCTTCTGGGCGTCTACGACGAGTATCTGGTAGAGCCGCTGGCCCAGGTGCTGATCAGTCTCGGCGTTCAGCGGGGCATGGTGGTCTACGGCCAGGACAAGCTGGACGAGATCTCCCTGTCCGCCCCCACCAGAGTCTGCGAGTTCAAGGACGGGTGGTTCAGATCCTACACCGTGACGCCGGAGGACTTCGGCCTGACGCGGTGTGAGAAGTCCGACCTCCGGGGCGGCACGCCGGAGGAGAACGCCCAGATCACCAGGGACATCCTGTCCGGCAAGCCCGGTCCCAAGCGGGACGCGGTGCTGATGAACGCCGGGGCGGCCCTCTATATCTGCGGCAAGGCGGGGACCTGGGCCGAGGGCATCGAGACGGCGGCGGAGCTCATCGACTCCGGCCGCGCCACGGAGACGCTGGAGAAGTTCATCCAGGTCTCCAACCGCCCGGAAGCATGACAGTCCTGGACACCATCGCCGCCCACGCCCGCGAGCGCGTGGCGGCGGCCAAAAAGGTCCGGCCTTTGGAGGCGGTGCGGGAGGTGGTCCTTCAGGGCGCGCCCGCCGGGGGCGCGGCCTTCCGGGAGGCTCTGGCGAGGCCGGGGCTCTCCTTCATCTGCGAGGTCAAGCGGGCCTCCCCCTCCAAGGGGCTCATCGCGCCGGTGTTCCCCTACGCGGACATCGCCCGCGAGTACGAGCGGGCCGGGGCGGACGCGGTCAGCTGCCTCACGGAGCCCCGGTGGTTCCTGGGGTCCGACAAAATCTTCCGGGACATCCGGGAAAAGATCGCCCTCCCCATGCTGCGCAAGGACTTCACCGTGGACGAATACCAGATCTACGAGGCGAAGCTCCTGGGGGCCAACGCGGTGCTGCTCATCTGCGCCCTGCTGGACACGGGGACCGTGGCCCGGTATCTGGAGATTTGCGAAAGTCTGGGCCTCGCCGCGCTGGCGGAGGCCCACGACGAGGCGGAGATCCGCTCCGCCGTCGCGGCGGGGGCGGAGATCATAGGCGTCAACAACAGGAATCTGAAGGACTTCTCTGTGGACTTCGGCAACGCCGCCCGGCTCCGGGACCTGATCCCGGCGGGGACGCTGTACGTGGCGGAGAGCGGGGTCACGCGCCCCGGGGACGCGGCGCGGCTGCGAGCCGTGGGCGCCGACGCGGTGCTCATGGGGGAGGTCCTGATGCGGGCCACGGACAAGCGGGCGGTCCTCGCCCAAATGAGGGAGGCGGCGAAATGACAAAGATCAAGATCTGCGGGCTGTACAGGCCCGAGGACGTGCGGTACGTCAACGAGGTCAAGCCCGACTTCGCGGGCTTCGTCATCGAATTCCCCAAAAGCCACCGGAACGTCTCGTCCCGGCGGGCCCACGAGCTTTGTCTGCGCCTCAGCCGGGACATCGTTCCGGTGGGCGTCTTCGTGGACTGCCCCATCGACACCGTGGCGGACCTCTACTTCTCCGGCACCGTCAAGATAGCCCAGCTCCACGGGGATGAGGACGAGGAGTATATTGCCGCCCTCCGCCGTGCCGCCCCCGGCTGCGCCGTCTGGAAGGCGTTCCACATCCGCGCCCCCCGGGACATCCTGGAGGCGGAGCGGTCCTCCGCCGACCTGGTGCTCCTGGACAACGGGCAGGGCACCGGGGAGAGCTTCGACTGGTCGCTCCTCTCCTCCGTCCGCCGGGACTACATCCTGGCCGGGGGACTGACGCCGGAGACCATCCCCGAGGCGGTGCGGACTCTGCGCCCCTGGGCGGTGGACCTGTCCTCCGGGGTGGAGACCGACAAGACCAAGGACAAATCGAAAATCATGGCGGCGGTCAGCGCCGCGCGAAAGGATTGATTCATATGCCGAAGGGACGCTTTGGCATCCACGGCGGGCAGTATATCCCCGAGACGCTGATGAACGCCGTCATCGAGCTGGAGGACGCCTACAACCGCCTGAAGGACGACCCGGAGTTCAACCGGGAGCTTGCGTACCTCTTCAACGAATACGCGGGCAGGCCCTCCCGGCTCTACTACGCCGAGAAGATGACCCGGGACCTGGGCGGGGCGAAGATCTACCTGAAGCGGGAGGATCTGAACCACACCGGGGCCCACAAGATCAACAACGTGCTGGGGCAGGCGCTTCTCGCCAAAAAGATGGGCAAGACACGGCTCATCGCCGAGACCGGCGCGGGCCAGCACGGCGTGGCAACCGCCACCGCCGCCGCCCTCATGGGCATGGAGTGCGTGGTCTTCATGGGTGAGGAGGACACGAAGCGGCAGGCGCTGAACGTCTACCGGATGCGCTTACTCGGCGCGGAGGTCGTCCCCGTCACCACCGGCACCGCCACCCTGAAGGACGCGGTATCCGAGGCCATGCGGGAGTGGACCCGCCGCATCGCCGACACCCACTACTGCCTGGGCTCCGTCATGGGCCCCCACCCCTTCCCCACCATCGTCCGGGACTTCCAGTCCGTCATCTCCAAGGAGATCAAGCAGCAGCTTCAGGAGAAGGAGGGCCGCCTCCCCGACGCGGTCCTTGCCTGCGTGGGCGGCGGCAGCAACGCCATGGGGACCTTCTACCACTTCATCGGCGACCCCTCCGTCCGGCTCATCGGCTGCGAGGCCGCCGGACGCGGCGTGGACACCTTCGAGACGGCGGCCACCATAGCCACCGGGAAGCTGGGAATCTTCCATGGCATGAAGAGCTACTTCTGCCAGGACAAGTACGGCCAGATCGCGCCGGTGTACTCCATCTCCGCCGGGCTCGACTACCCCGGCATCGGCCCGGAGCACGCCTGGCTTCACGACACGGGCAGGGCCGAGTACGTCGCCATCACCGACGACGAGGCCGTGGAGGCTTTCGAGTACCTGAGCCGCACCGAGGGCATCATCCCCGCCATCGAGTCGGCCCACGCCGTGGCCTACGCCCGAAAGCTGGCGCCCACCATGGGGGAGGACCGAATCATCGTCATCACCGTATCCGGGCGCGGAGACAAGGACTGCGCCGCCATCGCCCGCTACAGGGGGGAGGATCTCCATGAGTAACATCTACAGAGCCTTTGAAAACGGCAAGGCGTTCATCCCCTTCCTCACCTGCGGCGACCCGGATCTGGAGACCACGGCGGCCTGCGTCCGGGAGTGCGTCAAAAACGGGGCCACCCTCGTGGAACTGGGCATCCCCTTCTCCGACCCCACCGCCGAGGGGCCGGTCATCCAGGGGGCGTCCCTCCGGGCCCTCCAGGGCGGCGTCACCACGGACAGGATCTTCGACCTGGTGCGGGATCTGCGCCGGGACGTGACCGTGCCCATGGTGTTCATGACCTACGCCAACGTCGTCTTCTCCTACGGGGCGGAGAGGTTCATTTCCACCTGCCAAAAGATCGGTATCGACGGGCTCATCCTGCCGGACCTGCCCTATGAGGAGAAGGGGGAGTTCCTGCCGGTGTGCCAAAAGTACGGCCTGGATCTGATCTCCCTCATCGCCCCCACCTCCGAAAACCGTGTCGCCATGATCGCCCGGGAGGCGGAGGGCTTCATCTACCTGGTGTCCTCCCTCGGCGTCACGGGTATGCGCAGCGAGATCACCACGGACCTCGGGTCCATCATCCGGGTCATCCGTCAGAACGCCCACGTGCCCTGCGCCATCGGCTTCGGCATCTCCAACCCCCGCCAGGCCCACGACATGGCGGCCCTCTCCGACGGGGCCATCGTCGGCTCCGCCATCGTCCGCCTCATCGAGCGCTACAAGCAGGACGCCCCCCGGTACGTGGGCGAATTCGTGGCAAGTATGACGCGGGAGCTGAACGGCTGAGCCCGCAAGCTCAGGCCGTTCCCCCGCCGGTCAAATCATATCGAGGAACCTCTGAATAAATCGAATTGACGCCGGGATCGGCGCTGTGATTTATTCAGAGGTTCCTTGCATTTTTCCTGGGATACGGCCTCGCCTCGTCCGTCAGCCCCAGCAGGTAGTCCACGCTGGTGTTGTAGTACTGGGCAAGCTTGATGAGCACGTCTGTGGGGATGTCGCTTCGTCCGATCTCATAATAAGAGTAGCAGACCTGACTGCATCCGAGGACCTTCGCCATATCCCGCTGTTTTAAGTCCCTGTCCTCTCTCATATCCCGAATCCGCCTGTACATACGCATACCCCTTCGCATTGTTCTGAGAAAAGTATACGTAAAACAATTTGTTATATTGACTTTTAAAAAGAATTGTTATATGATGGAGGCGGCGATTTATCGTCAAAAAATGTTAGGAGGAAAACCTATGAAAAATCGTAAAACATTTCGTTTTATCGCAATGACGCTTGTCCTTGCGGCGGCCTTCGTCTTTGCCACCCCCGCCGGGGCGGCGCTCTACAAAAAGACCATCGAGGTCTTCACCGGAATCGACATCTATGTGGACGGCATCGAGGTCATCCCCACTGACGCTAACGGCAGTCAGGTGGAGGTGTTCGCTTACAACGGCACCACCTACGTCCCCCTCCGCGCCGTTTCTCAGGCTCTCGGAAAGCCAGTCGACTGGGATGGCGTAAATCAGCGGGTCTATATCGGCAAGGTTCCGGGACAGGACCAGTTCCTCAGGGATGTATGTCCGACTTATCAATCCTCATATGTTCGCGATTTTGATTCAATCACCATGGCCGGAAAACGCTATCCCAGCGGATATACATTTGGTCGCGCTTATTCGAACTCCTACAATTATGCGCTGTTCAATCTAAACGGACAGTTCTCGACCCTGGAGTTTGATGTTGGTCACGTTGATGGACGACGTATGGACGATGCCACCCTCAACATCTACCTCGACGACAAGCTTTCATTTACAAAAAACGTCGATGACGAGGGGCTTCCGACGCATTGCACAGTACCCCTTAACGGAGCGCTTCACATGAAGATTGTCATTTCGGGTTGTCGCAACAATTACAACTACGCCGTGGCCAACATCACCATCGAATAACCCCCCGCTCCCACTTTCCTGAAAACGGGGCTGTGAAAAAAGAGCATCAACAAGCTCAACTTTTCACAGCCCCGGTTTTTATGTGGAAAAATAACCAT
>CANQKZ010000029.1 GCA_947624585.1 uncultured Oscillospiraceae bacterium | reverse complement strand
GCAATTTTTTGCCTTCATCTGGCGAAAAATCTGCTCGCCAATCTCGGCGCTTCGACTTGTTCAGAGGTTCCCTAATACTAATATTCAATCAAAATAAGACATTCGCGACGGTCTGTTTCGCGCCATACTTCGTCACGCGGCTTGAAAATACATACAGTATTCCGACTCCCCCTTCCTCGCTTAACACGAAAAAACCTCGTCGCTCGTAACCGTCAGTTTGCCCCGGGGTATTCGTTGCACAGGAGCCTGTAGGGCGGCTCGTCCTCCTCGATGGCCGGGAAGCGGCCCACGGGGGGATTGAAGCGGTTGTCGGTGTTGTCGTCGTTGCACTGGCTGACCTCGCCCAGGAGCACCGGGCCGGTGCCCGGCTCTACGGTGAAATCGTGGTAGAGCCGCCGCGGGATGTGGATGCTCTCCCCCGGCGTCAGTCGGACCCGGGTCCCGGCGGGGACGGTGTAGGTCCTGCCGTCGGTGTGGACGGTGACGTCGGACTCGCGGTCGATCTCCTCGTCGGGCAGGGAGTTGTAGACCCGGATCAGCACGTTGCCGCCGCCCCGGTTGATGATGTCCTCGGTCTTGCACCAGTGGAAGTGGTTGGGGGCGTACTGGCCCTCCTTCAGATACAGCAGTTTCTCCGCGTAGACCTTGGGGTATTTGTCCGCCATGGCCCGGTTTCCGTTGCGGATGGTGATGAGGGAGAAGCCGAATCTGTCAAAATTTCCCTTCCCGTAGTCGGTAATGTCCCAGCCCAGCATACATTCCCGGACCTCGTCGTACTCATGGCCCAGGGTCTGCCACTGTTCCGGGGTAAAATGGCAGAAGGGTGGCAGGTAGCACCTCTGCTCCCGGCACATGGCCTCCATCTCCCGGAGGGCCCTGTTGATCTCGGAACGCTTCATGAAATAAAATCTCCTTTCGGAAAATTACGGCCTGATGTGGACGGTCCTGCGGAAGGGGGTGTAGTCCGTCAGGTACACGGTGGCGCAGCCGGGGGTCTTTGCCTCGCTGTCCTCCTTGCCCTCGGTAAAGTGGTGGAGGCCGAAGGCGGGGCCCACCTCCATGGAGGACGCGGGGCTTGAGACGGTGAACATGGAGTCCCGCAGGACCAGCACCTCGTCCCCGTGGACGGGCATGGTCATGTGTTCGTTGGAGATGCGGTCGATGCCCTGGAAGGCCAGCTCCACCCGCCAGGGGGCATTCTCCACGCCGGACACGTCGAATTCCACGTCCAGCCCGTCCTCCGTCTCCCGGACAACGATGTGGATGTCCATATTTGGCCCCGGCTTCTTTTTCCGGGAGGCATTGTCCATTTTCCACCAGTCGGAGGTGGCGGGCTTCTCCTCAAAGGGCAGGTAGTACCAGCCCCGCATAATCTGACGGAGGTGAAATGCGCCGCCCTCGTCCGCGACGGTTTGAGCCTTGAAGGCCCGGTGCTCGAAGTAGCTGCCGCCCAGCTTCACCGCCAGGCGGATGTGCCCGTTGTGGACGTAGAGGAAGTCGGACTTGTCCCGCATGACGGTGTAGGTCCATCTCCCCCGCCGGACACGGGCGATGCCGGAGTCGGCATACAGGGCCCGGTAGTTCTCCGGCGTGCCGCACCCGGACCACTCGGTGTCGATGAGCTCCGGGTGGAGCATATAGCGTATGAGGTCCGACGGGGCCAGGAGGCGCTTTTCGTCCACGATTTTGAAGATGTAGTTTGCCATGGAGAGAAATTCGGGGATACCGTATTTTGCGCCCAGGTAGAGATACGCCCAGTAGTAGTTCTCCGGGGTCACCACCCGGTCTTTGTCGAAGCGGGTGGAGTTGGCGGTAAACACGGTGTCGTCCGGCTCCCAGTAGGTCAGCATCATCCGCAGGTTGCGGATCACGTGCTGTTCATAGGAGGGGTCGCCCAGGGACTCGGAGAGCAGGAGCATGGCGTCGTTGTTGACACCGTTGTAATTCCCGGCGCTCTTCTCGGAGTACTCCCCGTCGGCGTTACAGTCAATGCCCTCGTTGAGATAGACGCCGGCGGCGCGCAGCAGGTCCTCCTCGCCGTACATCCTCCCGCAGCAGGCCAGAGTGGAGGCGATGGCCCAGCGGTGGTTGGGGGTGTGGAAACCACCCTCCAGAAGTCCCCGGCCGCCCCGGTGGAGGATCCGGTCCATCCGTTCAAAAACCGCCCGCTCCCCCTCGGTCATGTTGCTCAGTCCGCTCATGTACCGCCGCACGGGGATCAGGAATCCCACGCAGAAGGCGGTGTCCGGTGCGGAGAGGAAGTTGCAGGTAACGTAGTCGAAAAGGCCGTTCTCATGCTGCTGTCCGGCGGCGAAGTCCAGGCCCCGGAGCATGGAGGTGAGAAGCCGGTCGTCGTGATAGAGCCGGGAGTCGGGATTTAAATAGGCCGCCGCCATCTCCGCCACGCAGTTGAGGGTATACTTCTGCATATAGACGCCGTCCGGCATCACCATGGCGCCGAACCAGGGGCTGCTCTCATCCAGATTTTGCTTTTCCAGGTACCGCAGGGCCCGGATCTCCGTGTCGCGTATCATTCGTTCATAGTGAGTTCTCATCGGGTGTGTCTCCTTGGTTTTCCAGATGCAATAGAAGGGTTTTGATCTCAAAAGGCTTGAATCGGAGCCGCAGCGTGCCGTCAAAGGGCAGGTCCGCCGGGTTCTCCTCCAGCATATCCGTCTCCCGGATTTCGGAAATCCCCGCGTCCGCGTCGAAGACGGCCTCCGTCTCCGCTCCCATGGCCTCGTAGACCCGCGCCAGCAGGGCGTGGGGGCGGGTGTCGGAGGGCTTCACCGTGTCCACGAGGATGTTCCTCTCCCGGGGAACCAGGATAGGCCGCTGGGAGGCGGTCAGGGGGGCGAGGACGGGCGGCTCGTTGAGCTCTACCGCCTCCCGAACCGTATCGCTCTCCCGGAAGGGGCCGGTGAAGGGGTAGAAGGCGTAGGTGAACTCGTGGGTCCCCCGATCCGCGTCCATGGCAGGGGCCATGGGGGCACGGAGGAGGGTCAGGCGGATCTCGCTCCCCAGGACGCTGACGCCGTACTTGCAGTCGTTGAGCACCGCCGCCCCGGCGCCGCCGTCCTCCACCGCCGTCCAGCGCTGGGCGCAGACCTCGTACCGGTCCCGATCATACCGGCGGGACCGGTGGGCAGGGCGTTTGATGTATCCGAACTGGATCTCATGCAGCGCCTCCCGGGTGAGGACGTTCACGGGGAAGGCCACCTTCAATATTTTGTGGCGCTCCCGCCAGTCCACACGGGTGACGAAATCCACGCGGTGTGCGCCGCTGTCCAGGCGGATGTCCTGGGTGAGGACGGAGCTTCCGATCCTCCGCGTCAGGCGCACCCCCACCCCCTCCCCGTCCCGGAAGGGCCGGATCTCCGCCGAGGGTTCCAACTCCACCGGGAGGCTTTCGTACATACTCCCCAGCTCCCAGGCGTCGTAACAGGTGTTCACGTCCTTGAAAAGCAGAAATTCGTTCCCGGGGCCGGAGAGAAATTCCCGCTCCCCGCCCGCAAGCCGGACGCTGACGAGGCGGCCCCGCCCATCTATGAGGCAGGCGAGGTGTTCGTTCTTAAGCCTCCAGAGGCCCGCGCCGGGCAGATACTCCACATGGGAGAGGTTTGGGACAGGCACGGAAAAATCGATCTCCGCGCACCCCTGGGCGGGGATAGAAACGCCATGCGCCAGCCGGGGCCAGCTCAGATGATTGCAGACGAGGACCCGGTCCCCGGGGACGCCCAGGATTTCCCGGACAAGCCTCTCCGCGCCCTCCCGGACCTCCGCAAGCTCCCGCTCCGCCCGCTCATGGACCCGGGCGATGGAGGAGCCGGGGGCGATGTCGTGGAACTGGTTGAAGAGCAGCAGCCCCCAGAGGCGCCGAAGCTCCGCTTTCCACTTCTCCGGGATGTCCTCCCCCGCCGTTATCCGCTGTGCCATTTGGTACTCGGCAAGCTTTAAGGCAGCCTCCGCCTTTCGGATGCCCCGCTTCGTCCCCGCCTGGGCCGTCAGGGTCCCCCGGTGCCAGGCCAGATACAGCTCGCCGCAGTACGTCTCCCTCACGTCCGAAAGCCGCTCGAAGAACCGGACCGGACTCTCCGTCCGGCACCGGGGGGCGCCCTCCAGGTCGGCGCACCGGCGGGCAGTCTCCACCATCTCCCGAGTGGGGCCGCCCCCGCCGTCGCCGTGGCCGTAGGGATAGAGGAAGGAGCCAATGTGCTCCCGCTGGACCCGGTCCTCCTCCCACCGGGTCACCAGGTCCCCGGCGTCGAAGACCGCGTTGTTCTTCTTGAAGAGGTGGGCCAGGACCCGGCTGCCGTCGATGCCCTCCCACCAAAAGATGTTGTAGGGAAACGGCTCCGCCTCCGGGTCCTGGCGGGTCAGCTTCTGGGTGGCGAAGTACCGGACGCCGCACTTTGCCATGATCTGGGGCAGGGCTGCGGAGAAACCGAAGGTGTCCGGCATCCAGGCAAGACACGTCTCGACCCCCAGCTCCCGCCGGAACCAGCGTCTGCCCCACACGAACTGTCGGATCAGGCTCTCGCCGGAGGGGATGTTGGTGTTGCACTCCACCCACAGGGCGCCCTCGGGGATAATCCTCCCCTCCGCGGCCTTCTCCTTCACCCGCCGGAAAAGGCTCGGATACCACCTCCGCAGCCACTCCAGGATCGGCGGCTCGCACAGGAGAAAGAGGTAGTCCTCATATTCCTCCGTCAGCGCCAGGGTGTTGGCGTAGGTCCTCGCCGCCTTGCGCTCCGTCTCCTCCACCGGCCACAGCCAGGCAAGATCGATGTGGGACTGGCCGAAGACCGTGAACTCCGGCGCGGTGGAGCCGTTTTTGCAGGCCAGCAGGGGTTTTAAGACTTTCCCCGCCTCCGTGACGCTGGCTGTCAGCTCCGGCTCGGGCAGCTCGAAATCGGCGCGGAGCGTGAATTCCTTCAGCCCCTCCAGGATTTTCATGGCCCGCAAGCTCCGCTCCGGCAGCTTCTTCACAAGACTGTAGAGGGTCAGATAGTCCATGGCTGTCTGGAAAACCGCCTCGTTCCATACACCGAAGTGGGAGAACCGGACGGTGACCTGCGGTCCCTCCGGCTGGGGAACGGATTCCTCCCCCCACTTCACCGGTCCCGCGCCCTCGATGCGCGGGCCGTGCCCGGCGTAGCACTCGGCCAGGATCTCATATGTCTCCCCCGCCCGGGCGTCCCGGGAGAGGGTGATGTATGTGTGCTTTTTGTCGACGGACCCGGCCTCCGCGCCGTTGACCCAGACCAGCATCTCCTCCGCCGTGCCCAGGGTGAAGACGACGCGCTTTCCCTCCAGCTCCGGGGGCACGGTGAGGGAGGCTCGGAACCAGCCGTACTCCCACATCCGGCCCCAGTGGAGTCCGGCGGGCGCGGGGGCGAACGTCCGCCGCCGCGCCTCGTCATAGGTCAGGTGGTCGAAGGTGGTAAAATACTCCGTCTCCAGCTCCGCCCGGGGGCGGTAGAAGTGCCGGGGAAACTGCTCCGCCCAGACGCGAAGCCGGTCCTCCCACTGCCTGCCGATGTCCATCTTGTAACCTCATTTCATTTTGGCATCGATCCAGGTGTAGCGCGGGTCCACGATCCGGTCCGTCCAGGGGTTCCCCGGAAGATGCCGGATCATCCAGCAGTAGTACAGGGGAAAGGCCGGGGCGGTCACCTGGGGGTGGGTCACGCCGCCGGGGATGGCCGCGCAGCTCCCGTCTGTTATTTTATACGCCCTGTCCCCCAAAAAGCAAGCCCCAAATCCCTCGGGACGCTCATATCGGTAGTAGTAGACCTCCGGCTGGGGGTGGTGGTGGGGCGTGTAGCTGGACCAGCCGCCCTGGTGGTTGACGACCTCGCCGCTCACCATGTTGGACCAGGGCGCGTTTTTGTAGTCGAACACCGTCCGCACGGTCCGTTCCAGTTTCCCCTCCAGGACGCCCTCGCCGAAGATGTCCTCCCGACAGTCCTCCGGTCTGTAAAAGACCGGGAGAAAGTCCCGATCGTTCTCCGTGCGCTGGACCAGAACCTCGCTCTCCGCCTCCGCCGTGACGGCGACCTCCACCCCCCGGCTCACGTGCAGGAGGTACGGCCCCTGGTCGATGAAGCTTCCGCGCGCCCCCGTCTCCCGGTTCCCCCGCCAGGCGAAGCGCACCTTCCCCAGCACCAGGAGAACCGCCGTCTCCCGGTCGGGGGAGAGGAAGGAGCGTGTCTCACCGGGATCCATGCGGTACACCGCGATATCCATCATGGAGTCGTTCACCGGGTCCCCGGCACAGGTCAGGATCTTCACGCCGTGGCAGTCAAATTCCGGGTGGAAAAATTCCAGACTCATACTGTGTACCTCTCAAAACTCGATCTCGCTGAGCTTCACCGGCCTGTGCTCGTCCAGGGATTTTTTGGCGGCGATGCCCATGAGCACGGGCATCAGCCCGTCCAGGGCCCCCACGGCGGTGTCGGTGCCGTTCTCGATGGCGTCCACAAAGCCCTTGACCTCCGTGGCGAAGGACTGCATATACCGCTCCAGGAAGAAGTACAGCGGCTTCTCGCCGGTGACGCCGCTCTCATCGCTCAGGACCACGGTGGACTGGGTGTCGTTGGCAGTGGCGGCCATACCTTTGGAGCCGAACACTTCCGCCCGCTGGTCGTAGCCGTAGGCGGCGCGGCGGGAGTTGTCGATGACAGCGATGGCGCCGTTTTCCATCTTCATGGTGATGACGGCGGTGTCCACGTCCCCGGCCTCGCCGATGGCGGGGTCCACCAGAACGGCGGCCTGGGTGTAGATCTCCTCCGCCTCGCACCCTGCAAGGTAGCGGACCATGTCGAAGTCGTGGATGGTCATGTCCAGGAACATCCCGCCGGACACGGCGGCGTACTCCGCGCTGGGCGGCTCCGGGTCACGGGAGGTGATCTTTATAATGTGCACATCCCCCACCCGGCCGTCCAGGACGGCCTTTTTCACCGCCGCGAAGTTGTGGTCGTGGCGGCGGTTGAAGCCCACCTGATATTTGAGGTCACTGCCCTTCAGCGCCTCCAGCACCTTCTTGATGCGCCCCAGGTCGTGGTCGATGGGCTTTTCGCAGAAGACGTGCTTGCCCGCCGCGATGGCCTCCAGGGATATCTCCGAGTGGGTGTCGGTGGAGGAGCAGATGAGCACCGCGTCGATCTCCGGGTCGTTCAAAATGTCGCGGTAGTCGGTGGTTGTGCCGCCCACGCCCATCTTCAGGAGCCACTGACGCCTCTCCTCGCTCATGTACGGGTCCGCCACCGTCTTGACGCGGGCGTTGCGGACGTAGTTGCAGATGCTCTCGGTGTGGACCTTCCCGATGCGGCCCGCGCCGATGATTCCAAGTGTTACCATATCAAAACCTCCCTGCGGTTTTACGCAAAAATAAAATCGAATCAAATCCCCGCGTGCTCCCGGATGAAGCGTCTCGCCCGGATGGCGTACTCCAGGGGGTCGGCCTTCGCCGGGTCCTGCTCGGCCTCCACCACCATCCAGCCGGTGTAGCCGGAGTCCTCCAGCACCCGGAAGATGGGATCGAAGTCCACGCACCCGTCGCCGGGGACGGTGAACGCGCCCTGGCGCACGCCCTCCAAAAAGCTCAGACGCTCCGATCTCACACGGGCCACCACGTCGGGGCGGATGTCCTTCAGGTGGACGTGCTTTATGCGGGCGGCGAATTTTGTCACCATCTCCGTCGGGTCCTCGCCGCAGTAGGCGAAGTGGCCGCTGTCAAAGAGGAGGCTCACGTACCGGGAGTCCGTGCCCGCCATCAGCCGCTCCGTCTCGGCGGCGGTCTGGACCACGGTTCCCATGTGGTGATGGAAGGTCAGCGCCACGCCGTAGGTCTCCAGGGAGTATTTGCCAAGCCTGTTTAGCCCGCCGCACAGGGCGTCCCACTCCCCGTCGTTCATGACGTACTTGCCCTCGAAGATGGGCTGGCTCTGGATGCCCTGGGTGGAATAACTCTGCTCCGATACGCCCACCACCTTCGCGCCCATGGCGGCCAGGAACGCGACGTGCTTATCGAATGATTCCAGCGTCTCCTCATAGGGTTTGGAGATCAGGAAGGTGGAGAACCAGGCGTTGCAGATCTGGATGCCCCGCAGCTCCAGGGCGGGTCTCAGTACCGTCGGGTCCTTCGGGTACTTGTTGCCCACCTCGGAGCCGTTGAAGCCCGCCAGTGCCATCTCGCTGACGCACTGCCGGAAGGTGTTCTCCCCGCCCAGCTCCGGGAGGTCGTCGTTTGTCCAGGCGATGGGCGCGATGCCCAGCTTTACTTTATTTGCGTCCAAAATTGTTTCCTCCAAAGTGATTTTATCAATATTTTCTCGCCTTTTCGCGGTTTTTCAGAAGATTCTTATAAGCCTTTTTCTGCGCCTCCGCGTCGGTCTCCGAGGCCAGCCCCACGTTCCACCAGGCGTCATACCCGTCGGTCATGGTCTTGGGCAGGACCTTGATGTCGATGAGGGTGGAGACGGTCTGGCGCCTGGCATCCCGGAGGGCCTGCCGCAGTTCCTCCAGGGTCCGGGCGGTGTAGCCAACGCACCCGTACCCCGCCGCCACCTTGGCGTAGTCCACGGGGATCATGGGCCCGCGCAGCTCCCCCTCCCCGTCCCGGCAGCGGAACTCGGTGGCCAGGTTCCCGATCCCGTTGGACATCTGAAGGTTGTTGATGCACCCGAAGCCGCAGTTGTCGAAGAGGAGCACGTTGATCTTCCTGCCCTCCTGGAGGGACGTGACCAGCTCCGAGTGAAGCATCAGGAACGCCCCGTCGCCGCACATGGCGTAGACCTCCCGCTCCGGGCGGGCCATCTTGGCCCCCAGAGCCGAGGCGATCTCATAGCCCATGGTGGAGAAGCCGTACTCCATGAGGTAGGAGTCCTTCCCGTCCGTGGTCCACATCCTCTGCAGATCCCCGGGCAAGCTCCCGGAGGCGCCGGTGACGATGGCGTCCGGGCCGATCTCCCGGCGGATGAGGGCGATGGCGGCGGTCTGGGTGATCTCCCCGCCCGTGGCCCTGCGGTAGTCCTCCAGGCTCTCCGGGTCCCGGGCGGCGATGAGGGGCTCAAAATCCGGGCCGTAGGCGTAGTCGGCGAGCCGCCTGTACTCCGTCTCCCAGGCGGATTTGGCCTTCTCAACGTCGTCGCCCCAGCCGCCGGTGTAGCCGATTTTGGCAAGCTCCGCCTCCGCGTCCTCCAGGCAGGCTTTGGCGTCGCCAATCACCATGTCGGCGTCCATCTTCCCCGCGTCGAAGGGGGCGATGTTGACGGACGCCATCCGGGTGTGGCCGTAGAGCTCCTTGGAGCCGGTGGTGAAATCCGTAAGGCGCGTGCCCACGGCGATGATCAGGTCCGCCTGACGTGCCAGCGCGTTGGCCGCGCCGTTGCCCGTGACGCCGATGCCGCCCAAATTCATGGGACAGGACCCCCGGCAGGCGCTCTTGCCCGCCTGGGTCTCGGCAAAGGGGATCTGGAATCTCTCGCAGAACCGCTCCAGCGTCTCCCCCGCCTCGCTGTACCGGACGCCGCCGCCGCAGATGAGCAGGGGTTTGCGGCTGGAGGCGATCAGGGACACCAGCGTGTCCAGGTCCTCCCGCACGGGCCGGGGGCGGCGGATGCGGTGGACGCGCTTTTCAAAGAAGTAGTCGGGGTAGTCATAGCTCTCCCCCTCCACGTCCTGGGACAGGGCAACGCAGACGGCGCCGGTGTCGGCGGGGTCCGTCAGCACCCGCATGGCCTGGCAGAGGGTGCTCATGAGCTGCTCCGGCCTTGTGATCCGGTCCCAGAACCGGCACACCGGCCTGAAAGCGTCGTTCACCGTGACAGCGGGGCTGGAATCCCGCTCCAACTGCTGGAGCACCGGGTCAGGCTGGCGGACGGCGAAGGTGTCGCCGGGGAAAAGGAGCAGGGGGATCCGGTTCACCGTGGCGCAGGCGGCGGCGGTGACCATGTTGGCCGCGCCGGGTCCGATGGAGGAGGCGCAGGCGATGATCCTCCGGCGGTTATTCTGCTTTGCAAACCCGGCGGCGGCGTGGGCCATGCCCTGCTCGTTGCGGCCCTGGTAGACCCGCAGTTGTCCCGGGTCCCGGTCCAGCGCCTGGCCCAGGCCCACCACGATGCCGTGGCCGAAGATGGTGAAGATGCCGTCCACAAACTTTGTGCGGGCGCCATCCAGCTCCACATATTGGTTGTCCAGGAATTTTACAATGGCCTGGCCCACGGTCATGACGCTCATTGTGCCTCCCTCCTGTCACAGCAGACGTTTTCGCCGTACTTCTCCTTGCTTTCTTTTATGAACTGATGCACCTTCTCCGGCGTGGGCATCTCCTCCGAGCAGGAGTGGGCCGCCACCAGCATGGACGCCTCGGCGCAGCCGAACTCAAGGCAGTCGTACAGTTCCCAGCCGGAGAAGAGCCCGTAAAGGAACCCGGCGCCGTACCCGTCGCCGCCGCCGAAGGATTTGAGGGCCCGGACCGGGAAGGGCCGCACCGTGTACCGCCGCCCGTCCCGGGTGTAGGCGGCGGAGCCCTCCTTGCCGTGCTTGATGATCACGATCTCCGCCCCGCACATATGCCACGCCCTGGCGGAGGTGAGGTCGTCCCGCCCCGGCTCCGTGAGACGCTCCATCAGGTCGAACTCCTCCCGGGAGCCCATGATGATGTCCGCGTCCCGTGCCGCCAGGGAGTAGTAGACGGACACCTCGTCCGGGCTCTTCCAGCTGTAGGGCCGGTAATCCACGTCGAAGATGACCTTTGTCCCGAAGCGCTTTGCCAGCATGATTGCCTTCAGCGCCGCCTCCCGGGAGGGGCTGGCCGCCAGGGACGTGCCGGAGATGAGAAGGGCCTTTGTGTTCCTGATGTACTCCTCATCGATGTCCTCCGGCCTCAGTTGCAGGTCCGCCACGCCGTCCCGGTACATGAGGATGCTGCTCTCGTCCCGGGACAGGATCTCCGTGAAGGTGAGGCCGATCTTCTCCCCGTGCTCGCACCGGCGGACGCGGGAGGTATCAATGCCCTCCTTCTCAAAGAAATGGGTCACGTAGTCGCCGAACCGGTCGTCGGAGACGCGGGCGAAGAAGCCGATCTTCATCCCGTGCCGGGCCGCGCCCACGGCGATATTGGCGGGACTGCCGCCCACGTATTTTTTGAAGGTGGTACACTCCTCCAGGGGCTGGAAGTAGTCCACCGGGTTGAAATCCACCGCGATGCGCCCCAGAAGCACCAGGTCCAAGGGGCGCGACGGGTCAAGCTCAATATATCTCATCTGCTTTTCACCTCCAAAGGGCCTCATAGAGCGCCAGGATGTCCGCCTTTGCGGGCTGTCGCCTGGTGTTGGCGGGACTGCCACTGGCGATGGCGTCGTCCGCCATCTTGTCCATGAGAGCGAAAAACCGAGCCCGGTCGATGCCGTATTCCGCCAGGGTCGGGATCTTAAGCTCCCGGCAGATATCCTCCACGGCGGTCAGAAATGACCGCGCGTTCTCCTCCTCCGCCGCGCCCTCACGGGACACGCCGACGGCCTCCGCCAGAGCGGCGAACCGCTCCGTGGCCCCCTCCAGGGCGAAGGAGAGGCACCGGGGCAGGAGCATGGCGTTGGATATGCCGTGAGGCACGTGGAAGAGGGCCCCGATGGGGCGGCTCATGCCGTGGACCAGCGTGACAGAGGCGTTGTTGAAGGCCGCCCCCGCCTCCAGGGCCGCCAGGGACATCTGCTCCCGGGCTTCAAGATCCCCGCCGTTGTGAAAAGCGGTGGGAAGGTTCCGGAAGACGCGCTTCACCGCCGACAGGGCCAGGGTGTCCGTCAGGGGCTGGGCCCTCCGGGAGGTGTACGCCTCCACCGCGTGGGTCAGGGCGTCAAGGCCCGTGGCGGCGGTGACGGAGGGCGGCGCGGTGACGGTGAACCGGGGGTCGATGATCGCCAGGTCCGGCATCAGGGCGTCCCCCCGCAGGAGCATCTTCACGTCCTTTTCCGTATCCGTGATGATGGTGAACTTTGTGGCCTCGGACCCGGTCCCGGCGGTGGTGGGGATCGCCGCCATCATGGGAAGGCACCCGCCCAGCTCGCGCCCCATGAAGTCCCGCAGATGCCCGCCGTTCACCGACAGGGCCGCGATGGCCTTCATGGTGTCGATGGGGCTGCCGCCGCCGAGGCCCACGAGGAAGTCGCACCCCCGCTCCCGGTAGAGCCGCAGGCCCTCCGCCACCATGAGGTCCGTGGGCTCCCCGCCCACGCCGGAGTAGACGCAGTACGGGATGCCGCAGTCCTCTAAAAGGGCCGCGACCTCCCTGAGATTGCCCAGCTTCACCATCACCCCGTCGGTGACGATCAGCGCCTTGCGGCCCAGTCTCCGGACGGCGGGCTTCGCCGCCTCCAGCGCCCCCGGGCCGCTGACGATCTTGCCGGGCATGATAAATTCATTTGCCATTTCTTGTCCTCCGCGTTTAATGCAGGAAAATGAGGCGAAAAGCCTCATTTTCCACTTTGATCGATTCGATTACCGAGACAGGCACTCAATGAGAAACAGCATCGCCAGCGCCTGGCCGTAGGGCATGGGGCGCAGCTCCACGCGCTTGTAGAAGTCCTTGGACTCCCGCCCCATGGGCGTGCCGTAGGAGACCTGACGGACCACGCCGTCCTCACCGATGTTCTCCAGCACCGGTTCCAGCGCCCGCCAGGCGGCCCCGGCGTATTTCTCCTCCAGCACCCCCGTGTGCACGGCCCGCAGAAGGCCGTAGCCGAAGCCGCAGGTGGCGCTGGTCTCCACGTAGGAGGTGGGGTCGTCGATGAGGGTGTGCCACATGCCGGACTTGCTCTGATACCGCACCAGGCTGTCCGCCTGGGCCCGGAGAAGCTCCGTCAGGGTCTGACGGACCCGGGGCTCCGCCTCCGCCATCTGAAGGAACTCCGGGATGGCGATGGTCACCCAGCAGTTCCCCCGGCCCCAGAAGGCCCCGGCGAAGTTGTGGTTCCCGTTGAAGGTCCAGCCGTGGTACCAAAGGCCCGTCTTCCCGTCCGCCAGGTACTTGGCGTGGAGCAGAAACTGCCGCTCCGCCTCCCGGACGTACTCGGGCTTCCCCTCGATCCGGCCCATGTTGGCAAGGAACAGCACGGTCATGAAGAGCGTGTCGTCCCACAGCTCCTGGTCGTTGCGGGAGTCGGAGGTCAGATGCTGGAAGCCCCCCTCCCGGGTCCTGGGAAGCTTCTCCATGACCCACCGGGCGGCGTCCCGGCAGGGGGCCAGATACCGCTCGCTGTCCAGGTACTCGCCCAGGTACGACATGGTCAAAAACGGCGTCACCGTGTTGACGTTCAGCGCCGGGAAGCCGATCTTCATCTGGTTTTCATAGTACCTCACCAGGATGTCCAGATACTTCCGGTCCCCGGTGGTGTCCAGGAGCTTCCAGAGGCCGTAGAGGCCCACCCCCTGGGTCCACTCCCAGTGCCGGTAGCGGCGGATGTCGTCCCCGGCAAGATTTTTGTCCTTCATGTTTTGAAGGAACTCCTCGTCGTCCTCGTAGAGGACGGGGGTGAACGCCTCCGTCAGGCGCGAAAGCTTGTCCTCTATTGCGGCTGTGTAAGTTGTGGTGCTTGGCATAAGTTTATTTTATCCTCCAGAGCTTGCAGAAGGGGTATCAGCTCAGCGGGCGTCTTCACCGTGTAGTCAGGGATCCAGTCGGGCTCTTCAAAGGTGTGAAAATAGCGCGGGGACCAGTCGAGCCAAACGGATGTGAGGCCCTGGCGGTTTGCTCCGGCGATATCCTTCTTTAAATTGTTGCCGACCATAACGATACGACTTTTGTCCGCCTCCGTCAACCCCAATTTCCTGTAGGCCGTCTCGAACATGACAGGCGCGGGCTTCTGCTGTCCCACCTCCTCGGAGATGATCCAGGCGTCCGCGTACCGGTCAAGGCCGTGCATGGCGTAGACGTTCCGAAAGGACTCGGTCTCCCCGTCCACCACCATGGCCACGGTGTATCCCGCCTCGTGGATGGCCCGCAGCGTCTCCCCGGCGCCGGGGATGAGCCGGGCGCTCACAACGACGCCGCGCTCATCCCGGATCTCGGTGGACTCGTCCACCAGGGTGTCGCCGCTGTCGCAGAAGACGATCAGCCGCTTAGTCGTCATAGTCGAACCCCTTCAGCTTCAGCTCCTCGGCCCTGTGGCAGGCCACAAAGTGCTCGGGCTCCATCTTCTTGTACTCCGGCGCTTCTTGCGAGCACTTCTCGGTGCAGTACCGGCAGCGGGTGTGGAAATAACAGCCCTTGGGGGGATTGGCGGGGTTGGGGATCTCGCCCTGGAGGGGGATGCGCTCCATCTGCTTGGTTGGGTCCGCCACGGGCACGGCGGACAGCAGGCTCTCGGTGTAGGGGTGCATGGGGTGGGAGAAGAGCTTCTTGGTAGGGGCAAACTCCACCATCTTCCCCAGATACATGACGCCCACCCGGTCGGAGATATACTCCACCACCGAAAGGTCGTGGCTGATGAAGAGGAACGTCAGGTTGAACTCCTTCTGCAGCTCATGCAGGAGGTTGATGACCTGGGCCTGAATGGACACATCCAGCGCCGACACGCACTCGTCGCAGACGATGACCCGGGGGTTCAGGACGAGGGCCCGGGCGATGCCGATCCTCTGCCGCTGGCCGCCGGAGAAGGCGTGGGGATAGCGCTTGAGGTAGGTGGTGTTGAGGCCCACCTTGGCGGCGATATCCATGACCTTCCGCTCCATCTCCTCCTTGGGCATCTTGGGGAAGTTGGCCAGAAGAGGCTCCTTGATAATGTCCAGCACCGTCATACGGGGGTCCAGAGAGGAGTAGGGGTCCTGGAAGATCATCTGGATCTCCTTGCGGTACGCCTTCATGGTCTTCTTGTCGATCTTGAGGAAATCAATGAGGTCCCCCTCGGAGGACTTGTACATCACGGCTCCCGCCGTGGGCTCGTAGGCCCGGACGATACACCGGCCCAGGGTGGTCTTGCCGCAGCCGGACTCGCCCACGATGCCCATGGTCTCGCCCTCGCCCACGGAGAAGCTCACGTCGCCCACCGCGTGAACGGTGACGCCCTTGGAGTGGAAGTCCATCTTGATATTCTGAACATCCAGGATCTTGTCGCCCTTACTCATCCGCTTTTCCTCCCTTCTTCGCGTTGGGACAGCCCGTGCAGGCAAAGCAGGCCACTCTGTGTCCGTTGCCCGCGTCGGTAAGCTCCGGGTCGTACACATTGCAGACGCCGTCAACGCGCTTTGTACACCTGTCATAGAAGCCGCACCCGACGGGCAGGTTCATGGCAACGGGGACGGTGCCCTCTATGGAGAAGAGCTTGTCCTGATTCTTGGTGCCGATCTTGTGGACGGACCCTAAAAGTCCCTGGGTGTAGGGGTGCTGGGGGTTGGCGTACAGCTCCTCCGCCGTGGCGATCTCCACGATGCGGCCCAGGTACATGACCGCCACCCGGTCGCACATCCCGGCCACGACGCCCAGGTCGTGGGTGATGAAGAGGATGGACATTCCGAAGTCCTTCTGCAGCTCCTTCATGATCTCCAGGATCTGGGCCTGAATGGTCACGTCCAGAGCCGTGGTGGGCTCGTCGGCGATGAGCAGCTTGGGGTTGCACACCAGGGCCATGGCGATGAGGGCGCGCTGGAGCATACCGCCGGAGAACTCATGGGGGTACTGGTCGTACCTCTTCTCCGCGTTGGCGATGCCCACCTTTTTCATCACGTCCAGGGAGATCTCCCTGGCCTTTTTCTTGTCCTTGGTGATGTGCAGGAGCGTGGCCTCGTTGATCTGGGCCCCGATGGTGTACATGGGGGAGAACGCCACCATGGGCTCCTGGAATATCATGGATATCTGCTTGCCCCGGACGGAGCGGATCTCCTTGCCCCTGGGGTTGAGGTCCAGGAGGTTCACGCGGCCCAGGCCGTCGGCGTCGAAGATGATCTCGCCGCTGGCCTTGCACTTTTTGTCATTGATGCCCAGGATCGCCTTGCTGGTGAGGCTCTTGCCGCAGCCGGACTCGCCCACCAGGCCCAGAGTCTCGCCCTTTTTGATGTCAAAATTGACGCCCCGGACGGTGGTGAGGATGCCCTCGTCCACCTTGATGTTGATGCGCAGGTCCTTGACCTCGATGATGGTCTCGTTGGAGCCCTGTTCTGTTTTCTTAACATCTTGTTCCATATTTCGCGCTCCTTTCCGCTCTTATTTGTAGGGATCGGCGGCGTCGCGCATACCGTCGCCAAGGAAGTTGAACGCCAGAACGGTGATAATGACGAAGATCAGGGGGATCATCTTCCAGGGGCACGCGGCCACAGTCACCAGGTCTTCGGTCTCCTTGAGAAGGACGCCCCAGGAGGTGGCGGGGGACTTCATGCCGAGCCCCAGGTAGCTCATGGAGGTCTCGCCCAGGATGGAGCCGGGGATGCCCAGGGTCAGGCTGACGATCAGGTAGCTCAAAAATCCGGGCACCAGGTGCTTTACGATGATCTTCAGGTCGCTGACGCCGGCCAGGCGCGCGGCCATGACGAAATCCTCGCGGCGCAGGGAGATGAACTTGCCGCGCACCACGCGGGCAAGGCCCGTCCACCCGATGAAGGAGAGGATGATGGTGATGTACAGGTACATGGCGGAGACGGAGATGTCGGGCGGGATGGCGGCGGAAAGGGCAAGCCACAGGGGGATCTGGGGGATGGCGGACAGCACCTCGATGACGCGCTGGATGGCGGCGTCCACGAACCCGCCGAAGTAGCCCGCGATGCCGCCCAGCAGGATGCCCAAAACGAAGCTGATGGCGGCGGAGACGAAGGGGATGGTCAGAGACACCCGGGAGCCGTACAGCACGCGGGAGAAGATGTCGCGTCCCGCGCCGTCGGCGCCGAAGATGTTGACGCGGGCCTCGTTGTTGACCTGCCCGCTCTCATCCACCAGGCCGTAGAGGTGGAGGTCGCAGGGGATGAGCCCCAGGATCTTGTACTCCACTCCGGGGCAGAAGAATTTGAGGTAGTACTTCTGGCTCTGGTCCTCGCGGGTCTCCACGGTCCAGGTCTCCCGGTTGTTATACTTCTCGAGCTTGAAGACATAGGGGCGGGAGAGGCCCTCGTCGTCCGCCCAGTAGACCTTGGTGGGGGCGGTGTCCTTGTAGAGGGCGGAGAACTCCTCCAGGCCGTAGGGAGCCAGGAAGTCGGCGAACAGGGCGCCCAGGTAGAGGATCAGCAGCACCAGGAGGCTGACGCGGGCCAGCTTGTGCTTCTTGAGCTTGCGCCACATGAGGGTCCACTGGGACGCAAGGTAATAGGACTCGTCAAATTCCTTCTTTTTCTTTTTAAACAGCGCCATATCCTCAGCCCCTTTCCGAAAATCTGATGCGCGGATCCAGCCAGGCCAGGGCGATATCGCTCAGGAGCATACCGGTGACGACCAGCACGGCCTGGATCATGACGATGGTACCGGCCAGATACATATCCTGGGATTTCAGGGCCGCCAGCAGGACCGGGCCCTGGATCTGCAGGTTCATAACGATGGCGGAGACGGTGGAGCCGGAGAAAATGGTATTCAGAGAGCCCGCGAGGCCCGATACCACCGGGTTCAGGGCGGAGCGGAGGGCGTACTTGTAGGTGATGGTGGCCTCGGAGCAGCCCTTGGCCCGGGCGGTTAGAGTGTACTGGCGGGCCTGCTCATCCAGCATCTGGGCGCGGACAGTACGGATGATGGAGCAGGTGCCCGACGTGCCGATGACGAAGAGCGGGATGAGGCACCGCCCCAGAAATTCCGGCACGTACTGCCAGCTCATGCCGTTCTGCATCATCTCCGTACTGAATAGCCCCAGGTACATCTGCCCCGTGGCCTTGTAGACCCAGAACATCACGAGGATAGCCAGCAGGAAGTTGGGCGTGGCCGTGCCGATGAAGCCGATAAAGGACCAGATGTAGTCACCGGCGGAGTACTGGTGGTTGGCACAGTAGATGCCCACCGGCAGGGACACGGCGTACTGGAAGAGGAGGATCACGAAGGACACGCCCATGGTCAGTCCCAGGCGGTCCATGATGACGCTCCAGACGCCGCGTCCGTAGTTGAAGGAGTATCCGAAATTTCCCTCGGTGATGATCCCCTTCATCCAGTTGAAATATTGGACATACCAGGGATCGTCCAGGCCGAAGGACTGGCGCAGGTAGGCTATGTCCGCCTCGGTGAACACCTCGCCCTGCGCGGACAGGGAGGCCACGTAGGAGGTGACGTAGTCGCCGGGAGGAAGCTGGATGACGAAGAAGATCACAAAGGATATGATCAGGATCGTCGGGATGAAGAGAAGGATCCTCTTGCCTATGTATCTAAGCATTTATCTTTATCATCCTTTCCGGGTAACCTCTTATTCTATTTGCGCTTTTTTCCGCAAACGCGGGAGGCGTCTTTTTCAAAGGTACGCCTCCCGCGTGCAAGCTGGGTTTTACTTCAGTCGTTGGGAACTCGGGGAATACTCAGGGAACCGCTCACTCCGCGATGTACCAGCACCAGCAGTGAGCGAGGCCCATGTCGCGGTAGATGTCGGAGAAGACGCCCTCGGCGGGGAAGTTTTTGATGCGGGAGTTCACCGCGTGGATGGTGGGGGCGGCCTCCACGTAGCCGATGGTCCACTGGTTCTTCTGGTGGAGGGCCAGCATCTGCTCGGCGATGGCGTTGCGCTCCTCGGTGTCGGCGGTGACATCCAGCTGCTCCTTGAGCTTGATGAGCTCCAGAAGGTCGCCGGTGGCGGTGTCCTTGGTCATGGTGCCGTACCAGACCACGTTGGTGGCGGCGCCGGGGACCATGGAGTTGGGCTTCAGGATGATGGAGATGTCGCCGATGGGGGTGGCGGGATAGAGCATACACTGGACCTCATTGGCGGTGGTCATGGTGTCGATGTTGGAGCGGTCGTAGTCGCGGAAGGTGGTCTTGATGCCCGCCGCGTCATAGTAGGGCTTCAGCAGGGCGTAGGTGTCGGCGGAGCCGTTGTCGGCCATTGCCACGATGTTCAGCACGAAGTCGGTGCCGTCGGAGAAGTCATAGTAGCCGTCGGAGCCCATCACAAGGCCGCATCCCTCTAAAAGGGTCTTGGCCTTGGCCACGTCGTACTCGGTCCACTGCTGGGACCACTCCTCGGAGTAGCCCATGGCGCCCTTCTGGGGAGCCGCCTGGCCGGGCCCGAGCCAGCCGTCGGAGACGATGGCGGCAAACTGCTCGCGGTCCACGCAGATGGAGACGGCCTGACGGAAGTCGGGGTTGTTGAACAGGGCGTTCAGGTGCTCGTCGCCGATAGCCAGGTTGAAGTGGAGCTGGTGGGCGGCGGATCCCCAGGTGTCGGAGCCCCACTCATAGATGCTGATGGGGACGTTGGCGCTCTCCTGGATGGTGGAGATGGCGTCGATGGCGATGGTCTGGTAGTCCTCGCTGCCGTCTAATAGGAGCATCAGGCCCTGGTCCACGTTCTGGATGGCGGTGTAGGTGATCTTGTCTATGTAGGGCAGCTGGTTCCCGGCGGCGTCCACCTTCCAGAAGTAGGGATTGCGGACGTACTCGTAGTAGTCGCCGTTGATGGAGTTCTTTCCCGCCTCGGTGGAGAGGACGTAGGAATTGACGGTGGGGATTCCGGGATAGTTCCAGAAGTAGTAGAACAGCTCCTTGCCCACGGCGTTGGAATCGGCGAACTCCACGCCGCAGATGCTCTTTGCCTCGGCGATGGCCTTGGCGTCGGCCTCGGCGCGGGCGGCGTCGTCAGCGGCGTTCTTTGCCTCCAGCATATAGTTTACCAGAGTCTCAAAGGTGTGCTTGGGGGCCCAGTGCCACTTGATGTCCACCTCGCAGGCCTCCACGAAGTCGTACTTGGGGGTGCCGAAGGTGACGGTGAAGGTGTAGTCGTCCACCTTTTCCACCACCGCGGGGTCGCCGTTGGCGTCCTTGTGGCAGGCGCGGACGCCCTTGGAATCCAGGTTGTTCAGGCATATCTGGTTGTAGAACCACACGCAGTCCTCAGCGGTGAAGGGTTCGCCGTCGGACCACTTCATGCCCTCGCGCAGGTGGACGGTGTAGACGGTGGAGTCCTCGTTGATCTCCCAGCTCTTGGCAACGTTGGGTTCAATGGTGCCGTCGGCGCGGAAGCGGAACAGGCCCTCCTCGATGGGCTTCCCGGCGTTCCAGTTGCCGGTGCTGGCGGTACGCTTCAGCTCACCGCCGTAGGTGCCGATCTCCAGGTAGGAGTCGTTCTCCACCATCACGTCGTCCTTGACGGGCAGGCGGTCTTCCACGCTGCCGTAGGTGCCCAGGTTCGTGATGAAGGGGGCCTCGGAGAAGCTGGAGACCTCCACAGGCTCGGGGGTGGTGTCGGCTGGCGGGGTGGCGGGCTCGCCGCCGTCGGCGCCGCTGTCGGCGGGCGGGGTCGTCGTGCCGCCGCCGTTGTCGGACGGGGTCGTGGTGGTCGTGCCGCCGTCGGCGGGCGTCTTGGTCCCGTTGTCGACGGGCTTGCCGCAGGCGGCCAGGGCCAGGACCATGGCCAATGCCAGGATCAGCGCAAGGGTCTTTTTCATTTTCGGTTCCTCCTTAGTTATTTCGCCCGGAACTTGTGCCCTCCGGACAAAATTATTATAGACCTTCAACAAACCGCATTGCTACGCATATTATGTCTTTTTTGCGCATTTCATATTGCATTTCATGCTTTTCAAGCGCATTTTTCCCTTCATCTTTGTGCATAGACCACAAAATCAGACATCAGTTTAGCCAAATGTAAAGATACATTAAAGGAGAAATCAAAATGATGTAAGAAAAAGATGCAATATTTTCATTGCCAACCGGGCGCCGGTGTGCTATACTTTTCGCATAGATCGAGATACCGGAGGCCGGAGCTATGGAATTTAATGTATTGGACTTCGGAGCCATGGGGGACGGCGCTACGCCGGACACCGCCGCCATTCAGGCCGCCGTGGACGCCTGCCGTCGGAGCGGGGGCGGACGGGTGACATTCCCCGGCGGGCGCGTCTACCGGAGCGGCACGCTGGAGCTGTGCTCCGATCTGGAGCTCCGCCTGGAGATGGGCGCTGTGCTGAAGGGGAGCGACAACATCGCCGACTACCGGCCCCGGGGCGGCCCCATGGGCTCGAAGGAGCTGCGGGACGTGCCCTCCTACGTCAACTGCGAGTACACCGGCGCGCCAAATCATCTCTTTCTGTGCGCGAAGGACTGTGAGAACATCGTTCTCTCCGGCCCCGGCAAAATCGACGGGAACCAGGAGGCGTTTTACGGCGAGGTGACAAGGTGGCACATCGAGGGCGCTTTCTACCCCCGGGCGCCCATGATCTTCTTCGAGAACTGCGAGCATATCACCCTCCGGGAGGTGACCCTGACCCACAGCGCCTTCTGGACGGTCCACCTGGTGGGGTGCCGGGACGTGCTCATCGACGGCATCCGCATCCTCAACGACCTGCGCATGGCAAACTGTGACGGCATCGACCCGGACCACTGCCAAAACGTGCGCATCGCCAACTGCCACATCGAGTGCGCCGACGACTGCGTCGTTTTCAAGAACACCGCCGCGGCAGCCCGGTACGGCCCCTGCGAGAACATCACGGTGACCAACTGTACCCTGACCTCCACCAGCGCCGCCCTCAAATTCGGCACCGAGAGCGAGGGGCTTTTCAGGAATATCCTGGTGGAGAACTGCGTCGTCTCCCGCTCCAACCGGGGCATCTCCCTGCAGCTGCGGGACGGCGGCTCCGTCGAGGACGTGTCCTTCCGCAATATCGCCATCGAGACGCGGCTCTTCCACCCGGATATGTACTGGGGCGCGGCGGAGCCCATCGCCGTCACCGCCCTCCCCCGTCACGCGGGCGGGAAGACCGGCGTCATCCGCGATATCCGCTTCGAGGGCATCCACTGCCGGGGCGAGGGCGGCATTTTCCTCTACGCCGCCGAGCCGGGGACCGTCTCCGGCCTCACCTTCCGGGATGTCAGCGTCCGCCTCCGGCGTTCCACCGGTTGGACGCCGGGCCGCTACGATCTGCGCCCCGGTGAAAAAACAGAGCCCCCGGAGGACAGCGTCAACTGCCTTCGGGCCCACAACATCCGGGACTGCGCCTTCCGGGACTGCCGCTTTGAGGCGGAGGACGGGGCGGCGCTGATGAGCGAGCCGGTCCTGCTCACCGGGTGTGAGAATTTCAGCTTCTGAGGGAGGGACAAACCGTGCTTTTACAGAATCTTCTGCTCTACGGAGACAAGTACTACATCCGCGTCAACGAGGAGAACGACACGGTGTTCTACTTCTTCGACTACGACGTGCGGAGCGCCGACATCAACATGGTGTTCCAGCACTTCCACACCTTCTTCGAGCTGTGCATCCCCCTGTGCCCCAACGCCGTCCACTTCATCGAGGGCATCCCCTACGAGGTGACGGCCTTCGACATCGTGGGCATCTCCCCCAACAAGCTCCACAAGACCCAGTATCCCCCCGGACGGCCCTGCAAGCGGCTCATCATCCAGTTCAATATGCCGCCCCAGACGGCGGGCCTGTCCAACGAGTACGAACAGCTCCTGGCCGTCTTCGACCGGCCCGTGCCCATCTTCCGGTTCGACCCGGAGCTCCAGAAGCACCTCTACCGGAAGCTCAACGACATCTACCAGCTGGCCCCCAAGAAGGACCCCATGCGGGACCTGATGATCCACCAGAAATTCGTGGAATTTCTGATTTTGCTCTACCTGAACGCGGACAACAACATCTACTCCAACGCGGTGGAGCTGACGGACATGGAGAAGAAGGTCTACGCCGTTGCGGGCTACATCCACGCCCACTACCCGGAGGAGCTGTCCCTGGATCTGCTGGCCCGGGAGTTCTGCATCAGCCCCAGCTACCTGTCCCACCGGTTCAAGCAGGTGACGGGCTTTTCCGTCACCGACTACATACAGATGACCAGGATCCGCAACGTCCAGGCCCTTCTGGTGAACACGCGCATCCCCATCACCGAGGTTTCCGCCCCCTGCGGCTTCAACTGCTTCTCCCAGTTCAACCGGGTCTTCCGCAAACACATCGGTATGTCCCCGTCCCTGTACCGGAAGCAGCACCAGCTCCCCCACCCGGACACGGGGAATCTGTAATACTAATGTTCAATTAAAAGAAGACACCGAGCGGCGAGGATTTTTCGTGTCAAGCGAGGAAGGCGGCGCCGGGAATACTGTATGTATTTCCAAGCCGTATGACGAAGCTTGACGCGAAAAAGACCGTCGCGAACGTCTTGTTTTGATTGAATATTAGTATGTAATACAAAATATTCTTTCAAGAGGTGTACATATATGCTCGTATCCCTGACAGAGATCCTCCGCCTCGCCGAAGAGGGCGGCTTTGCCGCGGGGGCCTTCAACACCACGAACTTGGAGTGCGTCCGCGCCGTGCTGGACACGGCGGAAAAGCTGAACATCCCCGTGATCCTCAGCCACGCCCAGGTCCGTGAGGGGGTGGCGCCTCTGGATGTCATCGGCCCCGTGATGGTCCTCTCCGCCCAACGCGCCGCCGTCCCCGTCTGTGTCCATCTGGACCACTGCACAGACCTCGCCTATATGGCCCGCGCCTTAGAGCTGGGCTTCACCGGCGTCATGTACGACGGAAGCCTCCTGCCCTATGACGAAAACGCGGAAAACACCCGCCGCGCCGTGTCCCTGGCAAGGAAATACAGCGCCGGAGTGGAGGCGGAGATAGGCAGGCTGGCTCACCAGGAGGACGGCGCCGGTAATGCCAGCGGCCCGGTCTACACCGAGCCGGAGCTTGCCGCCCGCTTCGTCCGCGACACCCAAATCGACGCCCTGGCCCCCAGCTTCGGCACCAGCCACGGCATCTACCGGAAAAAGCCCATCCTGGACCTTGACCGCGTGGCCCTCATCCGCAAAGCCGCGAACCTCCCCTTAGTCATGCACGGCGGCAGCGGCGTCTCCCCGGAGGACTACCGCACCGCCATCAAAAACGGCATACGCAAGATAAATTACTTTTCGTATATGTCCAACGCGGGCGCAAAGGCCGTCCGTGAAAAACTCCAAAGGGAAGACGTGACCTACTTCCACGACCTGGCCCTGACCGCCCAAAAAGCCATGTCCGAGGACGCCGAGCGCGCCATGCGCGTATTTTACGGAATATAAAAAAAGTTTTCAAAATGAATTTGCCGAAGGCAAAGATATTTTGAAAAACCTTTTTGATCAGAGCGACGAGAACCCCCACACAACAGCCACGCCCCAGAACGGGCCCCACAACACCCCCCACAAAGCGCGGCCCCAAACAGAGCCACCCACCTACCGACTACCGCCAGCGTAAGCGGCCAAGCGAAGTTGATGCCGGAACCAATTAAGTCTTCGGACCGCGCGGATATGGTTCCACCCAGACGTACCGACAACAACCGCGTGAGCCGACCCGAGATACACGGTAGGAGCCTTCGTCTCCCACCGACCCCAACACCGGCCTTTTCTCTCTTTTGTGCAGTGGGACCCCT
>CANQKZ010000028.1 GCA_947624585.1 uncultured Oscillospiraceae bacterium | reverse complement strand
ATGCTGGAACCAATTAAGTCTTCGGCCCGCGCGGCTATGGTTCCACCCAGACGTACCGACAACAACCGCGTGAGCCGGCCCGAGATACACGGCAGGAGCCTACGTCTCCCACCGACCTCAACAACGGCATTTTCTCTCTTTTGTGCAGTGGGCCCCCGCCCACGGAACAAAAGAGAGAAAAGAAGACCCCCCGTCCGTTCGGACGCCCCCCAATCGGGACCCTGCGGTCCCGAAGCTTCACTCACACCGCAGGTTCCTGAACTCAACTCCCTGACATCTTTGCAGAATGACTCCCAAATTTCCCTCCCCCAGCACGCAGCCGTCGAACTCCACATCCCGTATCTCATGCCCGGGATCCGAAAACCCCACAAGCTCGATGGCGGGGGTGCGGTGCAAGACGTGGTCATGGTCCAGGCTCTGGCCCAGGATCCGCACGCGCTCGAAGAGACACCCGTTAAAAGCCGGCTGGTCCGGCGCCGGGACGCCGTCGTCGTTGTACCCCACGGAGTGCATCAGCACCCGCGCCACGGTGCAGTCCGTGAGCCTCAGGCCCCGGACGTATCCGCCCCGCTTGGGCGTGGCCTTGATCTCTATCCCCTGCATGGCGGAGCCAAGATCGCAGTCCCACACCCACACGTCCTCCACACCGCCGCTCATCTCGCTGCCGATGACGATGCCGTGGCCGAAGGAGCTCTCACAGTCAAAAATCCGCACGCGCCGCGTGGCTCTGCCGATCAGGTTCCCCTCCGGGTTCTTGCCGGATTTGACGGCCACCATGTCGTCGCCGGTGAAGAACCGGCAGGCGAAGAGGGTGCAGTCCTCGCTGGAGTCCGGGTCCCATCCGTCCCCGTTCCAGACCCCCTCGGAGAGGAAGGTACAGTGGTCGGTGACGATGCCCCGGCTGTAGATGAAGTGTACGTTCCAGCTGGCCCCGTTCTTCAGCGTCAGGCCCGAGATGCGCACATTCTCGCAGTTGGAGAGATTGATGAGCCTGGGCCGCACCCTCCCCGGGATGGTGTGGTCGTTCTCGCAGGAGGCCACCAGCTCCTGATTGGCGGCCAGAAAGTCCCGGAGCCTCTCCCGCTCCGACTCGATGCAGTTGAGGCACAGATCCTGCCCCCCCGACGCGATGGTCCCGTGACCGTAGATGAGCACGTTCCTGGCGTTGGGCCCCGTCCGGTGGTCCAGCTCGCCCAGGTTGAGGAGGCTGGAATAGCACTCCTGCTCGATGCCCTCGAACCGGCTGCGGATGCGCGGCAGGTAGTCCTTCGGGTCCGCCGTCCCCTGGATGACGGCCCCCTCGTCCACGAAGAACGCCATGTCCGAGTGGAGCCTCAGCGCCCCGGTCCTGTAGATCCCGGCGGGTACGTACACCTCCTGCCCCGGCTTGCACACGTCGATGGCCCGCTGGAGGGCGGCGGTGTCCATGACCTCTCCGTCCCCGGCGGCGCCGAAGTCCCGGACGTTGATTCGCGCCCGCACCTTCCCGGTCCGGGCAGTGACCGCCCCCAGGGGCCTGCTCCCGGCGCTGACGGACACCTTGAACCTGGTGTTGGGCGTCAGATTCTCAAATCGGATGTGCGTCTTGTCCGTGGCCCGCGTCTCCCCGCCGAAGGTGACGGAGTAGGGCCCCGGCGCGGTCTTCTCCCACCACAGGTCGATGGTGTTGGCTGTGGCCGCGTAGCTGAGCTTAGACATTTTCCTTTCCCTCCTGTCTGTTTTCCGCAAATTTCAAATAGAGCTCCCGGTCCGTGGGGTGGTTGTCCTCCACCAAAAGCACCCGGATCCGCCGGTCCCTCGGCCCCATGAAGGCCAATCTGTACCAGGCGTCGTGGCTGGGCGAGTCCCCCAGCTCCCGCACGGCCCCCATGAGCTTTTCGATCATGTAAGCGGTGTGCTTATAATCGGCAAAGCAGTCGTTCTCATAAAACCCCATCCAGACGCCTTTTTCCGACGCCCGCAGCTCCTCCGCCGCCCGCCGGAATTCCTCCGCCGCGTCCCCCATCGCCATGAAGGCCCCGAGACAGTCGCCCCGGGCGTACCTCTCCATTCCCTCGCCGAAGAGCGAGCCGCCCCGGGCGCCGTGGAGCTGGAGCCGCGCCTGGAGCCAAAGCGTCTCCGATTTGCACCCCCGGCACCTCTCCTCCAGCGCCGCAAGCCCCGGCAGAGCCACCCGGCACATGGTCCCAAATTCCGCCGCCTGCCCCGCCGGCGTCTCCGCCCCCGTCAGCCACCGGAGCCCCGGCGCGGGCGCCTCCCGGTCCCGGAAAAACTGATGCGCGATCACCCTCGGCGTCTCGCAGTAGAACTGCTCCCCCGCGTGCTGATCCGCCTCCGGCCCGAAGCGAAGCTGCGCCGCGCCGTACGCCCGGTAACAGGCCGCCGTCTCCTCCGAACCGCCGAAATACGTCTCCGCAAACTCCCGGCTGTGGCTCTCATCGCCGATCTCCCGCCCGAACCACTTCTTCCGCACCGCGTCCAGAAAATAGACGTGTGGCCGTATGTTGGAGCAATTGACGATCCAGTATTCGGAAAGCCCCCGCTCAAACACGGTATCCAGCTCAGCGTTCACAAAATCCACGGAATTGGGCAGCATGGTCATGTGGTTGGCCGCCTGTAAATCATAAAAGGACACGTGGTAGTAGATCCCCCCGTGCTCCTCCCGCCTCTCCGGCAGGGAGGACACCCTGGGGTCATGGTTCCCCCGCCGCCGGGTGACCATCCTCCCGAAGCCGTTGTCCGCCCGTATCCTGATGATGTCCGGGTCCAGGTCCACGCACCCCTTCGCGTACAGCTCCATCACCTCGCCGTAGAGGTTGGTGCAGAACACGGGATCCTTCACATACTTTTCCACAATGGACCTCTGGAGCCGGATCATTTTGGAGATCATGGCCCCGCGCTTTTCGTCGGTATCGTACCTCCCCGTGGTGTCGGAGGCCCAGAAGGGCGCGTCCCCCTGCCCCCGGAACCCCAGGCACCAGACCACCCGCAGATCCCGCTGGGCCAGGACCGCCTCCTCCCACTGCTTCTGAAAGAGCTCCGGGTACTGGTCGTAGTTGGGCTCCAGCTCCGGGTACTCCCGCAGAAAGAATTCCGCCCCCAGCGCCTCCGCGTGGTGGTGCGTGATCCACAGCCCGTAGGAGGCCGCCAGACGCCGATACAGGTGCGAATCCTCATCCGTCCCGGGGATCACCATATTCCCGCCGCACCGCAGCAGCGCCTCGAAGGCCATCCGCCAGGGCTCCGCCGGGTCGCCGCCGATGGACCACTTCTTCAAAAGCACCTCGTCGTTGATAAACCACCCCCGGAACCGCACCGCCGGGGCCTCGCCCACGTATTCTCCCTCCGGCGCCTCCACCGGCGGCATCTTGCCGATCTCCCGGTCCATCCAGAACCAGAAGGGCGGGATGCCCAGGAATTTTTCGGATATGTACAGAAGCCCGTACACAAACCCCAGCCCGTCCCCGGCCAGGACGGCCATTTTTTTGCCCGTCACCGCGATTTTGAAGCTCTCCGGCCTCCCCGCGTCCGCGCGGATAAGGGAGATCTCCCCGATCTCCCCCTCCTCCGCCGAAAACCGCTTCCTCAGGTCCCGCCGGAGTATCCGGGCGGCGTTTTCCACCGCCTCCGGCAGATCCCCGCCCGTGTACGGCCCGATCTCTGTCCTCCCGCAAAGCGTGAAGCCCATGTCTCACTCCTCCGACCGGACGGCGCCCTTCGTCAGCGCCTGCCAGAGCCGCTCGGCGCCCCCAAACCGCTCCGCGTCCTTCTCGCTGAACACGCCCCGGCGGGCCACAAAATACCCCTCCATGGCGGTCTGCCCGTCGATCCGCGTCTCGTTGAGATCCAGAAACCGGGTGTACGTCCCCAGGTCCATCCCCCGAAGCTCCGGGCAGTCCTCCCAGCGGTACACCATGTCCCGCCAGTTCTCCGCCTCATACCCCTCGGCGTCCCTGTCCGTCACGTGCCCGTCCAGGTAGGAGAGCATCCCAAACCGCCTCTGGAACCCCTCCGGGTCCTGGAGGAGCACCAGATACACGTCCCCGGAGCTCAGATCCACCGTCAGCCGGGTGGTGGCGGCCTCCGCCATCTGGGGGTCCACGTAGGCGGCGGCGTCAAAGTTCATCTCATATACGATGAGATCCACCAGCACCTTACCGTCCCCGTTCAGATCCTCCCCGTACTCCGCGATCCGCGCCTTCAGCGCGTCCTGAGTCTCCTCCGGCGGCACGGAGGCGGAGACCACCGCCACCTCGTAGTCCGCCCGGGGCCTGAAAAACATATCGTAGACCAGAAACCCCAGCGCGATGGCCGCCACGATGCCCAAAATCACCCATTTGAAGTTGTAGTCCCACCAGTTCTGCCTCTTCTGCTTTTTGGTGTAGACGACGGGCTCGTCGGGCTTCACGTCCCTGTATTTCCACTTGAGATATTCGCTCGCCATGGCTCATTCCCCCCTGGCGGCCTTCTCCTCCGCCCGCTTTTTAGCGTTCATCTCGTCGATCTTCTCCGTGATGTCAAAGGTCTCGTCCAGCGGCCCCCAGATCATCATCATGGTCACCAGCATGGGGAACCAGAAGTTGAAGAGGATGACGAAGAGCAGGGAGAAGGGGTAGGTCACCTCCATAAAGAGCCAGTAGATCACGGTGATCAGCACCGCCCCCACGGTCTTCAGCGGATGCCGCGCCGACAGCAGAAGCCCGTTTAAGAGCATCCGCCCCATGGGCAGGCTGATGAGCGCGATTTGCGCCACCGTCCAGGTGGCCACCGCCACGGAGATGAAAAGTCCGATGAGCATCAGAATGTAGATGAAGATGTCCGTGTGCTGGGCGTGGAGCATCATGAAGTACTGAAACCCGAAGAGGAGCCCCGCCAGAAGCCCGAAAACCGCCGACTGCCCCAGATTCCGCCGCCAGGCCGCCCTGTACTTCATCCCCCAGAACCCGGCCTCGCCCCGGACGGAGCGGAACACCGTGTCCGCTACCCCCACGATCTCCGGCATGGCCAGCGCCCCGCCGATGGGACATCCCACCAGCACGAAGATGAGCCCGTGGCTGGTGATGCCGAAAAACAGCGCCGCCGCGTACACAAGCCCCGCCAGCCCCGCCAGAAACCCCGAGGCCATCAGCCCGAAGGTGTGCCGGGAATACACCTGCCAGAACCGCCCCAGCGCCGTCCTGGGCGGAGGCGTGGGCGCCCCCTCCGGCCCCATCCCGTTGAAATTTCCAAATAATGCCATTTCTCTCGTCTCCTTAGTTCACGCACGGAAAAGTTGCCTATTAACTATTAAGATGTAATCGAATGTATGTCCGCCCCGGTCAGGACTTTCCCGGCTTGGGCGGCGTGATCCAACCGGTGTATCGCCGGAGCGCCACGGGCATATCCGCGTGGATCTTGCTCCGCCAGACGGTGGGCGGCTGGCCCATGACAGAGGAGAAGTGCCTGTTGAAGCTGGACAGGGACCGGAACCCCACCGCCTCGCAGATCTCCAGGATGGAGGAGTCCGTAGTCTGCAAAAGGGTGCAGGCCCTGGTGATCCTGGTCCTGTTGAGATACTCCAGCGGCCCCAGACCCATGGTCTCGGTGAACACCCGCCGGAAGTAGGAGGTGCTCATCTTGCACGCCTCCGCCAGGTCGTCCATCCGCAGGTCCTCCATGTAGTGTTGATCCACGTACCGCAGGGCGGGGGAGATGTGGAAGGGCTTCTCGCTCTTCTCCGGCGCCCGGTCCTCCGCCTGGCGGCACAGCTTGTTGAGGATCACGTCCAGCAGCGCCCGGACGGCCCTGCGGTAGTTGGAACGCTTTTCCACCATCTCCCGCACCGCCTCGTTGGCAAGCTGCTCCAGAAGCGGGTCCCTGTCCCTGGACACGATGGCCCGGAAGTTGTACAGGACCCGGCTGTACAGCTCCGCCACCGGCGGTTCGATCACCGACGTGGTGGGGTCGATGAGCTGGATGGGGTCCACCATGATGTAGCTCCACTTGGAGGCCGTCCCCGGCGCGGAGCAGGTGGTATGGGGCGTCCCCCCGGCGATGATGGTCACGTCCCCCGCCTTGAAGGGCCTGTCCCCGTCCCGGAACCCCAGAACGCCGCTGTCGGAGTGGCAGATGCCGATCTCCATGTGGCTGTGGAAGTGGAGCACCGGGCTGCGCTCGTCGGAGATCCGCCACTCCTCCCCGGTGAGCACCATTACCGGAAACTCCGGCGGCAGAAGATAGTCCCGGCACTCTATGATCTCCCTGGCCTGTCTCGGCACGCGGAGCCCTCCTTTCATCTCGAATGCCCCTATATTGTACCACTCTTCATTTCTCAATTCCATAGGGTTTTGCAAAAACGACTCTAATTTGTCATTTCACACAAATTTTTTAACATTTTATATACACTTTGCACAAACCTCTTGGCGGATTTGTAATAAAACCGCCTTTTCTCACCCCGTTCCGTCGTGATTTTGCCGGACCGTTTCAGGAAAATGACAAAACCTCCCCTGAATTTTCCATTATAAAAAGTCGAATCTGCACAATAAATTCCCTAAAATGGAGAGAAGAAACCGCACTGGCGCGTTAGAATATAAAACAACATAACAGGAGGGCCGCGGCCCTCCTGTGCAAGCGGAGCGGGCTCCGCTTGATCGTCTCTTCCCGTCGCAGGGAGAGGGGAGGGGCGGTCGGCGAGGCGTTCCGGCCCGGGCGGACCGTCCGTTCGGGGGAAAACAAGTAAAGGGAGGAATACAATGAGCAACTCAGCAGCAGCCACCCTTGAGAAGCCCGCCGTGAAGAAGAAAAAATCCGGCAACACCTGGGGCAAGGCTCTCAGCCAGCACTACTGGCTGTACATCATGCTTATCCCCGGCGTCGTCTGGATGCTGATCTTCTGCTATCTGCCGATGGGCGGCCTTGTGATGGCCTTCGAGAACTTCAACCCCTATTCCGGCGGCGGCGGACTGATCAACGCCCTCCTCGCCAGCGAGAAGGTGGGCTTCAAAAACTTCCAGAACCTGTTCATGGGCACCGACTTCATGATGCTCCTGCGCAACACCCTGGCCATCTCCTTCGCCAACCTCCTGATCGCGTTCCCTGCCCCGATCATCTTCGCGCTCATCCTCAATGAGCTGCGCCTCATGTGGTTCAAGCGCGTATCCCAGACCTTTGTGTACATCCCCCACTTCGTGTCCCTGGTCATTGTGTACGCTCTCACCGTCCAGCTCTTCAACTCGCAGGACGGCTTCATCATCAAGATGATCGAAAGCGTCGTGGGCGCCGGCAAGGCCCCCAACGTCATGGGCTCCCCGAAGTATTTCGTTCCCCTGATCCTGGGCCAGAACCTGTGGAAAGAGACAGGCTACGGCACCATCATCTACCTGTCCGCCCTGGCCTCCGTGGACCCGCAGCTCTATGAGGCCGCCAAGATCGACGGCGCGGGCCGCTGGAACCTGATGTGGCACGTGACCCTGCCCGGCATCAAGGGCACCGTGGTCATCATGCTCATCATGAAGGTGGGCGCTCTCCTGAACACCGGCTACGAGCAGATCTTCCTTCTCCGGAACGCCATGAACGCCAGCGTGGCCGAGGTGTTCGACACCTACGTGTACTTGAAGGGTGTCTCCAACGGTCAGTACTCCATGGCAACCACCGCCGGCCTCTTCAAATCCGTGGTAAGCCTTGTCATGGTCCTTGGCGCCAACAAGTGCGCGAAGCTCCTTGGCGAGTCCGGACTCTATTGATGGGAGGCGGAAAATATGGCTAAAAAAGAAAAAGTCGTCAACGGCTTCAACCACCGCTCCGTGGGAGACAACGTGGTCCAGGTCATCCTCTACATCATCACGGGCATCTGCGCTCTCATCTGCGTGCTCCCGTTCCTGTACGTGCTGGCCTCCTCCTTCGCGACGGAAAAGGAGATCCTGGAGCGCTCCTTCTTCATCATCCCCCGCACCTTCTCCACCAACGCCTACTCCTACATCATGAAGGACGGCTCGGTGTTCCGGGGACTGAAAAACTCCCTGATCGTCACCGTGGTGGGCACCGCCATCAATATGTTC
This sequence comes from uncultured Oscillospiraceae bacterium, assembly GCA_947624585.1. Taxonomy (GTDB): domain Bacteria; phylum Bacillota; class Clostridia; order Oscillospirales; family Oscillospiraceae; genus RUG626. The sequence goes on along the minus strand of CANQKZ010000028.1, from coordinate 16,950 downwards.
GTCAGTTGCACCATGGCCTACCCTCTGAGCCGTAAATACCTCAAGGGCCGCAACTTCTTCATGAACATGGTCATCGTCATCATGCTCTTCGGCGGCGGCATGGTCCCCAGCTACCTGCTGATCACCCAGCTTCTGCACCTGCGCAACACCTTCTGGGCCCTGTGGCTCCCCGGCGCCATGAGCGCGTTCAACATGATCATCATCAAGAACTATTTCTCCGGCATCCCGGATGAGCTGGAGGAGGCGGCCATCATCGACGGCGCCAACGACCTCTACACGTTCATCAAGATCATGCTCCCGCTCTCCGGCCCGGTCCTGGCCGCCGTGTCCCTCTTCTACGCCGTGGGCCACTGGAACGGCTACTTCGGTGCCATGATGTACATCAACGACCAGGCCAAGGAGGTCGTCCAGATCGTCCTGCGCCGCGTCATTATGCAGTCTTCCAACCTGCCCGATCAGGACATCGACTGGGGCGCTTGGGGCTCTCCCCCGACGAAGGCGGTCCGCAACGCCACCACGGTTGTCGCCACCGTCCCCATCCTGGTGGTGTACCCCTTCATCCAGAAGTACTTCACCGCCGGCGTCATGGTCGGCTCCGTGAAGGGCTGATAACCCGCAGCATACAGCTTTCACGCTGTTTGTGAGAAATCATACAAATTGTAATAGGAGGATACTGTATGAAAATGAAGAAAATCATAGCATTGGCTCTTGCCCTTGTCATGGTGTTTGCTCTGGCCGCCTGCGGCGGCGGCGGTGACACCAATTCCGGCAGCGGCAGCAACGGAGGCACCACCTCCGGCGGCAATACCACCACCCCCAGCACCTCCGGCGGCAATGACTCCGGCAGCGGCGATTCCGGCGACACCGGCACTTCCGCTCCCTCCGCCAACTACACCATGACCAAGGACGACGGTATGCCCCAGGTCTCCGTCATGCTCCCCGGCTTCTACGGCGGCGAGATGACCGAGACCCGCGACACCGACGGCGCTGTCCAGAAGGCCATCGAGGACCACATCGGCGTGTCCCCCGTCTGGCAGTTCCAGAACTCCGAGGGTTACGGCGACGTCATGAACATGACCCTTCTTGACCCGGACAATATGCCCATGATCCTGTCCTTCACCGGCGCCATCTCCACCACCATCATCAACGCGGCCCAGAACGGCGCTTTCTGGGACATCGCCCCCTTCATTGACTCCGGCGACTATCCCAACCTCGCCACCTGCTCTCAGGACCTGCGCGATGTGTTCACCGTCAACGGCGCCTGGGTGGCTATCCCCAAGATGCGCGACCTTGGCCGTTACGGCCTCAGCTATCGCGGCGACTGGGCTGACAAACTGGGCATCGGCGTTCCCGAGACCGTGGACGACGTTTACAATATGCTGAAGGCATTCCGTGAGGACGACCCGGACGGCAACGGCCAGAAGGACACCTACGGCCTGGAGGTCAACGGTTCGTACCTGGGCTGGATGGACGTCATCTTCACCTGGTTCGGCTGCGGCGTCGGCTGGGTCGAGCAGGACGGCAACCTTGTTCCTGTCCATGAGACCGCCGAGTTCAAGGAAGCCTGCGACTGGATCCGCAAGCTCACCGAGGAAGACATCATCCGTCCCGACTGGCCGTCCGTGGGTACCGACGGCTGGGGCGAGGCCACTCAGAAGGGTCAGACCGGCGCTTTCGTCGACACCCTGGACGGCGGCGGACGCCGTCAGTGGCGTTACTACATCGGCGACGCCAACGTTCCCTCTGTCACCGACACCCCGTCTCCCGATCCTGACCATCCCAACAACGCCTGGTCCGTGATGGTGGGCGCCATCAACGGCCATACCGCCTGCACCAACGTGTACAACGGCGGCTTCCTGATCACCAAGGCCGCCGCCAAGACTGAGGACGACGTCCGCGCCTGCCTCCAGTTCCTGGACAAGATGAACGACAAGGAGATGCGCGCTCTGGCCAACTACGGCATCGAGGGCGTCAGCTACCACATTGACGAGGAGGGCTATGCCGTCTCCGACATCTCCGACGTGGCCAACCTGCCCAGCCAGGGCATCAACCAGGCTCAGGCGTTCCTGCCCTACACCCTCGAGGACGAGGTCCAGGGCAAGCCCGACGCCCCCGGCGAGGCTTGCGCCGAGGCTCAGGCCGCCGCTCGCGATAAGGCCATCATCGACATCGCCATGGCCTATGAGGTCCAGTCCCCCACCTATGTCAGCGAGAACTCCAACATCTCCACCAAGATCTCCGACGCCAAGGTCCGTTACTGCGCCGGTGTCGACACCTGGGAGCAGTTCCAGGCCGCTGTTGCCGAGTGGGAGTCCCTGGGCGGAGCCGCCATCAAGCAGGAGATCAACGACCTCTATCACGCCAACCAGGGCTGATTTGAAATCCCTTCTTCGTACATAGCAGTACCTGTGTGCGCCGCGCCTTGAGGCGCGGCGCACACCTTTTTCCGGGCCCGTGAGAGGACACGGCTGCGCGCGTCCTCTCACGGCCTCAGAAAAAACGAAAACGGAGGAATCCCCATGTACTGTATCGCCGCCGGCCTCATCTTCGTCTTCTTCTACTTCACCGTCCAGGTGGGGGATCTCAACATCGACCTCCTGCCCGACATCCTGGGCCACGCCCTCATCGCTTACAACGCCTGGAAGCTCCGGGACAAGTCCTACTCCTTTTCAAACGCCCTGTGGCTGGCCCCGGTCATGGGCGTCTACGTCACCCTAGCCCACCTGCTGGCCCCCACGGGTCTTCTGGGCCTCATTGTCAGCGCTGTGGAGGTGGGCGGCACCGTGTGGCTTTTGAAGCTCCTGGTAAAGGGCGTCGCGGACCTGGAGGAGGTGGAAAAGCGCCCCCTGCGCCACGCGGCATTGGAGCGCTGGCGCTTCCTGACCACCATCGCGTATGTGGCCGTCTTCGCCTGCGACGTGGCCCTCCAGTTCATCCCCGGCATCGCCTTCTTCTCCCTGACTGTGGTGGCCCTGTGGTTCGTGCTGTGTATCATCTTCACCGTCTCCTTCTTCCGCACCGCCTCCCGCTATAAGAACGGGGACAAAAACGGCAAGAACGGAAAAAAATACATTCGCGGCCCCCTCCCGCCCCACATTGACAATTGACAAATCGGAAAACTGGTTTATAGTATTATCGACTATATTTATCAATTTTCTTTTACTTCTTTAAAATTCTGACAAAGCGAAAAGGACCGATTCATTATGCAGCTTTTGGAAACGCTCAGGGACCCGTCCCCCGAGTTCACCCCCATCCCCTTCTGGTTCCTCAACGGCGACCTGACCCACCGGGAGATCCGCCGCCAGCTCCGGGATTTTCACGCCCACGGCGTCTCCGGCGTGGTCCTCCACCCCCGCATGGGCCTGCCGAGGCGCGTCGGGTATCTCTCGGAGGAGTTTTTTGCCTACATACGCACAGCCCTTGAGACCTGCCGGGAGCTTGATATGCGGGTGGTGTTCTACGACGAGGGTATGTACCCCTCCGGTTCCGCCTGCGGCCAGGTGGTGCGCGGCCACCCCGAGCTTGCCAGCCTCGGCATCACCGTCACGGATACTCCCGCCGAGGGCGATGAAATTCTCGCCCAGCGCGGCGGCAAAACTCTCGTTGCCCGCTTCACCCACGGCACCATCCGGGGCGTCCACTACGGGGAGGACGACTTCGAGCCGGACGCCCCCCTCAGCGCCGACATCCTGAACCCCGAGGCCGTGGCCCGGTTCATCGAGCTGACCCACGAGGCCTACTACCGCCATTTCAGCGAGTACTTCGGCGGCACCGTCATCGGCTTCTTCACCGACGAGCCCAGCATCACGGGCCGGTGCGTCACCGGCATGAAGCCCTGGACCAGGGGATTTTCGGAAATCTACAAAAACGCGGGCGGCGACCCTGCCGACCTCTTCGCCCTCTTTGAGGATCGGAGGAACGACGGTACCCGCCTCTACACAAAGCTCATCGTGGAGCGGGAGAACGACGTCTACTACGCCGCCCTGTCCCGCTGGTGCTCTGAGCACGGTATCGCCCTCATGGGCCACCCGGACTCCTCCGACGACATCGAGCGGGAGCGCCACTTCGGCGTCCCCGGCCAGGACCTGGTGTACCGCCAGGTGTCCCCGGAAAAGGGCGATCTTGTGGGCCGGGACAGCGTCCAGGGCAAGTGCTCCGCCGACGCCGCCCGCCTGCTGGGCCGACGCCGCAACTCCAACGAGGTGCTGGGCGTCTGCGGCGGGGAGGAGAACCCCTGGTCCATGACCGGCGCGGACGTGAAGTGGTTCCTGGACTATCTGGCCGTGCGGGGCGTCAATCTCTTCATCCCCCACGCCTTCTACTACTCCATCGTGGGCGCCCGGAAGGACGAGCGTCCCCCCGACGTGGGCCCCAACTCCGTCTGGTGGCCTTTCTACGACCGCTGGACCGGCTACATCCGCCGGATCTCCTGCCTCATGACCGACACCGCCCTCCGCGCCCCCGTTGCGGTCCTCTGCCGCAACCGGGAGCTGATGCCGGAGACCGTGGCCCCGCTCTTTGAAAATCAGATCGGCTTCATGTACATCCCCCAAAGCTTCTGGGACCGGTGCCATACGGAGAACGGGGAGCTTACCTGCGGCGAATATCACTTCACCGCCGTTGTGGACCCGGAAAACCGTTTTCCGGAGGTGTCCCGGGACATTCTCGCCCAAGAGCGGGACATCGTTCCGGCCACCCCCCAGCCGAGCCTCCGCGCCATCCGCTTCGAGAAGTGCGGAACCGAGTGCGTTTTCCTGGTCAACGCCGGGGAGACGGACATCGAGACGGAAGTCCGCCTCCCCTTTGCCGGGAAAATCGGCCAGTATGACCTCTGGACCGGCAAGGCGTATCGGTTCAACGGCGCCCTGACCCTCCCCCGCCGGGGAAGCCTCCTGCTCTTTAAATGCGGTGATGCCGATTTCGCCGCCCTGCCGGAGAAACCGGCCCCCGCGCCCATAGAGGCCCCGGAGTTCACCCTGGTATCCCACGACCCCACCCGTGCGGTGAAGGTCTACGAGGCGGAGCTGCCCGCCGGGGACGGCGCCCTGACGGTGGAGGCCGAGGAGGCCGCCGCCCTGTCCGTCAACGGCACTTTCGCGGGCGTCTCCTTCTGGGGCCCCCACACCTTCGACCTGACGGGCCTTCTCACGGAGGAGCGCAACAGCCTCACCCTCACCGTGGCCGGGTCCCGGGCCAATCTCTACGGAAAAAAGGTACCTTACGGTTTGAAATAAGGTGTTTGATATGCAGTCTATGAATCTCTCCCTCTCCGATCTCACCCCCAACGGCGTCACCCTCACCTGGGAAAAGGTGGAAGGTGCCAACAGCTACACCGTCTCCTGGTCCGACCGGGACACCCCGGCCCACATTATGAAGCCCCTGTCCCCGGTTCGGGAGACCGGCTTCGTCTTTCGACGCTCCACGGACATCCCCTACTACCTGAAGGTGGAGGCCAGGGACATCGATGGGAACGTTCTCGCGGAGAGCGGGACCGTCCGCTCCGCCGTGGGACGTCTTGCCCGCCCGCAATTGGAGGAGCTGGGCCGGGGCCTCATCGCCGTGGCCGTGGGCGGCGGCGTGTTCCTGTCCTGGCGTCTCCTGAAAAGCGAGGTCAGCGGTGCCTCCGACACCGGACTCACCGGCGCGGATTTCGCCGTCTACAAAAACGGGGAAAAAATCGCCCTGGTCACCGACCGCACAAGCTACCAGGACGACGCCGGCGCCCCGGAGGACGAATACGCCGTGGCCGCCGTCTACGCCGGGGCGGAGGACAAGCCCTGTAAGGCGGTGAAGCCCTGGAAACAGAACTACATCGACATCCCTCTCTCTATCCCCGAGGGCGGCGTCACCCCGGCGGGGCAGGCGTTCACCTACCACTGCTCCGACATGAGCGTGGGCGACATGGACGGGGACGGGGAGTACGAATTTGTCCTCAAGTGGAGCCCCTCCAACGCCCACGACGTGAGCCACCGGGGCTACACCGGCCACTGCATCCTGGACTGCTTCCGCCTGGACGGCACGAAGCTGTGGCGGCTGGACATGGGCCCCAACATCCGGGCCGGGAACCACTACACCCAGTTCATGGTCTACGACTTCAACGGCGACGGCCGGGCCGAGATGGCCGTCAAGACCGCCCCCGGCACCCTCATGACCCGCTACGCCCCCGACGGCAGCGTCCGGGGCCAGGACTACGTCACCATGCCTCAAGAGGACATCGACGCGGGCTGGTCCCACGAGGACAACTACGTCTGCTCCGCCGAGGACTACCGCCGCCATGTGGCGGATATGTTCGAAAACTGGCACAACCACCCGGAGGTGCTGGCGGGCCACTGGCCCAAGACCGTCGAGGAGTGCCTGGGCATCCCCGTGCGCTACCCCTACCCCCTTCGCCGGGCCGAGGCGGAGGCCCTGGCGGACTACTTCATTGACGAGTGGGCCCCCGCCCGGGACCCCCACAACAAGCTCAGCGAGTTCGAGGGCTTCATCTACGAGGGCCCCGAATACCTCACCATGTTCGACGGCACCGGCCACGAGCTGGACACCATCCACTACGAGCCCGCGAGAGGCGACGACGGCCTTATGTGGGGCGACTACGCCTGGACGCGCATCGAGCCCTGCAACCGGGTGGACCGGTTCCTGGCGGGCGTGGGGTACCTGGACGGGGAGAGGCCGTATCTGCTCATGTGCCGGGGCTACTACACCCGTGCCTTCGTGGCGGCCTACGACTTTTTTGAGAATAAATTCCACAAGGTGTGGCAGGCGGACTCCGGCTTCATGCCCATGGGCAACCCCTTCGACCACACCACCACCCGCCGCACCGGGAGCCACCCCACCATGGGGGGCCTTGCCGGGCAGGGCAACCACTCCGTCTCCACCGCCGACATCGACGGCGACGGGTGCATGGAGCTCATCTACGGCGCGGCGGTGGTGGACCACGACGGCGCCCTCCTCTACTCCGCCCGTGGCAAGCTCCCCGACGGGCGGGAGGCCAAGCTGGGCCACGGCGACGCCATGCACGTGGCGGACATCGACCCGGACAGGCCGGGCAAGGAGATCTTCAACGTCTACGAGGAGGGCAAGAACGCCCCCTACGGCTACGCATTGCGGGACGCGGAGACGGGCAAGGTCTACTTCGGCGAGTACTACGAGGGGGACCTGGGCCGGTGCATGATCGGCGACATCGCCGACGGCGTCCGGGGCCTCCAGGTCTGGGTCAGGGACGTGTTCGACTGCAAGGGCAACAAGCTCAATATCCCCGCCCCCTCCACCAATATGCGCATCTTCTGGGCCGGGGACATGACCACCCAGCTCACCGACGGCCCGGACTACATGAATCAGGGCGCCAGCGGCGAGGCCATCGGCCGCGTGGTGGACCCCCGCCGGGGCGTGATGCTGGAGCCGGAGGGCACCGGCACCAACCACTACACCAAGGCCACCCCCTGTCTCGTTGCCGACATCTTCGGCGACTGGCGGGAGGAGATCCTGCTGCGGCATAAGGACAACACCGCCATCCGCATCTACACCAACACCGACGACGCCCCCCACAAGCTCTTCACCCTGATGCAGGACCCCCAGTACCGGTGCGGCGTGGCCTGGCAGAACAACTGCTACAACCAGCCGGTCTACCCCTCCTTCTACTACGCCTCCGACATGGAGTTCAAAGACGTGCTCAAGGGTATGCGGGCCCGGCCCACCGTCTATCTGGCGGGGGACTCCACCATGCAAAGCTATGAGCCGAACGATACGGGCCTCGCCGGATGGGGCCAGGCCCTGTACCGGTCCGCCGCCGGAGGAAAACTCACAACCGTATCCCACCGGGCCGACTGCCCCTTCGGCGCGGAGCGGCTCTACACCCTCCCGGAGATCGTCCTGGACAACTGCGCCATGGGCGGCAGGAGCACAAAGGTGTTCCTGGAGGAGGGCAGGCTTGCGGACATCGAGAAGCACATGGGCCTGGGCGACTTCCTCATCATCCAGTTCGGCCACAACGACTGCGACGAGACGCGGCAGGAGCGGTTCACCACGCTGGAGGCATATTCCGATAATCTGGAGACCTTCATCGCCGCCGCCCGCGCCCGCGGAGCCACCCCCGTGCTGGTGACGCCCATCACGGATCTGGGCCGCCAGGAGACGCTGGCGCGGCTCAACAAGTACTCTACCGCCATGCGCGAGACGGCGGAGCGGCTGGACGTGCCGGTGCTGGATATGCGCAGGGCCAGCCGTCTGAGCCTGGAGAAGCTGGGCGCACGGCGGACGGCGGAGTTTTTTACCCCCGACGGCGTACACCTGACGGAGGCCGGGGCGAGGCACATCTGCACGATTTTTGTAAATCTCCTGAAGGCCAGCAACGATGTGCGCCTCAGTCTCCTGAAGACCGCCTTCGGCGGCTGAAATCGGATATAAACCGCTGTTTTTTGAACAGAATTGGAGGTAATGACCATGTTTGACCCCGTAATGCACACCATATACACCTGCTTCCCGGGAGGACGCCACAAGGTCCTGACCATGAGCTACGACGACGGGCGGGAGGAGGACCGGAGGCTGGTGGACATCTTCAACGCCCACGGCATAAAAGGGACCTTCAACCTGAACTCCGGCATCGACTCCGACGAGCGGCGGATCCCAACCTCCGAGTACAGGACCCTCTACGCGGGCCACGAGATCGCCTGCCACACCTACACCCACCCCACCATCGAGCGGTGCCCCATGGAGCAGGTGGTCCGCCAGGTGATGCGGGACCGGATGGAGCTGGAGGACATCGTCGGCGCCCCGGTGCGGGGCCTTGCATACCCCAACGGCTCCTACTCCAAAGAGATCATGGCCCTCCTGCCCTCCCTCGGCATCAAGTACGCCCGCGCGGTGCAGACCACCGGCGGCTTCGGGATGCCGGAGGACTTCATGGCCTGGCGCGGCACCTGCCACCACAACGGAAAGCTCCTGGAGCTGGGACAGCAGTTCGCGGACCTCTATAAGACCCAGTACCTCTACATGATGTACGTCTGGGGCCACAGCTACGAGTTCACTACCTACGGCAACTGGGACGTGATGGAGAAGTTCTGCGCCCTCGTCGGGGGCCGGGAGGACATCTGGTACGCCACCAACATCGAGATCGTGGACTACCTGGAGGACGCCAGGCGCCTTCAGTTCACCGTGGCCGGGGATAAGGTCTACAACCCCAACGCCCGAAGCGTGTGGCTCCAGGTCGACGGGAAGATCGTGGAGGTCCCGGGCGGCCGGCTTGTGATATTCTGAGGAAAAGATCATGGTAAATGTTCCTTTTTCCGCTGATTTCGGCGGAAATGAGCTGAAAAGATACGCCCCCGGCTCCTTCGGCTTCGTGCTGGACGCGGAGCTTGCCGAATACCCCGCTCTCCTGGTCCCGGAGGTCAACAGCGGCTTTGCCCCCGCCTGGTGGTACGAAAACGCCGAGCTGACGGCGTTGGAGACGAAGAACGGTGCGGTGTACGCCGTACCGGGGCGTGACGCGCTGGCGGAGGATCTTGTAGGCCGGGCCCTGCCGCTGTGGTTCAAGGCGGACACCGGGCCGGGCCGGTACCGGGTGACGCTGGAGCTGGCGGCGCGGGAGGACTGCGGCGAGGCGCTGGTCTTCGCCTCCCGCCGCCGTCTCTCCTGGAAGGGCGCTCTGGCCGCCGGGGAGACCCGGAGGGCGGAGGTCCTGTGCGACGTGTCGCCCATCGTCGCCGTGGGCGGCGGCGACGCGGCGGTGGGTGACCTGGGACGGGCCGAGGACGTGAGCGTGGACATCTGCGTCCTGGGCGCGGGGATAAGATCCCTTCAAATTGAGCGCTTTGAGGGGTCTGCCATCTTCCTCATGGGCGATTCCACCGTCACCGACCAGCCCGCAGAGACGCCCTACGCCCCCGGCGTCACCTACTGCGGCTGGGGACAGGCGCTCCCGCTGTACACGGGCACGCGGTACGTTGTCTCCAACCACGCCCACTCCGGCCTTTCCACCGAGACCTTCCGGGAGAGGGGCCACTACGGCCTGATGATGGAGCAGGTGAGAGAGGGCGACCTGGTGCTCATCCAATTCGGCCACAACGACCAGAAGCGGGTCCACCTGGCCGCCGACACGGGGTACACGGAGAACCTTCTGCGGTTCATCCGGGAGATCCGGGGCCGCGGGGCGAAACCGGTGCTGGTCACATCCCTGGCCCGGAACACCTGGAAGAGCGAAAGCGAATACAACGACCTTCTGGAGAAGTTCGCCGGGGCCATGGAGCGGATCGGGCAGGCCGAAAATGTCCCCGTGCTGGACCTCCACGGGTTGATGATGGCCGCTGTGCGCTCTGCCGGTATGGAGGGGGCCAAAAAATGGTACCACCCCGGCGACTATGCTCACCCCAACGATTTCGGCGCCCACATGGCGGCGGGATTCGTGGCCTCGGAGATGGCTCGAACGGGGCTCATGGAGTCCTTTGACGTGCCCCCCTGGCCCGTCCGCGAGCCGCTGACGCCGCTGACGCGCCCCGCGCCGGAACGCTGTCACGGCAACACGCCGCCGGGGGAGGCGAAGAAGCTTGTGGACTACGGCCTCGTCCCGGATATGCCCTGGCCGGTAACATGATTTGGAACGCGATGTATTATAACACAATTATAAGTAATTTTTGAGCTTTGTTTTGAAATAAATATAATTTTCTTTGTGACAGATGGAAGGGAGCGTTCAATATGGAGCACACGAAAGGCGGATTTACCATGCCGGGGGAGGCGGGGTATGAGAAGCTGACGCTGGAGCTGGCGGCGAGATGGGGGGCGGACGTGGTGCGTGACAGCGACGGCACGAAGCTGTCCGACGAGATCATCGACGCCGGGTACGGGGTCTACTCCACCATCTGCATCATCCGGGAGCACAACGAGTTCGGCCGTGCCCACCCGGAGTGCCTTCAGCAGACGTTTTTGTCCACCGCCCCCCGGATCGCCGGGGAGGGGCCGCTGAAGATCCACCTGATGGCCGGGTTCTTCGACGAGCAGTTCCGAGTGAACGACGGGGCGGAGTCCGTGGGGTACTGGCAGGTCTGGGACCGGACGGCGAACAAGCTCGTCCCCCGGGAGGGGTGGAGCTATGCGGATGGGACCGTCACGGTTTCCGATCCCACACCGTATCACGCTTACACCGTCAGCTTCCTGGCCTACCGGATCTGGGAGGAGATCAATATGTACAACCATGTGACCAACTCCTGGAAGAGCGAACACCTGATGCCCATCGACCCGCGCCTGCCTCAGGCCCAGGAGTACCTCTACAGCTACCTGGACCGCTGGTGCCGGGAACACCCGGCCACGACGGTGGTGCGGTTCACCAGTATGTTCTACAACTTCGTCTGGATCTGGGGCTCCGACGAACGGTGCCGGTCGCTGTTCACCGACTGGGGCAGCTACGATTTCACCGTCAGCGAGAAGGCGCTTTCGGATTTTGAGGCGGAATACGGCTATGCCCTCACCGCCGAGGATTTCATCAATTGCGGCAATTTCCAGGTGACCCACATGCCGCCCACGGCCCATAAACGGGATTACATGGAGTTCACCCAAAAATTCGTGGCCTCCTTCGGGAAAAAGCTTGTGGATCTGGTCCACTCCTACGGCAAGAAGGCGTATGTGTTCTACGACGACAGCTGGGTGGGCGTGGAGCCCTACGGGGCGCACTTTAAGGAATTCGGGTTTGACGGCATCATCAAGTGCGTCTTCTCCGGCTACGAGGCGCGGTTGTGCGCCGGGGTCCCGGCGAAGGTCCACGAGCTGAGGCTCCACCCCTATCTTTTCCCGGTGGGTCTGGGCGGCGCGCCCACCTTCATGGAGGGCGGCGACCCCACGGGGGAGGCCCGGGGGTACTGGGTCAACGTGCGCCGGGCGCTGCTGCGGGCGAAGATCGACAGGATCGGCCTGGGCGGGTACCTCCACCTTCTGGAGGGGTTCCCGGACTTTGTGGATTACATAGCGGAGGTGGCGGACGAGTTCCGGGCCATCCGGGTGCTCCATGACTCCGGCTCCCCGGCGGTCCTGCCCCTGCGGGTGGCGGTGATGCACGCCTGGGGCGGTTTCCGGCCCTGGACGCTGTCGGGGCACTTCCATGAGACGTATATGCACGACCTCATCCACATAAACGAGGCCCTCTCCGGCCTTCCGGTGGACGTGAAGTTCGTGACCTTCGACGAGGCCAAATCGGGGGCCCTGGAGGGCGTGGACGTGGTCATCAACGCGGGCCGCGCCGGGACCGCCTGGAGCGGCGGGGACGCCTGGGCCGACCCGGAGCTGGCGGCGGCTCTCACCGGCTGGGTCCACAAGGGCGGCGTGTTCCTGGGCGTGGGCGAGCCCTCGGCCCTCCCCGGCGGCTGGGGGAACTTCAAAATGCGCAATGTGCTGGGCGTGGACCTGGACACCGGCGCCAGGGTGTGCCACGGGAAATACACCTTCAACGTGGAGCACGTCCCCGGCCTCCTGCCCCAGGGGGCGAGCGTCCCGGCACACGACCGCATCTACCTCACCGGCCCGGAGACACGGGTACTGGCGGAGGCGGACGGGGCGCCCACAGTCACCGCCCACCGGGTGGGCGAGGGGTGCGGCGTCTATCTGTCCGGCTTCCGGGTGAACCCGGAGAACACCCGGATGCTCCTGAACCTGATGCTCTGGGCCTCCGGCAGATCCCTCCGTCAGCCCTGGCTCGCCGACACGCCCAAGGCGGAGTGCGCCTGGTTCCCGGAGGCGCGGAAGCTGGTGGTGATCAACAACTCCGGCGAGGCCCTGACGGCCCGGGTTTCCACCGACTGGGGCGAAGAGACCGTGGAGCTTGCGCCCTGCGGCATCGAGATCCGGGAGAGATGACGGGGATCGCTTCCACGGAATAACCTTTTCCCCAAAATCAACAAGGAGGACTTACTGTATGCGAATCATCATCAACGAAAACAGGTCCGCCGGGACCGTCAACAGAAATATCTACGGCCACTTCTCCGAGCACCTGGGCCGGTGCGTGTACGAGGGGCTTTGGGTGGGGGAGGACAGCCCCATCCCCAACGTCAAGGGCCTTCGGAGCGATGTGGTAAACGCGCTGAAGGAACTGCGCGTCCCCGTGCTGCGCTGGCCCGGCGGGTGCTTCGCGGACACCTACCACTGGCGGGACGGCGTGGGGCCGGTGAGCGAGCGGAAGACCATTGTCAACACCAACTGGGGCGGCGTCACCGAGGACAACCGGTTCGGCACCCATGAGTTCATGGAGCTGTGCCGCCAGCTTGGCTGCGAAGCGTACTTCTCCGGCAACGTGGGATCCGGCACCGTCCAGGAGTTCTCCGACTGGGTGGAGTACTGCAATATGCCGGGAGTGTCGCCCATGGCGGACCTTCGGCGGGCCAACGGCCGGGAGGAGCCCTTCAATGTAAAATACTGGGGCATCGGCAACGAGGCGTGGGGCTGCGGCGGCAATATGCGGGCGGAGAAATACGCCGACACCTGCCGCCAGTTCTCCACCTATCTGCGCAACTACGACAGGGACCATAAGATCTACAAGATCGCCTCCGGCGCCAACGTGGACGACTACGAGTGGACCCGGAAGGTGGCTGAGATCGCGGGGTTCGCCATCGACGCGGTGAGCCTCCACTACTACACGGTGCCCCATGACGACTGGGAGCACAAGGGACCGGCCACGGGGTTCACCAGGGAGGAGTATTACGCCACCCTCAAAAAGACCCTGCGCATGAAGGAGCTGGTCACCGAGCACGGGCGCATCCTCCGCAAAGCCGACCGGCGGGGACGCTTGGGCCTGGTGGTGGACGAGTGGGGAACCTGGTACGACGTGGAGCCGGGGACCAATCCGGGCTTCCTCTACCAGCAGAACACCATGCGGGACGCGCTGGTGGCGGCGCTGAATCTGAACATCTTCAACAACCACTGCGACACCGTGGTGATGGCCAACATCGCCCAGACGGTGAACGTGCTCCAGTCCATGGTCCTCACCGACGGCCCGCGTATGCTCCTGACGCCCACCTACCACGTGTTCAAGCTGTACAGGGGCCACCAGGGGGCGCGGGAGCTGGAGACATACGCCGAGACAAAGCTTGTCTCCTGCGGCGACTGGGCGGTGCCCAACATCCACGTCTCCGCCAGCGAAAACGCGGACGGGAAGGTCCTGCTCACCGTTGTGAACCTGTCCGACGCGGAATCCGCACCGGTGGAGGTGCTGTCGGACGTGATCGGCGCGAAATCCGCCGTCACCGGGACGCTCCTCACCGGACAGAGCGGGGCGTACAACACCTTCGACGAGCCGGAGACGGTGAAGCCCGCTGCCATGAGCGGCATTCAGTCGGAGAAGGGGCGGTTCACCGCCGTACTGCCCCCCTGCTCCGTGGCCGCCTTTGAGATCGGCCGTGAATGACACCATAAGATGCCGCCGGTGCCTTCTCCGGGAGTTGGAGGAGGGCAAGGAGCTCTACGAGAGCGTGAAAGCCTACCGCTCCGAGCTTCCCGAGGATGTCCGGACCGGCGACGCGGAGTTTGAGGCGCGCCTGGAACACTGCCGGGCGTGCCGGTACCTCAACAATGCCACCTGTATGCAGTGCGGGTGCTTCGTGGAGATCCGGGCGGCGAAGAGGGACATCCACTGCCCGATGGGAAATTGGTAAAACTATAGCAAGGAGGGAATCATATGGAGCGTATGGCTTGGAAGGGGCGCATAAAGACCGGGTGCAAGGCCGAGTATGTGCGCCGCCACAACGAGATTTGGCCGGAGATGGTGGAGGTGCTGAAGTCCGCCGGGATATGCAACTACACCATATTCGCCAACGGCGAGGAGCTTTTCGGGTACTACGAGTGCGAGAAGGGCATCGAGTTTGCCGAGCGCACCCAGGCCCAGAGCCCGGTGGTGGACCGGTGGAACGAGTACATGAAGGACATCCTGGAGCTGGAGATGGACCCGGTGACCGGGGCCCAGCCCAAGCTGGAGCCGGTTTTCCGTCTGGACTGAGGAGGACGTTCAATGAAGCTTGATTTTGACCGGGAGCGGGTGCTGCACGTCTGCGACGCGGTGGTGGAGCGGACCATGCGGATGGACATGACCTGGGACTGGCCCTGCGGCGTGGCCTACTACGGCATCTGCGAGGCTTTTGAGGCCACGGGGAAGCGGGAGTACCTGGACGCGGTGCGGGACCGGGTGGACGAGTTTCTGGAGCTGGGCCTGCCCACCTGGACGGTGAACACCTGCTCCATGGGCCACTGCTGTCTGTCCCTCTACCAGCACACGGGGGAGAAGAAGTATCTGGACGTGGTGATGAGCAAGATCGACTATCTCAGGAATCACGCACTCCGGTTCGGGGACGGGGTTCTCCAGCACACGGTTTCCGCCAACAACGATTTCCCGGAGCAGGCATGGGCGGACACCCTCTTCATGGCGGCGTTCTTCATGCTCCGGGTGGGCGTGGAGCTGAAGGATGAGTCCCTCATCGACGACGCCCTCAACCAGTGGTACTGGCACATTAAATATCTCCAGGACCCGGCCACGGGGCTTTACTACCACGGGTACAACAACTTGACGCGCGACCATATGTCCGGCTTCTACTGGGGCCGGGCCAACGCCTGGGCGGCGTACACCATGGCCCAAGTGGGCGTCCGGCTGCCGGAGGCGTATCTGTACCCCAAGTTTCTGGACGTGGTGGGGTCCCTCAACGACCAGCTGGCCGCGGTGAAGCTGTTGCAGACGGAGAACGGCCTGTGGCGGACCATCCTGGACGACCCGGACAGCTACGAGGAGGTCTCCGCCTCCGCCGGGATCGCCGCCGCCATGGTCTGCAAGGGGAACCCCCTGCATATCAAGTACATCAATAAGGCCATCCCCGGCATCCTCGCCAACATAAGCCCCGAGGGGCGGGTGCTCAACGTGTCCGGCGGCACCGCCGTTATGCGAGACCGGGAGGGCTACCGGAACATCAGCCGGGACTGGATCCAGGGCTGGGGCCAGGGCCTGGTGCTGGCGTTCCTGGCGGGCGTCCTGCGGTACGACCAGTCCGAGGGCGCGAATTCCCTGTGACAGAGGTCAAAGCGGCGGCATGATAGCGCGGTTTGTCCGGGGGTTCCTGTATATTTCAAATTTTTCAAAAAACGGGGCTGTGAAAAAAGAGCATCAACAAGCTCAACTTTTCACAGCCCCGGTTTTTATGTGGAAAAATAACCATATTCTCTCAAAAAAGGGCGCACTGCCCCCTACCCCCACAGGATACCGCTTTTCTGGAGTCAGGCGGCGGTCTGGAGGCGCTTGTGTTTATTATGGAATTTGTAAAGGTTATGCCCAATAGCTACCAGCAGAAGCTCAAGTTTTACCTTCTCCAGCCCCCGCCGGCGTATTCTTCGGTACCCACGGTCCTGCTTGACGATGCCGAAGGTGCCCTCCGTCTGGATCGAGCGGTTTATCCGCAGCCGTATCCCGAGATCGCTGCCCAGGTTGTGGAGAACTTCCTCGTGCATCGCGGTCAGTTCACGGTTCAGACGCACCGTCCTGTTCTTTTCCGTTTTCTTGCATTTTTGTGCATACGGGCAATTTGAGCAATCCGTACACGCATAGACCTCTTCCTGCCGTCCGTATCTGTTTCCCTTGATGTTCTGACGGTAGGAAAGCCTGAGCTTTCTCCCGTTCGGGCATATGAGGTCTCCGTCTTCATCTGTCCTGAAATTCACCGCGCGGAACGGGTCGTCCCGGTAGGCTGCGTCCTTCGTTTCCTTCCGGTACATCGGGAACTTCATGTACTTCTTCATTCCCATCATGTGGCAGAAGATGTAGTTGTTGAAGGACCCGTATCCCGCGTCGGCAACAGGATACTTGGGGTAGAATCCGTATTGCTCCCTGAATTTCTCCATCAGCGGTACAAAGCAGTCCATGTCTGACCTGTACTGCTGTACGTCGAGAACGGCGATGTACTCATCCGCCACGCCGACCTGTACGTTGTACGCCGGGAG
>CANQKZ010000027.1 GCA_947624585.1 uncultured Oscillospiraceae bacterium | reverse complement strand
GGCGCTTTTTAAAACGTCGATGGGAGGCGGAGCGATGTGAAAAAGTCCACATTGAAGGGGCTTCTGATTACCATTGTGGTCGTTGCGCTGATCGTTGGCGGCATTGCGTTGGCAAACGCGATCGAGCATAGGAGCGAGAGGGTCCCGGACGGGGCAGGGACTTCCACAGTCTCCCGTGTGCTTGAAGATGTGCCCGGAGGAGAGATGACGGACGATGCGGCAAACATGCCGGTCGACGATGATTCGGAGTCAGAGGTTGTGGATTATGCCTCGCAGGCGCTGGAGAGCGTGAATATCGGCGGAAAAGAATACCACTTGAATGAGAATATATCTACCCTGTTGCTGATCGGCGTGGATGACATGGAGATCGAGCAATCCCGGGGGTATCGAAATCAAGCGATGGCGGACTTTCTGGTCCTGGCTGTCTTTGACAACGAAAAGAAAAGCTGTACGCTGCTGCAGATCAACCGGAACACCATGACTGATGTGCCGATGCTTGGTGCGACGGGGGATTATATTGGCCTGACCACGGAGCAGATCACTTACGCCCACTCCTACGGAGATGGATTGGAAGAAAGCTGCGAGAATACGGCGCTGGCTGTTTCCCGGCTTCTCTATGGCATGAAAATCGACAATTACCTGTCATTGACGATGGGTGGTATCACGGCGCTCAACGACACGGTGGGTGGCGTGACGGTGACAATAGAGGACGATTTCAGCGGTGTGGACGATACGCTGATAAAAGGCAAGACAGTGACGCTCATGGGAGAGCACGCGGTCAACTTTGTCCGCGCCAGATATAGCCTGAAGGACGACACGAACGTATCCCGTATGCGTCGGCAGGCGACCTATATGACCGCGCTGGTGAGCAAGTTGCAGGAAAAGCTGGCGGAAGATGACGCCTTCATTCTGGAACTGTATAACGCTGTGGCGGACTATCTGATTACGGACTGCGACATCAATGATCTGGGTGAGATTAGCGAGAATCTCTCCACTTACGGGTTGGACGGCATCGTGACCCCGGAAGGGGAGAGCGTGCACGGGGAGTACATGGAATTCTATCCAGATGAGGCAGCCCTCCAGCAGTTGATAGCGGACCTGTTCTATGTTCCGGTTGAGGAATGATGGGGCCAGTACCTTTCCAATTGGATGAGGTGGCACAAAGGATCCGTGGTTGGCTTTTGATAGGGCCTATTGATGCTGAAGTTTATATAGACATGGCATAAGGGGCAAGGGTATTGAACAAGGACAGAGAGAAAAGAGGAATAGAGCACTGGCAGCTGGTGAACGTGGGGCTGGCAGTGTATGACGCGTTTGCGGTCAGCCTGTCGTTTTTTCTGGCGCTGTGGCTGCGGTTCGACTGCCGGTATTCGGAGATACCGGGGGTCTATATCTCGGCATATCTGCATTTTATCCCATTTTATATAGTTGCCTGCCTTATCGTGTTCTGGTGCTGCAAGCTGTACCAGAGCCTCTGGCGGTTCGCTAGCATGAACGAGATGCTGCGCACCATCGTGGCGACGGCCATCACGTTCGTCATCCACACGGGCGGCATCATCCTGTTCGTGCACCGCATGCCGGTGACGTATTACTTTGTGGGCATCATATTGCAGTTCGCGGCGACGATAGGGATCCGGTACTCGTACCGGCTCATACTGCTCCTGCATGAGAATCTCTCGCGTAAGCAGGATGGGCACCGGGTGATGCTGATAGGCGCGGGAGCAGCGGGGCATATGGTGCTGCGGGACCTGACGGCGGCGGAGGAGAACACGGACCAGATCTGCTGCATCATCGACGACAACCCCAACAAGTGGGGCCGGTACATCGAGGGAGTAAAAATAGTTGGCGGCCGGGAGGACATCCTGGCCCAGGCGGAGAAGTACCACGTCGACAAGATATACCTGGCCATCCCCAGCGCTTCAGCGGAGACGAAGCGGGACATCCTGAACATCTGCAAGGAGACGGGATGTGAGCTGAAGACCTTGCCGGGGATCTACCAGCTGGTGAACGAGGATGTGGGCGTGCGGGACATGCAGGCGGTGTCCATGGAGGACCTGCTGGGGCGTGAGCCGGTGAAGGTGAACATGAAGGAGGTCTTCGACTACCTGACCGGGAAGGTGATCCTGGTGACGGGGGGCGGGGGCTCCATCGGCAGTGAGCTGTGCCGGCAGATCGCGGCCCACAAGCCGAAGAGGCTGATCATCTTCGATGTATATGAGAACAATGCCTACAACATCCAGCTGGAGCTGCAGGAGAGGTATCCGAAGCTGGACCTGGTGACGCTGATCGGCTCGGTGCGTGACAGCCGTCGGATCGACCAAGTGTTCGCGGAGTATGAGCCGGAGGTGGTGTTCCACGCGGCGGCGCACAAGCACGTGCCGCTGATGGAGACCAGCCCCTGCGAGGCCATCAAGAACAACGCCATCGGTACATACAAGACGGCCTACGCCGCCATCCACCACGGCTGCAGGCGGTTCGTGCTGATCAGCACGGACAAGGCGGTGAATCCCACCAACGTGATGGGGGCGTCGAAACGGCTGTGCGAGATGGTGATCCAGATGTTCGATCGGAAGATCAAGGCGGGGAAGGCGGACGAGATCCCGGCGCTGTATACCCACACGGGCGATGAGTACGGCGGGGGCCATATCTACACGCAGGAAGCGGTGAACACGGAGTTCGCCGCGGTGCGGTTCGGCAATGTGCTGGGCAGCAACGGATCGGTGGTGCCTATCTTCCAGCGGCAGATCGCAAAGGGCGGGCCGGTGACGGTGACGCATCCGGACATCATCCGGTACTTCATGACGATTCCGGAGGCGGTGAGTTTGGTACTGCAGACAAGCGTGTACGCCCGGGGCGGAGAGATATTCGTGCTGGACATGGGCAACCCCGTGAAGATAGACACACTGGCGCGGAACCTGATCAAGCTGTCGGGGTACAAGCCGGACGTGGACATCAAAATCGAGTACACGGGCCTGCGGCCGGGGGAGAAGCTCTATGAGGAGCGGCTGATGGCGGAGGAGGGCCTTCGCAAGACGGCGAACGACCTCATCAACATCGGAAGCCCCCTGGAATTCGACGATAATGAATTCCTGCGGCAGATGGACCGTCTGATGGACGCGGCCTATGCCAACGATACGGCGGAGATGCTGCCCATCCTGAGCGAGATGGTGACTACGTATAAACCGGCAAATAAGGCGGCGCAGAGCTATGCAAAAGCGGTTTGAGCAGAAGATATGGCTGAGTTCCCCGACGATGCATGGGGAGGAGTTGGCATACATAGAGCAGGCGATCCGGACCAACTGGGTGTCCACGGTGGGCGAGAACATCAACGAATTGGAGCGAATGATCGCCGAATATGTGGGTGTGGAGCACGGGGTGGCGCTGTCCAGTGGGACGGCGGCGCTGCATCTGTGCATGAAGCTGGCAGGAGAGCGCATCAACCCCGGGGCAAAGCCGGGCAAAGCGCTGGAGGGCATGCGGGCGTTCTGCTCGGACATGACCTTCGACGCCAGCGTGAATCCGGTGGTGTACGAGGGCGGCGAACCGGTCTTTATCGACACGGAAGCCGACACGTGGAACATGGATCCGGCGGCGCTGGAAAAGGCCTTCGGGATGTACCCGGACGTGAAGCTGGTGGTGCTGGCACATCTCTACGGCGTGCCGGCGAAGATGGACGAGATCGTATCCGTCTGCCGGGCCCATGGCGCCATGATCGTGGAGGACGCGGCGGAGGCCCTGGGCGCGGAGTACAACGGGAACGTGGTCTCCGGCAAGTGCGGCAGCTTCGGGGACTTCATCGCGGTCAGTTTTAACGGGAACAAGATCGTGACGGGCAGCTCCGGCGGGATGTTTTTGACGAACAGCCGGTCCGATGCGGACAAGGTGCGCAAGTGGAGCACCCAGAGCCGTGAGGACGCACCATGGTACCAGCATGAGGAACTGGGCTACAACTACCGGATGAGCAACATCATCGCGGGGCTGGCTCGGGGGAACATGTTGCACATAGACGAGCACATCGCCCAGAAGAAGGCCATCTACGAGCGGTATAAGGAAGGGTTCAAGGACCTGCCGGTGGCGATGAATCCCTTTGAGGAAAAAGCGGCCCCCAACTACTGGCTGAGCTGCCTTTTGATCGACGAGGCGGCGATGTGTGCCCAGGAACGTGGCGAAAAGCGGGCGCTGTATTTCTCGGAGGCTGGGAAGAGCTGCCCTACGGAGATATTGGAGGCGCTGGCGGCGTGCAACGCGGAGGGCAGGCCCATCTGGAAGCCCATGCACATGCAGCCCATCTACCGGATGAACCCCTTTGTGACCAGGGAAGGGAACGGCCGGGCCCGGAGCAACGCATACATAGACGAGGGTGTCATCGCGGATGTGGGGGCGGACACCTTCGCCCGGGGCCTGTGCCTGCCCAGCGACAACAAGATGACCCCGGAGCAGCAGAAGCAAGTGATCGAGATCGTCAGGGAGTGTTTTTGAGTAAAGAGACTGCAGAAATTTGCATAGGAGAAATTGCAATGACCTTGAAGCGCTTATGGGTACAGTTCAGGCTCTTGAGTTTTGGCGGGGGGGGGGTATAAGCGAACAGAGTATGCTAGAAAAAAAGGATTGTATGCTGAAATAGGAGAGAACTCGGCTATACCTACGGGATTGCCACTGTATCCGCAACTGGTAAGGATTCATAATAATGTGACCATGCACAGGACAGTTAAACTGGTGACACATGATTATGTGAATGGCATTCTGATGGGAATGTCGGATGCCTATCACTTTAAGAATGCTGAATCCCTGAATCCCATTGAGATATTTGATAATGTCTATATTGGCATGGATTCAATTATTTTGGGAAATGTGAAGATTGGGCCGAATGTCATCATTAATGCGGGAAGTCTGGTTACAAAAGATATACCACCTAATTCGGTGGTGGGAGGAGTCCCTGCTAAAGTTGTTGGTGACTTTGACAAGTATGTTAAGCTCCGAGTCATGATGGATAAAGCGGTCCCCTATGAGGTTAAGAGAAACGGAAAAGAATCAATTGATCAGAGGACTGTTGAGATGGCGTGGGCGAGATTTGACAGCAAAAAGAACCGGGTAAAGACCTGAAAAGCGACATACGCAAAGGGAGGAATTATCCATGCAGAACAGCGTAATACAGTGGCTGGAGCAGACAGCCAGGAGATTTCCGGAGCGCACCGCGTATGTGGATGAGAACAGGCGCTATACCTGGGCGGAGCTGCGTCGGACGGCGCTTTCCATCGCCTCTCAGATCGAAAGGACACTGCCCGGCCGAAAGCAGCCGGTGGCCGTATATATGGAGAAGTCGGCGGATATGCTGGCAGTTTATATGGGCGTAGCCTACAGCGGCAATTTCTACAGTCCCATCGCGGCGGATATGCCTGCAGCCCGGGTGGAGAAGATCATCCAGACGCTGAGGCCAGCGGCAGTCATAACGACCCGCGCACTGAGAGAGAATGTAGGCGCGGGGAAGACGGTGGACTTTGACGGCTCTGTGCTCTGTTTTGAGAACATCACCGATGAGGCGGTGAGCGACGGGAAGGCAGAGCAATATGCGGACCGTATATTGGACACGGATCTTTTGTATGTGCTGTTCACCTCCGGCTCCACAGGCACGCCCAAGGGCGTAGCCATCACCCACCGGGGCGTCGTTGATTATATCGACTGGGTGACGAAGGAGTTTTCCATTACGGAAGACGACTCTTTCGGCAATCAAGCGCCATTTTACTTTGATAATTCCATCTTGGACATCTACTCGGCCATGAAGACCGGCGCGGCGGTATACATCATTCCGGCGGAGCTTTTCTCTCAACCGGTGAAGCTGTTGCAGTATCTGGCCGATCATAAGATAACTACCATCTTCTGGGTACCGTCGGCCATGATCATGGTGTCGGCGCTGAAGGCGTTTAGGAACGTAGACGTGTCTGCAACACTCAAACGGGTGCTTTTCTGCGGCGAGGTCATGCCCAACAAGCAGCTGAACATCTGGCGGAAGTATCTGCCGAACGTGATTTACTCCAATCTCTATGGCCCCACGGAGATCACGGATGCCTGCACATTTTACACCGTGGACCGGGAGTTTGACGACGACGAGCCCTTGCCCATCGGCAAGCCCATGCGCAACACGGAGATCCTGGTGCTGGACGAGCACGACAGGTTAGTGACGGAGCCGGAGCAGGTGGGCGAGTTGTGTGTTCGGGGTACATGTCTCGCGGTGGGCTATTACAACAACCCGGAGAAGACTGCGGCGGCCTTCGTGCAGAATCCCTTACAGACGGCCTACGAGGAAAAGATATATCGCACGGGCGATCTGGTGAAGTATAACGACCGGCATGAGTTGGTATATGTGTCCCGGAAGGATTTTCAGATCAAACACCTGGGCCACCGGATAGAGCTGGGCGAGATCGAGACGGCGGTGTCCTCCCTGGAGGAGATATCCATGTGCTGCTGTCTCTATGACGATAAGCATAGCAAGATCGTACTGTTTCTGGAGCAGGAGATGAGCCGCAGCGAGATCAACCAGCGCCTGCGGGAGCTGCTGCCGGACTATATGCTGCCGGGAAAGGTCATCTGCGTAGACAAGCTGCCGCTCAATGCCAATGGCAAGATAGACCGCGTGGCTCTGCGGCAGGAATACATCGGGTGAGGGAAAGAGTATGCCGATCGTAAAAGCACAAAAGACAGATTTGGAACAGTGCGTGGACATTTTGTTCGTACCTGGGCTAGGGGAGCTCTATTATCCTCAGAGGGAGCTGCTTTACACAGAGCTAGAAAAAAGAATATCCGCAGGCGAAGTGTTCATTGAAAAAATCGCCGCGGGGGGGGGTATAACTTCCGAACCTGACATTCAGGGAGTTATATGGTATCAACGAGAGGGACTCTTTTGCTCGTTCCCCTACCTGCATATGATCGCGGTCAGGGACGAGTGCAGACGCCAGGGCATTGGGTCTGCGCTGATGGACTTTTATGAGCAGGACTCGCTTCGCGTGGGCAAAAATAAGATCCGAACAAGGGCTTTTCTGCTTGTCAGTGAACAGAACCTGCCTGCACAGCGATTTTACCAGGGGCGTGGCTATGTGGAGGTCGGCAGGTTTGAAAAACTGTTCCGCAGAGGCGTGACGGAGATACTGCTTATGAAGAAAGTCAAGGCATCTGCCCAATAGGCCCGAGGGATCAGGGCTCCTTCTCGCAGAAACGGATCAAGCGAGGGGGATGGAGATGCATAGCAGGTTTCGCACGGTCATCGTGATAGGCTACGGGAAAACAGCGGGCGATGTGCTTCGGTATGTGCTGGAGAGGCAAGAGCTCTTTGGATACAGGGCTTTGTGTATCGAGCACGAGTTCCACGGCCTGTCAAAGCTTCGCGCTCTTTGCGAAGAGGCGGGCGCGGACTTTAAGCAGATCACAGATAAGAGAGAACTCACAAAGATCCTATTGGCCATAGAAGAGCCGACGCTCGTGGTCAGCGCGGGAAACAACTACCTGTTTCCCAAGGCTGTTGTGGAGAAAGATGCGCTTGAGATCATCAATTTCCACAGCGCTCTGCTCCCCAAGTTCCCAGGGCGGAACGCACCGAGCTGGGTGATCTACGAAGGGGAGTCCGTCACCGGGGCGACTTGGCATTATGTGACAGCGGGCGTGGACAGCGGCGCCATCATCGCGCAGAGGGAGACGCCTGTGACTGAGGATATACGGGCCTATGAGCTGACGCGGGACATCATGGTACAGGCGAGCGTGGCGTTTCAGGAATTTTATGAGGAACAGCTCGTTCAAAGGATCAAGGGTCGGCCGCAGCCCGGAGCGACGGCAAATCGTAAATTGTATTATTCCTGGGAACTGCCGGGCGGCGGCGTGTGCTCTGTCAATGACCCGGCAGAGGATATCTACCGGCTGCTGCGCGCGATGGACTATGGCAGGAGCGGCATCTTCCCTCCGGCCCGGATACGGCTGGCGGACGGCCGGGAGGCCGAGGTGGTGCGCTACAGCAAAGCGGAAGCGAAATTCCTGAAAGACGGACAGAGGGCAGCGGTGGATGAAGAGGAGGAGCGCATATACCTTGCTATGGGCGGGGGATATGAACTGACGATCAAATTTCGCTTGAGATGAAAAAAGGAGAGGGGATCCATGGAAGAGAAAATACTGGATATTTTGGCAAAGACGAATGACGAGCTTTTGACCTATACGGGCCCGAACATGGTGGATGACGAGATCATCGACTCGTTTGAGCTGATATCGATCATCGAGCAGTTGGAGGAGGCCTTCGATATCGAGATCGACGCGGAGGACGTGAGCGAGGAGAATTTCGGGAATAAAGACTGCATCATTGCGCTGATGAAAAGGCTGACGGGCTGATAAGCCAGATACTTGGACCCAATTATAAAGATCGTCAGGAAGTGTTTTGATTGACGGAGACAGCGGTACATACAACACACAAACCATATGGGCCGTATGAAAAGTATTTCAAACGGCCGCTGGATGTGGTCTGCGCACTGCTGGCGATGACAGTCTTTTGTTGGCTGTACGGCCTTGTTGCCGTATTGGTGCGGATCAATATGGGGAGCCCGGTCCTGTTCACACAGTTGCGTCCCGGAAAAGATGAAAAGATATACAAGTTGTATAAGTTCCGGACAATGACGGATGACCGGGATGAAAACGGAGAACTCCTGCCGGATGAAAAGAGGCTGACAAAGTTCGGAAAATGGCTGCGCTCAACAAGCCTGGATGAGCTGCCAGAGGCATTTAACATCCTCAGGGGAGACATGAGCGTGGTGGGTCCGCGGCCATTGTTGGTAAAGTATTTGGACCGCTATACGCCGGAACAGCATCGGCGACACGAGGTCCGTCCTGGACTGACCGGGCTGGCCATGTCTACTGTCCGCAATTCTGCTGGATGGGAAGAGAAATTTGAGTTGGACATTGAATATGTTGATAAGATCTCTTTTCTGCTTGATGTAAAGATAATCATATGGACGGTCATTATCGTCTTGCAGAGAAAAGGGATCAACGAGCCGGGAGAAGTGACAAACAGCGAGTTTATGGGAACGATGAAGGAGAAGCAATGAAGTCTGTTTTGATAGGTTCAGTCGGATCAAGCAATGTAATGCTTGAAGCGATGATAAGCACACATTTTCCAGTAAGCCATGTGTTTTCAGTTGATGAAAAATATTCTGAAAATATATCCGGATATTGTCCTATACATAAACTGGCTGAGAAAAATGCGATCCCGTATACGAAATTCCGCAGGATCAACGATGCAGATAATATCCAAATGATCAAAAAGATCGACCCCGATTTTATCTTTGTTATTGGCCTGTCCCAGTTGGTTAGCCAAGAGATCATTGACGCGGCCAAGGTAGGCGTGGTCGGTTTTCATCCGGCGCCGTTGCCCAAGATGCGCGGCAGAGCGGCAAACGTTTGGGGGGTCCTTCTTGGCCTGCACAAGCTTAAGTGCTCAGTATTCTTCATAGACCAGGGCATAGATTCCGGCGATATCCTTGGACAGCAAGAGTTCATTATCGAGGACACAGATTACGCAGACGATGTGTGTAGAAAGATAGAAGAAGCGGCAAGTTTATTATTCTGCCGTGTGCTGAAGGAGATAATGGATGGAACGTATAAGCGTGTAAAGCAAAACGATGCAGAAGCTACATATACATTGAAAAGAACGCCAGAGGACGGCAAGATCGATTGGAATGATTCAATATCCGATATCCATCGACTGATACGGGCTGTGTCGAAACCTTACCCGGGTGCGTTTGGCATGTATGACGGCAAGCACCAAATCATTATATGGCGGGCTGAAATGTGCGAGAATACAAAATATATAGGCATAAATGGTCAAATCGCAGAGGTCGGAAATGATGAACTACTGATCGTGTGCCGAGACGGACTTCTCAAGGTAACAGAATACGAAAATATTGATAATGTAAAACTTTATGTTGGGCATAAATTGAAATAAAACCGCCTGTATAGCAGAATAGTCAGATTATTATTTGGTGGCGAACAGGAAAACAGGATGAACATATTGGTAATAGCTCCCCATCCGGACGATGAGATCATTGCGGCTGGGGGTACGATCGCAAAATACTCGTCCCAGGGGCATGACGTGTATGTCTGTATCGTCACCAAGGGGACGATGCCCCTTTTCAGTGAAGAGTCGGTTCGGCAGGTGCGGGATGAGTGCTGCCGGGCTGATAAGCTGCTGGGTGTAAAGGAGACGTTTTTCCTTGACTTCCCAGCGGTGATGCTGGAGATGGTGCCGCGGTATGAGGTAAATGCCGCGCTGTTGAATGTAGTCGATCAAACAAGGCCGGACGAGGTATATATCCCCCATCGCGGTGACATGCATCTGGACCACAAGGTGGTCGTTGACGCGGCGATGGTTGCGCTGAGGCCGAAGTATGAGCACGTCGTAAAGCGCATTTATGCGTATGAGACGCTGTCGGAGACTGGCTGGGATGTGCCCAATACGGTCAATGAGTTCATCCCGACGGTATACCAGGATATTTCAAAGTACCTGGACAGGAAACTGGAGGCGCTGGCGGTCTATGAGAGCCAGGTAGCGGAGTATCCCAATCCGCGGTCGATCAAGGCCATCCGGGCGCTGGCGATGCTCCGCGGAGCGACGGTGAACGTGAAAGCCGCCGAGGCTTTCGAGCTGGTGCGGGAGCTCCGGGGGGGGGTATCTTCTAACTGAGTTCTACGCTGCTTCTTTCCTGTGGAGGGAAGCGGCATGAAACGTGGTGTATATGAGCGGTTCATTAAGCGGCCGCAGGATGCGCTGTGTGCGCTGCTGGCAGTGATCGTGTTGTCGCCGCTCCTTCTGTTTGTTGCGCTTCTTGTGCGGGTAAAAATGGGCTCTCCCGTGCTGTTTGTGCAGAAAAGACCAGGCAAGGACAGGAAAGTGTTCAAGCTGTACAAGTTCCGGACGATGACAGATGAGTGGGATAAGAACGGCGAGTTGCTGCCGGATGAGGAGCGGATGACGAGGTTCGGAAAGTGGCTACGCTCCACGAGCCTGGATGAGCTGCCGGAGCTGTTCAATATCATCAAGGGGGACATGGCCGTAGTTGGACCGCGTCCGCTCCTTGTCCGGTATTTACCGCGCTATAACGCGCATCAGGCGCGGCGGCATGAGGTCAGACCTGGTCTTACCGGACTTGCTCAGATCAACGGAAGAAATACCCTCTCCTGGGATGAAAGGTTTGACTGGGATGTGAAATATGTGGACCGCATCACATTTTTGGGCGACTGGAAGATCATTTTGAAAACAGTTTTGATCACGCTGCGGCATGAGGGGATCCATTCCGATACCAGCGCTACAATGGAGGAATTTTTGGGGCACGAAGAAAGATCGGTCAAAGTGTAGGCGATGCGGCGTGCTGTCTTGGAGAGAAACGGAAGGTTTTGTGGAAATATTTTTAAGAGAAAGCGCAAGGATGTTAATGGTATGAAGAACCTTGTTATTGTTGGCGCCGGAGGATGTGGGCGCGAAGTCCTGCAATGGGCGAAGGATATCAATGAAGCGGAAAAACGCTGGAATATCAAAGGCTTTATCGATGACGACTTAAACGCTCTTAACGGGAAGATCTGCAGCGTAACGGTCCTGTCAGGCATAGATGATTATGAGATATCGCCGGATGACGAGTTCGTCTGCTGTATCGGCAACAGCGCAGTCCGTAAAAGGATCACGGACAAAATGAAGGCAAGGGGAGCCGTTTTTACAACAATCATCCATCCGAACACGGTGATCGCCGACAGCTGTACGCTTGGAGAGGGCGTGATCGTCTATCCGTATGCGCTGATATCAGATAATGTGGCCATAGGTGACGGCTGTATCGTAAACATGCACTCTTCTGTGGGCCATGATTCAACGCTTGGCAGGTTTTGCACAGTCAGTGCGCATTGCGACATTACGGGTATGTGCACGCTTGGAAATAACGTATTTATGGGGACAACTTCTCATATCGTTCCGGGCACAACAATTGGCAGCGACGTATATATCTGCGCGGGAAGTACGGTCATGGCCAGAGTCAGGGACGGCATGAAGGTGCTGGGCAGCCCGGCAAAAATCGTGAAGTTCTGATCGGCTTGGAGGAAGAACGGATGGAAAAATTCCTTGCTTTTGTAGCGGATATCATGAAAGTGGATGTCTCGGAGATCAGCATGGAGACGCGGTATAAAGATGGAAAATGGGACTCGCTTATGATGCTCACACTGGTAATGGAGATGGAGGCTGAGTATGGGGTCTCCATTCCGATAGAGAGCCTTGGCAACGTAAAGACGCTGGCGGACCTCTACGAGTTTGTAAAACAGTGAGATCGACCGGCTGCGAGAGGCTGCAAGTGCAATGGCTGAAACAAAGAAAAAGGTAGCGCTGCTTTCCAACGTCACAGTAGACCTGATAGCGGCGAAACTGCGTCAAAAATACGAATTTTATCTGCCAGAGGGATTCGATACATGGGTGCAGGAGGCAATCAACCCATCTTCCGGGCTTTATTCGAGCGAACCAGACGCGGTCGTTGTACTGCTGGACGGGACAGAGGCGCGCTCATGGAAAGGCCGGGAGGATGCAGTCGAGAGGATCGAGCTCTGGGAGCAGGCGCTGTCCGCGCTGATCGGGCGGAACAGTGCCAGCCCGCTTTTCCTCACGACCATCGAGATCCGGGAGAACAGGATTGCATCCTTTTCGGAGAGAAGATACAGGATCGAGCTTGAGGACCGTTGGTATCAGTTCATTCAGAGCAAGGCCGAAGAGAAGAACAATGTGTATATCATCGACTTGGCGGATACGATCGCGGAGACCGGCAGAAAGCAGTTCTATTCCAATAAGATGTGGTATATGAGCAGCATGCCCTATTCCAGGGATGGCCTCAATGTCGTGGCGCGCGAGATCGGGCGCGCGCTGGGCGCGGCGTTCACAAGCCGGAAGAAGATAATCGCCCTGGACCTGGACAATACTCTGTGGGGCGGTGTGATCGGTGAGGACGGCGTGGAAGGCATCGAACTTGCTGATCACAAGGAAGGCCAGAGATATTACGATTTTCAGCGCCAGCTTCTCGAGATGAAAAACCGTGGGATCGTTTTGGCCGTAAACAGCAAAAACAACCCGGAGGACGCTGAGGCTGCGATACAGGGACATCCTTCCATGCTACTTCGGGACGATGATTTCGTGTGCCGGAAGATTAACTGGGAGAATAAAGCAGCAAATCTCAAAGCAATGGAGAGTGAGCTGAACCTTACAGAGGGAGGTTTTATCTTCATTGATGATAACCCTGTGGAGAGGGAGACGGTAAAGGGTGAGTGCCCCGAGGCAACGGTGCCGGATCTCCCGACCGATACGGCGGAGCTGCTGACGTTTGCGGAGGACATCTGGTTTGATTATTGCCGGCCGCTTCGGGTGCTTGGCGAGGACCTAAAGAAAACAGAGATGTATCGGAGCGAGGCCAGACGCAAGCAGGAGATGAGCGAGAGCTTAAATATAGACGACTACATCACAAAGCTGGAGATGAAAGTGGATATCCACAGGATGCGCCCTGCGGAATTGGAGCGCGTTACACAGCTCTGCAACAAGACCAACCAGTTCAATGTGACCACCAAGAGATATACGCAGTCGGAGATCGAAGCGATCGCGGCCGATTCAAACAATGCGGTCTATGTAGCGTATTCCTCCGACAGATACGGCGACAGCGGACTGATCAGCGTGATCATTCTGTTGTGCTCGGAGAACGAGGTCAAGATTGACACGTTCCTGATGAGCTGCCGGGTGATGGGAAGAAAGCTGGAGAACGTGATCATCAACGAACTGGCAGCGCATTGTGAAGGACGGATGCTGCTGGGCGAGTTCATTCCTACCGCAAAGAATTTGCCGGTGAAAGAGCTTTATGACCGCTTGGGGTTCAGCCTGGTCTCCGACGAAGGCGGACATAAAACTTATGAGCTATCCACTTTGAATTACGAGAAAGAGCAGTTCGAAAGCTATAAGGAAATAAAATTTGAAGGGTGATCGTATGAAAATTGACCATATAGGATATGCGGTCAGGAGGATCGAAAGGGCAATAAGCTCCTTCAAAGATCTGGGATATTCCTTCGGGGATATCATTGACGACACAGACCGAAATATCAAGATCGCCTTTGGGGAAAACGATGGCTGGCGGATCGAACTGGTAAGCCCGCTTGACAGGAGCCAGTCGTCTCCGGTCGACCAATATATCGGCAATACTCCTGGGACGCCTTATCATATTTGCTATGAAAGCGATGATATTGCCCGCGAAATTGAGAAGCTAAAACAACAGGGATTCAAGGTGATCATCGAACCGAAGCCTGCCATAGCTTTTGGCGGGGGGGGGTAGTATGCTTTCTTATGAACGTCAGCTTCGGGCTGATGGAGATCGTGGAGAAGTAAAGTGGAGGAAGCGCCGGGATGCTTTTCTTAAAAAAAGGTTATGCTTCTCTTTCGAGTGCTGCGGGGAATTTATACGAATTGACCGACGACGATATTGAGCGGCTACATCAGGTCCTGTTGGAGATTTACGACGATCTGTTTGCTTATTGTGAAAAATATTCTCTGAAACTGATTGCTGGCGGCGGGACGGCTCTTGGTGCTGTCAGACACAAGGGCTTCATCCCCTGGGATGATGATATGGATTTGAATCTCGTAAGGGGTGACTATGAGAAATTTATAGAGAGTTTTGAGAAAGAACTTGGAGATAAGTATGATCTGTTGGCACCGGGATATGAAAAGGGGGCTTCTTGTTTCCTAATGCGTGTTCTCAAGAAAAATACCACACTTCTAAACATGATTGATGAAGAGTCTCCTTATCCGTCAGGGATATATATAGACATTACACCAATCGACTATGCACCAAATGGAAGAATAACGCAGAGATTAAAAGGGACGGTTGCTGATCTTCTTCGGTTTGTTTCTTACAGCGTCTATTGGAAGCAGTATAGAAGTAAGAGTTTACAGGAATTTATGACAAACTCAGAAGGGAAAAGTTATTACAAGCTGCGGATCCTTATAGGTACGTTGTTTTCTTTTAGGACAGCCGAGGCGTGGTTCAAGAGTTTTGACAGTTTTATAAAAGGGAAGGATAGCGGATATTTCACAGTTGCCGCAGGAAGGAATAAATATTGCGGTGAGATTTTTTCAAAAGGCATTTTTTTCCCTTTGAAAAAAATGCCTTTTGAAAACAGAGAAATATATGTTTACAATGACATTGATAATTATCTTAGAAGATTATATGGAAATTACATGAAGATACCAACCTTGCAGGAGCGCGGGAAACACCTCTGCCTGCGGCTGAATTTTAATGAGACGTCAAAGTGATTTGGGAGATGGGTAAGTGGATATACAAAAAGAAATACAGAGGGTCCAACTGGATTTGGTCCTCAAATTCGACGAAGTGTGCAGGAATCATGGGCTGAAATATTTCTTGGCGTGTGGAACATGTATCGGGGCTGTACGCTATAGGGGCTTTATCCCATGGGATGATGACATAGATGTATTCATGAAGATTGAGGATGTGGAAAAGCTTCTGTGCCTCAAAGGTGAATTTAAAGATGAATACTTTCTTCAAAGTAAGGAAACAGACAAACACTATGGATCGATTTCTTTGAGGCTTAGAAACAGCAATACGACATATATAGAAAAAGATGAAGCGGATTTAGACATCAACCATGGGATATATATGGATATATATCCGCTGTACTATGCGCCGAAAAGCAAGCTGGGATTAGAGACCAACATATTGCTCTCACATATTTATAAAGTTCTTGTTGGAGGCCCTCCCAAAAATCACGGAGCGGTGTTTAAGTATTTGTCTATAGTAATTCTAAAGGCGATTCCTCCAAAGAAAAGAAATGTAGCGATAGAGAAGATAGAGAACAGGTTAAAAAAGCCGGTTGGGACGCCATTTGTGCTCACGTATTTTGGGAAGGATATTTCTTTTTTTCATGCAATTATCTATTCAAGTGAATGGTTTGAAACGCCAAAAGAAATAGATTTCGAGGGATATATGCTGTGGGCTCCCACAGAACCAGAAAAATATTTGCAATGCAGATATGGAGATTTTATGAATCCACCTCCGAAAGAGGAGCAAGTATATCATCATAATTGTATTGTTGTTGATCCCACTAAAAGCTATATGGAGTATAAATAGTGCAGTGCAGAACATAGTTGTGATTTTTGCCGGCGGCGCGGGACAGCGGATGAACACCCGAACTGTACCAAAGCAGTTTTTGGAACTCCACGGCAAGCCTATTTTGGCTTACACAATCGAACAGTTTCAGCGGCACCCGCTTATTGATGGAATAGTTGTCGTTATGATTGAGAGTTGGATCGATCATTGCCGAAAGCTTTTCAAGCATTACTATTTTGATAAGGTCCTTGCGATCGTCCCAGGGGGCGACACTGGGCAAGCGTCGATTTATAATGGTTTGAAGAAAGCAAAAGAGCTATGTCCTCTTGAGTCAACTGTGCTGATTCATGATGGCGTTCGGCCGCTTATCAATGAGAGCGATATAACCGCTGCGATTGAATGTGTTAAGGTGCACGGCACGGCCATTACAGTGTCTCCGGCGGTCGAGACGATCACGCTGACAGACGATTCTGGAAAAGTGGGGCAGATCATTGAGCGGTCAAAGTGTAAGCTTGCAAAAGCGCCTCAGTGTTTTGTTTTGGGAGACATCCTCTCGGCGCACGAACGTGCAATTAAAGAAGGGCGTAGCAGCTTTATAGACTCGGCAAGCTTGATGCAATTCTATGGATATGACCTGTATACCGTGGAAGGCTCACAGGAGAATATCAAGATTACCAAGCCAGCGGACTTTTACATATTCAGAGCGATTGCGGACGCGAGAGAGAATTCGCAGATATTTGGTTTATGAGAAGGTAACTATGAATACAAATGAGCAGTTCTACCGGGATATGGAGTATATATCAAACGCAGAATTTATCCCATGGGAAAAGTTAAAGAATAAAACGATTTTTATTACAGGGGCGACTGGGCTTATCGGCCATACTCTTGTCAATTCGCTTCTCTATGCAAATCAGAAGCGGGGACTGGACTTAAAGATCCTTGCCCTCGTAAGAGATTTGGAGCGGGCAAGAGGACGCTTCAAAGAGCTCGGGAGGAGAGGGGCGCTTGCCTACGTCCATGGAAGTGTTGAGGCGTTTCCCGCGATTACAGAGCCAATAGACTACATCATTCATGGCGCCAGTCAGACAGCGAGCAAAGCATTTGTGGATTTCCCTGTCGAGACGATCATGACAGCCTTAAAAGGAACAGAAGATGTTTTGAAACTTGCGATGGACAAAAAGGTCGCAGGTGTGGTCTACCTTTCGAGCATGGAGGTATACGGTTATCCGAAGAAGGGGCATAAGGCAACGGAAAGTGAGATCGGGGCATTGTCGCCATTGGATGTGCGTAACAGCTATCCGATCTCAAAGATACAGTGTGAGAGCCTTTGTTATGCATATGCAAAAGAATATGGGGTGCCGGCAAAGTCTGTCAGACTGACCCAAACCTTTGGCCCCGGCGTAAATTACAATGATGGGCGGATATTTGCGGAGTTTGCAAGATGCGTTATTGAAAAACGTGATATCGTGCTGAAAACAAAAGGAGAGACGGAGCGCAGCTATCTTTATACTGCTGATGCGGCCACCGCAATATTAACGGTGCTGCTGAAGGGCCGAGCGGGGCAGGCATACAACGCGGCAAACGAAGAAACATACTGCTCTATCGCCCAAATGGCCGAAAAAGTCGCCAAACAGGGCGGTATGCAAGTAAGATATGATATTCAGGACGAGAGCAGCAATGGGTACCCCAAAGCATTGTATATGGATCTGGATACAAAACGGCTGCAAGACCTCGGGTGGGCGCCGGGGGGGGGTACCTGACTGCTTAACGGAGATGTATCGGTCATTGATCCAGTCCATGCGAAACTGCATAGAAAATTAATATTAAGGAATCGATGCAGGAATTGGGGCTGGTCGTTTGATCTAGCCAAAGATCGCAGCCCGATAAGTATACATTGTAGAATAGGAGAGATCAAATGAATACCGAAAAGCAAGGTTTGCTCAGTGTGATAGTACCGATATATAAAGTTGAGGAATATCTTCAAAAGTGCGTGGATTCGATCATCAATCAAACGTACACAAATCTGGAGATAATACTGGTGGACGATGGTTCCCCGGATAACTGCGGCAAAATCTGCGACGAGTATGCGGCGAAAGACGAGCGGATCGTTGTGATACATAAAGCGAATGGCGGCCTTTCCGATGCACGGAACGCAGGGATAGAGATCGCAAAAGGGGAATATTTGGGTTTCGTGGACAGTGATGACTATATTGCGCCTGATATGTATGAAGTTTTGATGGAGGATATGCTGAAAACAGGTGTAGATATGGCTATCTGTGCAGTCCGTCGGGTATATAAGGAAAGTGTTTTCGATGACAAAAGGAAAGGTGCACTGGTCCATGCTGTGTTGTCTGCACACGATGCTATGCAATTCTGTATGGAAAACTCGGTAACGGCGTGGAATAAAGTATATAAGCGGTTTTTGTTTAGTGATATCAGATATCCCATTGGTAAAACGGCCGAGGATGCTTTCGTGATAGCGGATATTCTTGAAAATGTCAAATCTGTCAGTGTCAATCCCAGACAATTATATTACTATGTCTGCCGCCCTGACAGCATTACAACGAAATCATTCACTGAAAAGAATTTGGATGTGATCTACGCTTATGAACATGTGCTGGAAATTGTCAGAAGATCTTTTCCGACGTTGGAGGATTATGTGAAGGCAAGGCTGCTCTGGTCGTATTTAATCGTACTGGATAAATCTATTCTGTCTGATGAACTGGATTTGAACCATAGAATACAAAAATATGTCAGACAGAATATCAAATATATGAACATTGGCAGATTGTTTACAAGGAATCGAAAATTGATGGCAATAGCTGCGTGTATCGATCTGAGGCTTTATAGACAGCTGATCAGGAGATACGGAAAGTGGAATTGAACGCAGCCATAAACAGCAAGGACTTTACCGGGAGGCCGTGATGAGATCGATCAGGATCAGGAACTGGAGAACCGCATTGTTCGCGGCCTGTTTTGTCATCTGCACAACTTATTGCGTATGGGTAATGTATTTTTGCGCCGCTTCAGGCGATTCCTTGGCGGTCGGCTTTCTTCCCGTTGCATACTTCATCGTATTAGGAATGGCGGCCCTGTTTAATAAGGATTTCTTTAATAATATTGCCTTTTTGATCCTTATCGCCGTCTTCTTTATGCGTATGGTCGTATATCCTGTGATGGTCGTTATGAGCGGGATCATAGTGAGATATGCAAACCACCATCTGCTGAAATACATCGGGAGCGCGGTGGCGCTGCAGGTATATGAGTATATCGTATGTATGGCGGGCGCGATCATCTGGCTCAAAAAAGATTCTGCGGTTTCTCAGCGGAAATTGCGGGTCATGAACATACAAGGCTGTGTGATATTTCCGCTGATCGCTGCTGCAATTTTTGGCTGCGTCCTATATCCAAGCGTTTTGGGGAGATTTAAACTGCTCTTTCAGTTCGATCCTCTATATGATGCGGCATGGGATAAAAACCTGACGCAGATCAAAAGCAGTTTGTCATCGGGGGTCTATTATCTCCTCTATTGGTTTTTGAATGTAATGAGATACGCGGTGCTGTATTACTGCCTCATTGCTATAAATAGAAGATCCCATGGAAAAAAACAGCTTCCCTATCTTCTCTTTTCGTTTATGCTTCTACCGCTTATCGCCATTTATACCGGCAATGACCGTGCAGCGGGTGTATATGGACTGTTTGCCTATGTGATGCTCTTGTCAAAGCTGTACCCCGCATATGAGAAAAAAATATTCAAGATCGCGCTCTATGGCATCGCGATCATCGCGGCCATAGTTCTCCTGCTTTTTCCAATCCTGAAGCAGCGGAACTATAATCAAGCAGCAAGTGCGATTTTTTCATACATGAATTACCATATCAATGCATATTTTGGCGGAACGGTGAATATCGCGGCAGCTTTGGACATGGAGCCTTTGAAGGTTTCGACGATCGTTGGCGATATCGTGCAAAGCATCCCGCTGTTGCCTGGCCTTATTCAGGGAACGACTTCTTCGACGGAGATCTTTAACTCTACCATAGGAGCAAATATCAAAACAGCAGCGCAGATAATGCCCAATATAGGACTGGGTGTTTCTTATCTTGGACCTTTGTTCGCACCCATCTTTTCTTTGATACTGTTGCGAATGGGGCTTCGATTTTATAGCAGGAGCAAAAACACATTTCAGTATTTTATTGGAATGTTCGGGATGTTGTATTGTGTTTTGGGGATCGTTTGCTACAATTTGTTTCTTGTCATACTATTGCTGATACAATACATAGTTCCGCTAGCGCTTCTGGAATACCTGGCACGGCGTGTTAGATTCATAGTGGCACGCAAATAAATGCGACCCGCGTATGAGGGATCCGATATGAAAAAAGTATTGTTTTATATGCCTGCAAATAAGATCACGCCTACAGGCGGCCCTGGCGGCTATCTTTATAACCTTATCAATGGGCTCAAAGGCTTGGGCGATAGTGACTATCAGTTTGATTTTCTGCCTGAGCAGTGGCGTCCGGGATGGATCAAGAAGGGGCTTGACCGTCTTCCGCGCGCATGTAGACAGGCTTATTCTGACTGGCGGATACACGAACGGTGTGTTTTTTTGGAGTCATCTGGAAATAAAACAGCACAGCTTGATCTGAATGAATACGATATAATTCATTTTCATACGATCTTCTCAATGATGCTTGTGAAAGACAGTCTGAAAGACTATAAAGGTCTTGTATTATTGACTTCGCATACGCCTAAGCCGCCGCATTTGGAGTGGGTGGAGGATGATATCTCCAAGCGGGAATATATAAGACACTCAAAAGACTATGATGATCTTGTCGCAGTTGAAGCAGAGGCTTTTTCTCTGGCTGATTATATCATCTTTCCGTGTGAGGAAGCGGAAGAGCCTTATTTTAATAATTGGGATGGCTATAAAACTGTCCGGGAAAGCAATGTAAGCAAGTATAGATACTTTCCGACTGGCGTACCATCCCCGGTGGTAAACCTCTCGCGTGAGGAGATAGTCAAACGATACAAGCTCCCAAATAATGCGATCATACTCTCATATGTCGGTAGGCATAATCAGACGAAGGGATACGACCAGCTGCTGAAGATCGGTGAGAAGATCCTGAGCAGGCATGAGAATGTTTATTTTCTTATAGCAGGAAAAGAAGAACCTCTGAAGGGGCTTAAGAATGACCGATGGATCGAAGTCGGGTGGACGGACCAGGCAGCGTCCATTATCTCTGCGTCTGATATTTTTGTTTTACCGAATAAAGAAACATATTTCGATATTGTTATGTTGGAAGTGCTGTCATGCGGAACGTGTGTTGTCGCCAGCAATACGGGGGGCAATAAGTATTTTTCAAAATTCAATGACAGCGAGAGATCCATCTTTCTCTATGACGGTGAAGATGAGGCGGTCGAGATCCTCGGCGATCTGATCGAGGGAGGAGAACATCGCCTTAAGACGTTGGGAAAGTTGAATAAGGAACTATACAATAATCACTTTACGGCAGAGATATTTGCAAAGAGTTATTTGTCGTTGTTATCATCTCTCTGATGGCGGAGCTATGTGGTAAAAGACGATGTACTATAGAGCTAAATGCGCTGATTCAGTATTATGAATAATGGTTCACTGCTGCAAAATTCATTTTATAGTGTTATATACAGGTTGCTTAATATCGTGTTTCCGTTCATCACTTCCGTATATGTTGCCCGGGTCCTTATGGCGGACAGCATCGGGAGAGTGGCAGCTGCGCAAAATTTTGTCTCATATTTCACATTGCTTGCCGGTATGGGGATCCCTACGTATGGAGTGAAGATAATTGCCCAATATACATTGCGGAGCAGAGAATTAAGCGAAGCGTTTTCGGAACTGTTTGTTATCAATTTCATATTAAGCGCTCTCTGCGGCGCGGTATATTATCTTTTGATCTTTACTATGCCGTTCTTTGAAGAGAAGCATCTCCTGTACGCAGTGTGCGGTTTGAATATTGTCTTTAATATTTTCAATGTTGATTGGTTCTATCAAGGCATACAAGAATATCGATATATTGCGGTCAGAAGCTTTATATTCAAATGTTTGTCGCTGGTGGCACTTATACTCTTTGTCAGAAATCCGCAGGACTATGTTGCTTATGCGCTGATCTCATCTTGCGCTTTGGTAGGGAACTATATTTTTAATATGCTCCGTATCGCCCGGTACACTACTATTACCTTAAACGGGCTTAGCTTTTCTGAACATCTTCGACAGATCTCTGCGTTGTTTTTAGCGGGCATCGCTTCTGAAATATATGTTCTTGCAGACACAACAATGCTTGATATCTTATGTGGCTCCTCAATTGTGGGTTATTACACGATGTCGATGCGTGTGATGCGTGTGATCAGAGGGCTGGTAATAGCCATTTCTGCAGTTTTTCTGCCTCAGATGAGCTATTATTACTATAATGGTCAAGTAGAAAAGTTTCACAGCCTGATCAATAAAGGTATTCACATCCTGACGGTATTAACTGTTCCGGCTGCTGTTGGCCTCATCCTTGTAGCTGATGAAGCGGTGGTGCTGTTCTATGGAAAGAGTTTTTCAGATTCGATTCTGACGACTGAGATCTTAGCCGTGTCAATTATAACTGTAGCTTTTAGCAATTTCATTGGATTACAAGTTTTTGTTACTATAGGGAAAAATAAGCTTACCACTATTT
Organism: uncultured Oscillospiraceae bacterium; assembly: GCA_947624585.1. GTDB lineage: Bacteria > Bacillota > Clostridia > Oscillospirales > Oscillospiraceae > RUG626. Next base: position 2,587 of record CANQKZ010000027.1, on the reverse strand, counting down.
CTACAGCCTGCGGAGCTATAACGAATATTGGGTTGAATTTCTTGCTGATCAGGCCATATCAGCATGTTGGCGCAGCTATTGCGTCTGTTATTACCGAAGGGGTCGTAACGCTGGTACAACTTATCTTGGCGCGTAAATATATTAAGTTTAAATTTCCCTGGAAGAATGTGTCTATTGCGACAGGGTGCATGATGGTATGTGTACTAGTAATTAAAACTATTGAGATGCCGCTTGTGTTGCATCTGCTGCTGGAATGTGGTATGGGTGCGCTGACATTCTTTTTCGTTCTTGTAATGATGAAAGATGATTATACGTTAAATGTTTATAAGACTCTTCGGAATCACATCAGATAGTTTTGTCGCCGCATTATAAGTGGACGTTATTTCATTATTCGATCGCAGGTGGGAAAACATATAAATCTGCAGAGATAGCTTTGCAAAAATCGCTGATCAGATGTATAAACTTTGGGGGATTCATCATGGATAGTTTGTTTCAATACGATTATTATCAGCTTAGGGGGAACAAGTCGGGGGGGGGGTAATCAAAGACTTGCTGAAAGACCCAGCTGTCCGATACTTGTATTTTCAAAGAAAGTTTGATAAATCAACAGGGATCTTGAGGAGGATCAATTGGTATATATCCCGGCATATAGGGAAGAAATGTGGCTTAGAGTTATTTACAAGGAATATTGGAAAATACCTGTATTTAGGCCATCCATACGGAATTACCGTCAATCCAGATGCGGTCTTGGGAAATTGTGTCAGTTTACACAAGGGTGTTACGATCGGACAGGAAAACAGGGGTAAGAGAGAAGGCTGTCCTGTTTTGGGTAATTGTGTGTGGGTCGGAGTCAATGCAACGATCGTTGGGAAGATCAATATAGGAGACGATGTCCTGATCGCACCGAACGCTTATGTCAATTGCGATGTGCCTTCGCATTCGATCGTGATCGGAAATCCTTGCCATATCATTCCTCGCGAATATGCTACGCGTGGATATTTTAGATATGTAAATGTAGATAACTATCATGAAATGATGAACAGGTGAGCGCGTGTTTTTCCTTTGCGGTAGGGTATGTATTTCACGCTATCACAGTTTGGTGTTGTTATTACTTATGCGTTCTACTAAATCCGTTGTATAAATTTATGATTCAGTTTTGGTAAAAATGTTTGATTATCTTATCGTCGGCGCCGGCCTATACGGTGCGGTGTTTGCCCACAAGGCGAAGGCTGCGGGAAAGAGCGTCCTTGTCATCGACAAGCGGCCACAGATCGCCGGAAACGTGTACACTGAGGTTGTTGAGGGCATCCATGTGCACCAGTACGGTGCGCATATCTTTCACACCAACGACAGGCGGGTATGGGACTATGTGAATCGGTTTGCGACTTTCAACCGGTTCACCAACAGCCCGGTGGCAAACTACAAGGGCGAGCTGTATTCGCTGCCCTTCAATATGTACACCTTCAACCGCATGTGGGGCGTAACGACGCCGGAGGAGGCAGCGGCGAAAATCGCCGAGCAGCGGCGTGCGGCGGGCATCACCGAGCCGAAAAACCTGGAAGAGCAGGCGATTTCCCTCGTCGGCACGGACATCTATGAGAAGCTGGTGAAGGGCTACACGGAGAAGCAGTGGGGCCGGGATTGCAAGGACCTGCCGGCTTTCATCATTAAGCGGCTGCCGGTGCGGCTGACCTTTGACAACAACTACTTCAACGCGCTCTACCAGGGTATCCCAGTCGGCGGGTACACCAAGATGGTGGCCAATATGCTGGATGGCATAGAGGTGCGCCTGGGCGTGGACTATCTGGCGCGCAAGGCGGAGCTGGACGCGCTGGCGGAGAAGGTGGTGTATACCGGACCCATCGACGCCTATTTTGACTATTGTTTCGGGCCGCTGGAATATCGATCTGTGCGGTTTGAGAGGGAACTTCTGGACAAGCCCAACTTCCAGGGGAATGCGGCGGTGAATTATACTGACCGCCAGACGCCCTGGACACGGATCATCGAGCACAAGTGGTTCCAGTTCGGCAAGGATGATGACGGAAACGACCTGCCAAAAACGGTGATAAGCCGGGAGTACAGCAGCGAGTGGAAGCCAGGGGACGAACCTTACTATCCGGTGAACAACGGGAGGAACAGCACCCTGTACAGGCAGTACAAGGCACTGGCAGAGCGGGAAAAGAACGTCATATTCGGCGGTCGGCTGGGAGAATATAAGTATTACGATATGGATCAGGTCATTGCCGCCGTGCTGGAGATGTGCGAGCGGGAACTGAAGGGATAAGAAAACGATATGAATAAGACAGCGCTGGTCATCCTTGCTGCCGGGATCGGGGCACGGTACGGAAAAGGGATCAAGCAGCTGGAGCCTGTGGGGCCAAACGGCGAGCTGATTATCGACTATTCTGTACACGACGCTGTGCAGGCAGGTTTTGAACGGGTGGTTTTCATTATCCGTCGGAGTACATATGATGATTTCCGAACAGCCATCGGCAATAGGCTGGAACGGTGGTAATGTCAAGGATTATGCGCAAAAACAGTTTGCAGTCTTTGGTAGGTAAGCTCAGCAAGCAATAGCGGAGGTTTC
>CANQKZ010000026.1 GCA_947624585.1 uncultured Oscillospiraceae bacterium | reverse complement strand
CGTACCGACTATCGCCGCGTGAGCCGACCCGAGATACACGGTAGGAGACTACGTCTCCCACCGACCCCAAAACCGCCTTTTCTCTCTTTTGCTTCTTTTCTCTCTTTTGTGCAGTGGCATTCCTCTGCCACGGAACAAAAGAGAGAAAAGAAGGATCCCCCCGTCCCTTCGAACGGCGACCGATCAAGGCCCTTCGGCCCGAGATTTTATTTGATTCGAAGCTTCTCTACCAGTCCTTCGTCAGGCTCCGCCATCAGCGTGCGATAGGTGTGGTAAATGACCGTCCCCGGCCGCCCGCCGGAGGGCTTTTTGATCTGTCTGACCTCGGTCACATCCACCGGCACCTTGGCCGAACCCCGGCCCTGCGAATAGTAGGCGGCGATGGCGGCGGCCTCGCGGACGGAGGCGGGGTCGGGAGTCCCGCCCTCGCAGGAGAGGATCACATGGGAGCCGTGGAGCTTGGAGGCGTGAAACCACAGGTCGGTCTTGCCGCTCTCCTTCAGGGTTAGGGAGTCGTTCTGGGTGTTGTTGCGGCCCGCGCGGATGAGGAGTCCGGCGCTGGATTTGAAGCGCATGGGCTGGACCGGCTGACGCTTTGGGCGGCGGTTCTGTTTGGGGGCCCGCAGATACCCGGTGGACTCCAGCTCGGCGCGGATCTCCAGAAGGTCCCGCTCCGTCTCCGCCCGGTCCGTCTCCTCCAGGACGCTGTCCAGGTACTCAAGCTCGCTCTCCCCCTGGGCGATGCGCTCCGTCAGGTGGGCGGCGGCGCTCTTGGCCCGGTTGTAGTCCTTGTAGTATTTGGCGGCGTTTTGCTGGGGCGTCTTCAGCGGGTCCAGAGGGATGCGGCGCATGCCGCCGTCCTCCGCGTAGAAGTCCTGGGCCGCAAGCTCCCGCTGGCCCTTTCTCATGGAATAGATATTGGCGGTGATGATGTCCCCGCACTCCCGGAGCCAGTCCCGGTTCTCGGTGTTCAGAAGCTCCTGCCGCTGGGAGGCGAGACGCCTCGCCACCCGGTTCCGGGCGGTGGTCACGGCGCGGCGGACCTCGCCGGACCGCTGGCGGCGGCGTTCCTGGGCGTCCTTCCGGGCGTAGAAGGCGTCTAAAAGCTCCGAGTAGGTGTCATATTTTGTCAGCCCGTAGGAGGCACCGTACTGGAAGATGGGAATGTAGGAGAAGTCAAAGGGCGCGCCCTCCGGGTCGGACACCAGGCAGGGCCCGCCACCGGCGTTCACCGCGTCCCGCAGACGTATAAGCTCCGTCGTCAGATCTCCCCCCTCCGCCCGGTAGGCCATCTCCCGGGCAACCAGCGGGGATATGCCCAGGAACGATGTGAGCACACATTTGTCCAGGGGCCGTCCCGGCTCGAATCCCGCGCAGATCTCCGCGATCTCCCCGTCGGACAGGGCCAGCGGGTCCCGCTTGTCCTGCATGGGCGGCAGGCGGTAGCGCATCCCGGGCTGGACCGCCCGTTTGTCCTCGGCGGAGCCCGAGCGGTAAAGGCAGTCGGTGATGACGCCCTCCGCGTCCGTCAGGATCACGTTGGCCGCGTGGCCGATGAGCTCCACGGCAAGGCCCCGTTCCTCCCCCTCGCCGAACATGCCGGGGGCGGAAAGGCGCAACAGGAGCACCCGGTCCGTGACGGGCTGGGTCACCTCCAGGACGCGGGCCCCGGTCAGGTGCTTGCGCAGGAGCATACAGAACATGGGCGGCTCCTGGGGTTTTTCAAATTCCTCGTTTGTAAAATGGATCCGGGGCGCCCCGGAGGATCCGCCGATAAGCAGGTTCCACCGCCGCTCCCCCTTCCCCGTCAGCACCACGGTGCCCCGGGCGGGCTGGTGGATCTTCTCGATCTTCGCCCCCGTCAGCTCCCGCCGGAGCTCGCCGGTCAGGCACCGCAGAAAAAGCGCGTCAAACGCCATGGTCTTCCACCTCCAATATGGCGGCGAAGAGCTGGTTTAAGCGCTCCCGCCGCCCCTTCAGATAGAGATACCCGAAAAGCGCCTCCAGGGCCGTGGCGGCGTGGTACTCCCGGGGCGTGGCCCCGTGGGGCACCGCGTGGACGTGGGCGTTGCGCCCCCGCCGGTAGACCTCCCGCTCCTCCTCCGTCAGCATCCCGGCGATCCTCTCCGCCCCCGCCGCCTGGGCCGGGGCCGACACCAGCGCCACCGTGGCCTGGTGGAGGGACCGGTTGGTCTCCCGCCCCCGGGACACCAGAAAGGACCGGACCATCAGCTCGTAGACCGCGTCCCCCAGGTGCGCCAGGGCCAAGGAGGACAGGCTCCCTGTCTGTGTCTCCGTCATGTCAAATGTAAAAAAATCCATAGTATCACCCGTATGTCAATCTTACCATATCCTCCGCCCGATTTCCAGTGTTAATTTCCTCTTTTACACTTGACTGCGGTAAAAAAACTGCTATAATAGGACGCACACGACATATTAAACGTCGCATACGTCCTATCAGGAGGTGAAAAGCACGGATAATGACGATTACAGATATCGTTTGGGCCAGAAGGTGCGGCGCATATCCAACAGCTTCCGCCGGATCGCCGACGAGTCCACCCACGAGCTGGGGCTCACGGGGATGCAGTCCTTCCTCCTGGGGTATCTGGACATGAATTCCGCCCAGCCGCCCTGCCAGCACGACATCGAGGTGCGCTTCAACATCAAGCACCCCACGGCCACGGGCATCCTGGAGCGGATGGCGGAGCGGGGGCTTGTGACCTTCGAGCAGGACGGCGCGGACCGGCGCCGCAAGCGCATCCTGCTGACGGACGCGGGGCTGGACGCCGCCCGCCATACCAAAGAGCGTCTGGACGATCTGGAGGCCAGACTCTCCCAGGGCTTCACCCCGGAAGAGCTTGTGACGCTGAACGCGCTCCTGGACCGGGTGGTCGAGAACGCCAATGCTGTCGGCGGCCGGAGCCGCCGCGAGGAAGGAGAATGACACTTTGATTCGCAGACTTGCCCGGTGCGTCCGGGAATACACTCTTGCCGCCGTCATGGCGCCCCTGACCATGATCGGCGAGGTGGCCATGGAGGTGACCATCCCCAAGGTGATGGCGAACCTCTACGACAACGGCATCACCCAGCAGAATATGCGCGTGGTGCTGATCCAATCCCTGATCCTTGTTCTGTGCGCCCTGTGCTCCCTGTGCTTCGGCGTGGCCTCCGCGGCCTTCGCCACGAAAGCCGGCACGGGCTTTGCCAGAAATCTCCGGCACGATATGTATTACTGCGTGCAGGATTTCAGCTTTTCCAACATCGACAAATTTTCCACCGCCTCCATCGTCACGCGCCTCACATCGGACGTGGCGAACCTCCAGATGACCTTCCAGATGATGATCCGCATGGCGATCCGGGCCCCCATGACCATGATCCTGGCTTTCATCTCCGCCATGACCATCTCCGTGAAGCTGTCTCTGGTGTATTGCGTGGCGATGCCCATCCTCATCGTTGTCCTGGTGCTCCTGGTGCCCCTGGTCCACAGCATCTTCGACCGGGTGTTTAGGACCTACGACAAGCTGAACAACGCGGTCCAGGAAAACGTCCACGGCATCCGCGTGGTGAAGAGCTTCGTCCGGGAGGACAAGGAGATTGAGAAGTTTACCGACATCTCCGGCTCCATCTACAAGGACTTCTGCAAGGCCGAGAAGATCCTGGCCCTCAATAACCCGGTGATGCAGACCTGCGTCTACGGGTGTATCCTTGCCATCTCCTGGATGGGCGCCAAGATGGTGGTTGCCTCCGGCAACGTGCCGGAAAACGGCCTCACCACCGGGGATCTGAGCGCCATGTTCACCTACACCACCCAGGTGCTGTCCTCCCTCATGATGCTCTCCATGGTGTACGTCATGATGATCATGAGCCGGGCGCCGCTCCGGCGTACATATGAGATCCTCACCGAGAAGCCCGACCTCACAAGTCCCGCGAAAGCGGTGAAGGAGGTCCCCGACGGCTCCATCGATTTTGAGAACGTCAGCTTCAAGTACTCCGCCAAGGCCAAAAATATGGCCCTGAAGGACGTGGACCTCCACATCCCCGCCGGGGCCACCGTCGGCATTTTGGGCGGTACCGGCTCCTCCAAGTCCACCCTGGTTCAGCTGATCCCCCGGCTCTACGACGTGACGGAGGGCACGCTCCGGGTGGGAGGCATCGATGTGCGGGATTACGACCTGACGGTCCTGCGGGATTCCGTGGCTATGGTATTGCAGAAAAACGAGCTCTTCTCCGGCACCATCAAGGAAAATCTCCGCTGGGGCAACCCCGACGCCACGGACGAGGAGCTGGTCCACGCCTGCCGTCTCGCCTGCGCCGACGAGTTCATCCAGGGCTTCCCCGACGGCTACGACACCCACATCGAGCAGGGCGGTACCAACGTGTCCGGCGGTCAGAAGCAGAGAATTTGCATCGCGAGGGCACTCTTGAAGAAGCCGAAGATCCTCATTCTGGACGACTCCACCAGCGCGGTGGACACCAAGACCGACGCCATGATCCGCAAGGCGTTCGCCGAGGAGATCCCCGGCACCACCAAGCTCATCATCGCCCAGCGCGTGGCCTCCGTTCAGGACGCCGACATGATCGTCATTATGGACGGCGGCGCGGTGGCCGCCATGGGCACCCATGAGGAGCTGCTGAAGACCTCCACCATCTACCAGGAGGTCTATTCATCCCAGGTGAAAGGAGGCGAGGACTGATGCCCCCGGTAAGACCCAGAGGAGACGGGCGGCGCGCCCGCGACCCCAAAAAGACTTTGACGCGGCTTCTCAGCTACATGAAGAAATACATACCCATCCTCGTCATCGTCCTCATCTGCATCGTCGTCACCTCCTACGCCCAGACACGTATGTCCACGGCTCTCGGCGACCTGGTGGACGACTACATCAGTCCCATGATCGCCTCCGGCTCCACGGATTTCAGCGGCCTTGCCAGGTTCCTACTGAAAGTGGCCGCCGTGCTGGCGCTCGGAATCGTCTGCGCGTGGCTCTACAACTTCCTGATGGTTTCCGTGGCCCAGGGGACCCAGAAGGTCATCCGCGACGAAATGTTCGCCAAGATGCAGCGCCTGCCCCTCCGGTATTTTGACTCCAACACCACGGGCAACATCATGTCCCGCTACACCAGCGACATCGACACCCTGCGGCAGATGGTCTCCCAGTCCATCCCCCAGTGCGCCGCGTCCATCATATCCCTCATCGTCATCTCCGTGAACCTCATCCGCACCTCCTGGGTGCTGTGCATCGTCATGGTCTTCACCGTGTTCGTCATCGTCCAGGTGACCAAGATCGTGGTGGGCCGGTCGGGAAAATACTTCCTGGAGCAGCAGCGCGCCCTGGGCCGGGTCAACGGGTATGTGGAGGAGATGATCAATGGCCAGCGGGTGGTGAAGGTCTTCAACCACGAGGATACCTGCAAGCGCGAGTTCGACGAGATCAACGACGAGCTTTGCCGCAACGCCTACACCGCCGGTGTGTACGCCAACGCCATGGGCCCCATCAACAACAACCTGGGCTACATCCAGTACGCCATCCTGGCGGTGGTGGGCGGCGTCCTGGCCGTCAGCTCCGGGGGCAAGGCACTGGATCTGGGGGCGCTGATGGCCTTCATGCTCCTCTCCCGCCAGTTCAATATGCCCATCGCCCAGATCTCCAACCAGCTCAACGCCATCGTCCTGGCCCTGGCGGGCGCCGAGCGCATCTTCGACCTGATGGACGAGAAGCCCGAGACGGACGAGGGGTACGTCACCCTGGTCAACGCCAACATCGCCCCCGACGGCACCGTCACCGAGTCCGAAAAGCGGACCGGGCACTGGGCTTGGAAGCACCCCCATCAGGCGGACGGCACCGTAACGTATACCGAACTGAAGGGCGACATCACCATGGACGGCGTGGATTTCAGCTACGTGCCGGATAAGCAGATCCTCTACGACATCTCCCTCTACGCCAAGCCCGGCCAGAAGCTGGCCTTCGTGGGCGCCACCGGCGCTGGGAAGACCACCATCACCAACCTCATCAACCGGTTCTACGACATTGAGGACGGCAAGATCCGCTACGATGGCATCAACATCAACAAGATCAAGAAGGCCGACCTGCGCCGGTCCCTGGGCGTGGTGCTCCAGGACGTGAATCTGTTCACCGGCACGGTCATGGAGAACATCCGCTACGGCAAGCTGGACGCCACGGACGAGGAGTGCATCGAGGCCGCGAAGCTGGCCAACGCCCACGACTTCATCACCCGCCTGCCCGAGGGGTACGACACCATGCTCACCAATAACGGCGCCCGCCTCTCCCAGGGCCAACGGCAGCTCATATCCATCGCCCGCGCCGCCGTGGCCGACCCCCCGGTGATGATCCTGGACGAGGCCACCAGCTCCATCGACACCCGCACCGAGGCCCTTGTCCAGCGGGGCATGGACCGGCTCATGGAGGGCCGCACCGTGTTCGTCATCGCCCACCGCCTCAGCACCGTCATGAATTCCGACGCCATCATGGTCCTGGACCACGGCCACATCATCGAGCGCGGTACCCACGACCAGCTTATCGCTCAGAAGGGCACCTACTACCAGCTCTACACGGGAGCTTTCGAGCTGGAGTGACGCGGGAGACCGCATTGACCCATCAAAGCAACGCCGGGACCGCCCGAAAGGGCGGTCCCGGCGTCTTTCGGAGGTGATCTTATACTAATATCCAATCAAAATAAGATATTCGCGGCGGTCTTTTTAACGTCATGCTTCGTCAAACGGCTTGGAAATACATACAGTATTCCCTGCGCCGTTTTCCTCGCCTGACGCGAAAAATCCTCGCCGCTCGGTGTCTCCTTTCAATTGGATATTAGTATTACAGAGAAACGGACTCGCCGTCCTCGCAGATCCGCGCGATCCGCCTGTCCCTGATGCTGTATGCTTCGCCGTACAGCGCGGCCCGGCCGCCGTCGAGCACAATGTAACTCCCGTCGTTCAACGCGATGAACTCGTGGCCGACGCTGTCTTCGAAGGTGATGTCCTCCACCAGCCGCATCCCGTCCAGACGGGCGTCCCGGAGGGCCTGCATATGCGGGAAGATGTTGATGTCCGTGATCCCAAGGCCGGTGAGCCATCGCCGATAACGTGGGTCGACGGCCTCGCCCTCCAGCTCGGGACCGGCGTAGACCGTGTCCGCGCAGTTCATGGACCCGGCGCTCCAGGCGGCCAGGACGCCGTCGAATCCCGAAAGGCGCTCCCTCAATCGAAGCTCCTTCAGAAACCTGTTCTGCGTGGGCACGTGACCGCCCGTCAGGACGAGCACGTCTATATCCTTCAAATGATGAGCGGCTTCCGGGTTCCTGCTGTCGCACACGTTGACAGACGAGACGCCGAGGCCGCTCAGGGGGAAGGACTTCGCAAAACAGGCGCGGATGCCGTCGTTCTTTTCATATGCCGCCGGGTCCGCGCAGATGAACAGGACCCTCGCGTCCCGCGGCCAAATGGATCTGAGCCGGTCGAGCATCCCGTTGGCCCGGGACAGCCGCGCCGGGACCCTGATCCCGTTTACATCGGAACAACCTCCAAGACTGCTTGTTAAGATCGCTTTCATTTTTCGCCGCCATCCACTTCCTCAGAGAAAAGCCCCGCCACGATGTTTTCCGCATCCTCCAATCTGGACTCCGGCACATAGAAGCGGACCCGCTCGGACATGGGCCCCACCTTCAGGGCCATCCCCGCGCCCAGGGCGTTTTTCGTAATAAACGGCACGCCCTCCTTTTTCAGCACGTCCGACAGCATCCCCGCCCACAGGGCCTCCTTCTCCGTGAGAAAGCACAGCCCATCCGCCGCCGGGGATGTCCGCGCCGATAGGGATGCCCGCGCCGCCATGGATGTCTGCGCCGCCATGGTTGCCCGCGCCGCAGGCGCCGCCGCCGTCAGCTCGAAGGGGATGCGCCGCTCCCGGGCCACCTTTTTCAGGAAAACCGTCACCGCCGCCGACAGGCTGATGCCGATCTCGTCCAGCACCGCCTCCGCGTCCCGCTTCAATTCATCGTCGATCCGTATGCTGATCTGCGTCATAATACCGCCTCCTTGACTTAATTGTAACACATCAGGGAAACAATCGCAAGTATATTTCTATACAACGTACAGCAAAATATATAAAATCCTTTTCAAAATGAATTTGCCAACGGCAAAGATATTTTGAAAAACCTTATTGAAAGAGCGACGTGAACCCCCAGACAACAGCCACGCCCCAGAACGGGCCCCACAACAACCTCCACCGCAGCGCGGCCCCAAACAGAGCCACCCACCCCCCCGACCCCCACCAGCGTAAGCGGCCAAGCGAAGTTGATGCAGAAACCAATTAAGTCTTCGGACCGCGCGGCTATGGTTCCTCCCAGGCGTATCGACAACAACCGCGTGAGCCGACCCGAGATACACGGCAGGAGACTTCGTCTCCCACCGACCCCCACTCGGCCTTTTCTCTCTTTCATGCAGTGGGCAAAAGGCCCACGGAACAAAGGAGAGAAAAGAAGAACCCCCCGTCCGCCCGGACGGCAAAAAAACAGCATCTCCCTATTGACAAATACCCCCCAAGGGTATATACTACCCCCAGAATACCGGGAGGGGGTATAAAGAAAAATGCAATGCGACATGGACTGCGGCTGCTGCCACAAGACGAAACAGAGGTCCGAAGCGGAGTACACGTCTCTCATCAACCGCCTCAACCGCATCGAGGGACAGATCCGGGGCATCCGGGGGATGGTGGAGCGCAGCGCCTACTGCGCGGACATCCTGACCCAGGTGGCCGCCGCCAGCGCGGCCCTCAACGGGTTCACCCGGGAGCTTCTGGCAAACCACATCAAAACCTGCGTTGCCGACGACATCCGCGCCGGGAACGACGGAACGGTGGACGAGCTGGTGGGGCTTTTGCAGAAGCTGATGAAATGAGGTGATCTGACATGGTACAATACAACGTCACCGGTATGTCCTGCGCCGCCTGTCAGGCGCGGGTGGAGAAGGCCGTCTCCAAGGTGCCGGGGGTCACGGCCTGTTCGGTGAGCCTTCTCACAAACTCCATGGGCGTGGAGGGCACGGCGTCGGAGGCCGACATCATCCGCGCGGTCACAGACGCGGGCTACGGCGCCTCCCGCAAGGGCGGAGGAGGGGGAAGGAGCGCCCCGGCCGCCGATGAGGAGGCCCTCAAGGACCGGGAGACGCCGGTTTTGAGGCGGCGCCTTGTCTGGTCCGTGGGCTTTGTCCTGGTACTGATGTACTTCTCCATGGGCCACATGATGTGGGGCTGGCCGGTGCCGAAATTCTTTGAAGGCAACCACGTTGCCATGGGCCTTCTCCAGATGCTCCTGGCCGCCGCCGTCATGGTGATCAACCAGAAGTTCTTCATAAACGGCTTCAAGGGCCTCCTCCACCGGGCGCCCAACATGGACACCCTGGTGGCCCTGGGCTCCGCCGCCTCCTTCGGGTGGAGCACCTGGGTCCTCTTCCAGATGACCCGCGCCCAGGCGGACGGGGACATGGCCGCCGTCATGGACTACATGATGGACTTCTGGTTCGAGTCCGCCGCCATGATCCTTGCCCTCATCACCGTGGGCAAGATGCTGGAGGCGAGAAGCAAGGGGAAGACCACCGACGCCCTCAAATCCCTGATGCGCCTGGCCCCCAGGACCGCCAGCGTGGAGCGGGGCGGCGCGGAGGTCACCGTCCCCATCGAGGACGTTCGCGTGGGGGACATCTTCCTGGTCCGCCCCGGTGAGAGTATCCCCGTGGACGGGGAGGTGCTGGAGGGCCACAGCGCCGTCAACGAGTCCGCCCTCACCGGCGAGAGTATCCCCGTGGACAAGGAGCCCGGCGACCGGGTCAGCGCCGCCACCGTCAACGAGGCGGGCCTTCTCAAGTGCCGCGCCAGCCGGGTGGGGGAGGACACCACCCTTTCCCAGATCATCAAAATGGTCTCCGACGCCGCCGCCACCAAGGCGCCCATCGCCAAGATCGCCGATAAGGTGTCCGGCATCTTTGTCCCCGCCGTCATTTCCGTCGCCCTTGTGACCGCCGTAGTGTGGCTCCTGTTGGGCCGCCCGGTGGGATACGCCCTGGCCCGGGGCATCTCCGTCCTCGTCATTTCCTGCCCCTGTGCTCTGGGGCTCGCAACGCCCGTGGCGATCATGGTGGGCACCGGCGTGGGTGCGAAGAACGGCATCCTCTTCAAGACAGCCGTCTCCCTGGAGGAGACGGGTCGGGTGGAGATCGTGGCCCTGGACAAGACCGGAACGATCACATCCGGCGAGCCCCGCGTCACCGACGTGCTCCCGTCGGAGGGCGTCTCCGAGACGGACCTTCTCACCCAGGCCGCCGCCCTGGAGCGGGGCAGCGAGCACCCGCTGGCGAAGGCCGTCCTTGCCCGGGCCGGGGAACTGGGCCTGTCCGTCCCCGAGACCTCGGACTTCCGCGCCCTGCCGGGAAACGGCGTCACCGCAAGCCTCAATGGCGCGAAGGTCTCCGGCGGCAGTCTCAAATATGTGGGCTCCGTGCTGAAGCTGCCCCCCGACGTGGAGGCGAAAGCCGCCGCCCTCTCGGAGCAGGGCAAGACGCCCCTGTTCTTCACCAGGGACGGGAGGCTCCTGGGCGTCATCGCCGTGGCCGACGCCATCAAGCCCGACAGCCCGGCGGCGGTGAGGCGTTTGCAAAATCAGGGCGTCCGCGTTGTGATGCTCACCGGCGACAACGAGCGCACCGCCCGCGCCATCGGCGATGAGGCGGGCGTAGATGAGATCGTCGCCGGGGTCCTGCCCGACGGCAAGGAGGCCGTGATCCGCCGCCTCCAGAGAAAGGGCAAGGTGGCCATGGTGGGCGACGGCATCAATGACGCCCCCGCTCTCACCCGCGCCGACGTGGGCATCGCCATCGGCACCGGGGCCGACGTTGCCATCGACGCCGCCGACGTGGTGCTGATGAAGAGCTCTCTCGCCGACGTGCCCGCCGCCATCGCCCTGAGCCGGGCGACCTTGCGGAACATCCACGAGAACCTGTTCTGGGCCTTCTTCTACAACTCCATCGGCATCCCCCTGGCCGCCGGTGTGTTCGTGAAGCTGGGCCTCACCCTGAACCCCATGTTCGGCGCCGCCGCCATGAGCCTGTCCAGCTTCTGCGTGGTGTCCAATGCGTTGCGGCTCAATCTGGTCAAAATCCATGACATGCGTCATGACAAAAAAATCAAGTATAAAGGTAAGGAGATCAAAACTATGGAAAAAATACTGAAAATCGAAGGTATGATGTGCCCCCACTGCGAAATGCGCGTCAAGAAGGCCCTGGAGGCCGTCCCCGGCGTGGCCGAGGCCGTTCCCAGCCACACCGCCGGGAACGCCGTGGTCACCCTGACGGAGGACGTGGACTTCAACCTCCTCAAGAAGGCCGTGGAGGACCAGGGATACGAGGTCGTCGGGTAATGCCGGTCTTCCGATAAAGCCGACTCGAGGAAAAAGTTGATCGAAGATCAAGGACCTCGATAAGTGAAGGAGGGAGTTTTCGGGTCTTGCGCGATCCGAAAGCTCCCCCCGCCGTCGTCCCTCCGCGTTGAGTGGCTTATGGACGCCGCCGAGACGCTTCCAGGGAAAGAGCCGGAACTTTTCTGACAGGTTTACGCGCGAAAACGCTGTTTTTTCAGGGATCTTAAAACCCACCGTGGGCCGGTTGAAATTGGAAGAGTGAAATTCGACGTCAAAACGCCGAAAATGAGATTCGGGGGGTTGACGTTCTTTGTTCATTGTGGTATATTATAGTCACAGCAAAGGAGGGGAGTCCGATGTACAGTGAAGCGAGCTCCGCCGAAGCTGAGTTCAAGGCGGAATGATTTAATTTAAGGCCCTGAGATCTTATCCCCAGCGCGCAGACCACAGCACCGTCAGCGGAGGTTCCCGCGTAGAATTGGCTGAGTCGGACTGAGTGAGAGAGTGAGACCGGGGGACCTCGAAAAGGAGCATTCAAACTTGACAACTGAACAAGTGGCGTAGCCCCGCGATCGTGCATGACGGTTGCGGGGCTATCGCCGTCTCTGCCCGTCGCGGGCAAAAAGAATATATGCGAAAAGCAAATCAACGCCCCGCCGCCCATTGACAGACGGGGGCGAGCGGGATATTATAATAGTATGGAACCTCTGAATAAATCGCCGCACCGATCTTGACGGCATATTTTCGGCCATATTTCGTCAAAAAATCTTGAAATACACAAAGTATTCCCGCAATTTTTTGCCTTCATCTGGCGAAAAATCTGCTCGTCAATCTCGGCACTTCGATTTATTCAGAGGTTCCCTATAATGTTGTAAAGTTATCGAGGGCTTTATCTTTACAACCGTCGATCGGGGGGGATGAACGGTGGGGCAAAACAGTGAGAGACGGTGGAAGCTGATCGACAGGGCGCTGGAGATGGGCATCCCGGACCTGCGGGATGAGGATATCTACGAGCTTCTTCTGGCCTACTGTGACGAAACTTCCAACGAGGAAGATATCCGTAAGCTGGCGTTGAAGCTGTACAAGCACTTCGGCGGTTTCCAGAGGCTTTCGGAGACATCCATGGAGGAGCTCATGTACATCTCCGGGATGAAGGAGCCTCAGGCGAGGCTTTTGCGGCTGACGGCTTTGATCTGTGAGCGCGGCGAGGAACAGCGGGAGCTGGCCGTCAGGCTGTCCGGCCCCCGGGCGGCAGGCAGGTTCCTGGTGTCCAAATTCAGCCGCCTGGAGCATGAGGTCACCGTCGCCGCCTGCCTGGACGAGGACTTTCGGTGCGTCCGGTGCAACATCGTTGCCCAGGGCGACGCATTTTCCACCGTGGCCGAGCCCTATGACATCGCCGCGGAGATCCTCCGCGCCAACACCGGCATGGTGATCCTGGCCCACAACCATGTGACCGGCGGCCCGGAGCCATCGCCCGATGACCTGTACGTGACCGACTTCCTCCTCCGGCATTTCAGGACCGCCCGGCTTTTGCTCCTGGACCACATCATCGTGTCCGGTTACCACTACGTGTCCCTGGCCGCCAACGGCTATTTCCGGGGCGAGAACGAGGCGGCGCGCGGGCGCTACTGCCCCGATCCGATGGGGGAGAGCGAGACGCCGGACCGGGCGGAGGTGAGCGTTCATGGGTGAACACGACGGCCACCGGGAACGGCTCCGGCAGCGGTTCGACAAAAACGCACACCGCCTCCACCCCGACGAGGAGCTGTTGGAGATGCTGCTGTGCCACTCTCTGCCCCGCCGGGATGTGATGCCTCTGGTCCGTCACCTGCTGAGCACCTGCGGTAACCTGGGCGGGATCATCGGCAAGCCGGTGGAGGAGCTGTTGAAAACGAAGGGCATCGGCCGGTCCACGGCGGTCCTCATCGCCCTGGCGGGGGAGGCGTCCAGGCGCTCGGAGGAACAGCGCCGCCAGAGCTTCGTCCTGAACACGCCCACGGCGGTCCGGGAGTACATCAGGCCGCGCCTGCGCTTCACCCGGGGAGAGGTGGCCTACGCCGTGTGCCTGGACGAAAGTATGCGCCCCGTGTCCTCCGGCGTGATCTCCGGCGGGCTTGGCGATATGACGGCCCGGATTTTGCGCATGGCCGCCGAAAGCGGCTCCAAGGCCGTGGTCATCGCCACCGGCGCCCCGGAGGACGTGCCCGCCCTCAACACCCGCCTGCCCCTGGTGCGAGAGTTGAACGACAGCCTCGGGGGCCTGGGCATCGCGCTCCTGGACTACATCCGCGTCCACGACGAGTTCTACGCCTCCGCCGCCGAGCTGGGCGAACTGCGCGGCCCCGAACCCTCCCGCGCCCGCTACCACGCCCCCATGGCGGGCATCGTCTGGAAGCCGCCCAAGTACAAAGTGTACTCCATCTATGATTGATTGGAAAGGATCACGGACCTCCGCTTCGGGTGGATTGATATGTATCTGTATTATACTAATATCCAATCAAAGCAAGACATTCGCGACGGTCTTTTTAGCGTCATACATCGTCAGCCGTCTTGGAAATACATACAGTATTCCCTGCGACGTCTTCCTTGTCTGACGCTGAAAATCCTCGCCGCTCGGGGACGTGTCGTAGGGAAACTTTGTGAATCCCCCTAATTAAATGTTTTTTCGGTCGGGAGCCTGTGGTGATGCACAGGCTCCTTGGCTTGTAAGGTGATGACTCCTGGTCGATTGCGGTTTTCCTGGGATGCGTTTATAATCGACCGCGTCGTCCGGGTAAGAGATGTTGATTCTCCCTTATGGTGTTTTTGGCTGCGGAGGCGATCTCCATCATGATCCTTTTTTCAAATTCATTGCAGTCGGAGAGAAGGACGGTGAATTCATGATTGGATACCTTCACGGTGTTCTCAATGCTGTCCATCAGAAGCTCGTCAGCGGAAACCTGCAGAGCGTTGGCTATCGAGACAAAGGTGTCAAGGCTCATACATTTCAGCCCATTCTCGATATAACTGATGTAAGTGGGCGACTTGTTTACGCTTTCGGCCAGAGCCCATTGGGACAGACCTCTGCGTTTCCTGATCTCGCCGATGCGCTTTCCGATTTTAACAAAGTTGAGTGCCATAAGTAAACCTCCAAATAAAAAATGTCGGTTCAATTATGGCGTGGAGACTATATGATATCTTTGTCTTTATTTAAAAAATAACCGGGAGGCGATATGATCCTTGGTAGATATCAACTGAGGACGGTATGGAGGTGAGCAAGTTGAAAGAAGCGGGTCAGGAGCAATATATGTCCGGCCTGTTTTTTCATCACCTGTTAACCGAGAGTCAACATCCTGACCCTCGGTTAATTCCTTTTTTCACCCCTTTTATGTAGAATGATAACAGCTAATGTTTTTTGAGGGGGAAAAGTAGAAATGGCCGAGGAACTGGAAGTCTATAATAAGCTGGCAGAGGCGGAGGTCACGCCTGATTTCTCCGTTCCATTTACAGACGGTTATGAAAATGACCGGCAAATTGCCGAACATAAGGCGTGGTTGAAAAGTATCCGTCATGAGCAGCCGAGTTTAAAGAAACGATTTCATGTGGGCATCTATATCCGGTATTTCAATCAGACCAGGTATGACGATTATCTCGACTACCATATCAAGCAGTACCGGGATACCGTGGCGCTTTGCCCAAATTGGGAACTTGTGGATTTCTATATCGACGAGGGGCAGACCGCGCCGAATATGGAAAGCGCGCCGGAATGGTGCCGACTGTTGAATGACTGCTTTACCGGCAAAGTCGACCTGATCATCACGCAGAAGGTTTCAAATGTCTCAAGGAAACCAATGGAAATCACGTTCATATCCAGAATACTGGCGGCTTTAGGACACCCGGTTGGTATCTATTTTGTCTCTGAAAACATCTTTACCCTGGCCTCGTATTATCGGCGCGACGGGAGGGATACCGCGTTCTTTCCTTCTGAGAATTGGCAAATTCTTCCTGGCAATAAAGCCGAAGAATGTCCGCTCCTGACCGGAGGTGATGCTGAATGATAGATGCGGAGAGCAAGCGCCTTAAAGAGAAGCAAAACGCGAAGATCCGAAAAAGATACAATGTCACTGTTGATCCGGAAAACTATCGCTTCATTCCCGCCAGGAAGCAGGTGGATTATTACGATAACGATGTTGACCGGCGAGTGGCGATATATGTCCGGGTCTCAACAGACGACGTCAAGCAGACCACCTCATACGAGCTGCAGCGAAAATACTATGAAGAGTTCGTGACCAGGCATCCCAACTGGACGCTTGTTCAAATCTATGCGGATAAGGGCATAAGCGGCACTTCATTGAAACACAGGGATGAGTTCAATAGAATGATAGCCGACTGCAAAATGGGGCGCATCGACATGATCGTTACAAAGAGCGTGTCCCGTTTTGCCAGGAATGTTGAGGACTTTATCGGAACCGTCAGAGGACTTGCGGAGATGAAACCGAGAGTCGGTGTGTTCTTTGAGTCGGAGGCGATTTTTTCATTAAACGATGATTCACAATTGGCTTTGACTTTCCAGGCAACAATGGCGGAGGAGGAGTCCCACATCAGGAGCCGGAGCATGGAGGCGTCACTGCGGATGCGCCTTGATCACGGCATCCCATTAACGCCAAAACTCTTCGGGTATATGCACAATGAAGACGGAGAACTGATCATCAATCCCGAAGAAGCCCCGACGGTAAAGCTTATGTTCTTTATGTACCTTTATGGGTATTCAACACAGCAGATCGCGGATACCCTGATCGAGCAGGAGAGACTGTCATATTTCGGAAAACTCTGCTGGACCTCCAGCGGGGTAGCATCCGTCCTCAGAAACGAGCGGCACTGTGGGGATGTCCTTACGAGGAAAACATACACGGAGAACTATCGGACCCATCGCGCCTTAAAGAACCGAGGAGAGAAGCCCCAGAGCCGGTACTTCAACCATCACGCCGCCATCGTTTCGCGGGACGATTTCAACGCGGTACAGCGTATGCTGGATAACGCCAAATACCGCAATAAATCGTTTATGCCGGAACTCAGGGTCATTGAAAGCGGTATCCTCAAAGGCTTTGTGACTGTTAACCCCAGATGGGCCGGATTTAAAGAAGAAGACTATATGGGTGCGGCCAAGAGCGTTTATACCGTCGCCGAAGGTCCTTCGGAGCTGAGTCGCGAACCGGAGGAACTCACAATAGAGGTGGAGGCCGGAGACTTTGATCTGCGTGGGTTCGAGATAACCCGGCAAGAGTTCTTTGGCAGCTATTCCCATCCGTATGTTACATTCGCAAACAGGAAGCTCAAGTTCAGCGCGGCGTGTATCAATAAATTCGGAGCGAACAGTTATGTTGAAATGCTCATTAACCCTATGGAAAGGAAATTTGCCATTCGTCCGACAGATCCGGCAAACCGCAACGGCGTCCTCATTTCAAAAACCCGCGGCGGGAGGCACAAATCACGGGATATTTCTTCAGCCGCGTTTGGCAACACGGTTTTTTCCCTGTTTGGGTGGAATACAGAGTGTAAGTATCGGATAAACGGCGTTCTTTGCGAAAGCAATGGGGAAATGGCCTACATTTTTGATACGAAGGACGCCGAAGCCTTTTTTAAGTCCTATGTATTGACTGAAAAAGATACCGATGAAGACGGAGAAAGTACAGTTCATCCGTTGACTCCCGAGGGGAAACATATACGAGCAATTCCCGCGCAATGGGCAAAGACGTTCGGAAAAGAATTCTATCTGCACGAGCAGTCCCTCTCGGTCCTTGAGAGAATGACAAAAGATGATTGGGAACTCCGCATGGAAGGTCAGCTCTACGACACAGGGAAAAAGCTCAATGTAACCGGGTTTGATGAGTTAAGGCGGTACATAATGCGGGAATTGGGCGGCGTGATGCCGCGGGAGGTACACAATGGATGATTGGCATGATACAGCTCACGTCGAAGAAGGTTCGCCCGTTTACCGGGTATCGGCGCCGGAGATCCGAACCGGCGCGGATACGCCCGCCCTTGAAAAAGGGGATGAGATCATTGATATGGGCGAAAACTTTGATTTTGAGGGTTTTCAGGTCGTCAGAAGAGAATTTTTTGCCCATCTTTCGGAGCCGGCGGTGACCTTTGTAAATTGTAAATTTTACGTCAACAGCGCATGTTTGAAGAAGTTCCCCGATTCGGACTATGTCCAGGTACTTGTGAATCGCGAGACGCGGATCATGGCGCTTCGCCCTTGTTCGGAAAGCGCGCGTGATTCTTTTGCCTGGTGTGCGGCAAAGGGAAAAAGAAAGCCAAAGCAGACGACTTGCAGGCTTTTTTTCGCAAAAATCGTCTCCATGATGGAGTGGAACCCGGACTACCGTTATAAGCTCCTGGGAAAATTGATCCACGCAAACGGCGAGTACATGATAGCGTTTGATTTGAACGCCGCGGAAGTCTATCAAACAGCGGCCGTTGACAGGGCCAAGCCGAGATCGTCTCGGACGCCTGTATTTCCGTCCGAATGGAAGGACCAGTTTGGACTGCCGTATAAAGAGCATCGGCAGTCGATGCAGATAAACATATTTGATGGATATGCCATCTATTCGATCAAGGATTCCGCGCCTCCCGAACGTAACGAAGGAAAACGGCAGGAGGCGGCCGTTCCGGCGCGTTCCGCATTATATACGCCCGCGCCATCCCAGTCCTCCCGTCAGGAGGTGTCATGGAATGAATGAAGAAGTGACAATGGCTGTGGACACAAAGAAATACGGCATACGGATCCACAAAGCCCTTTTCAGGCAGCTGGGAGAACCGAGACATATTCAGCTCCTTGTCAATCCGATGGCCGGAGCCGTTGCGATCCAAACAGTCGAAAAGGAAACGTCGGGCGGACAGACACACAGGATCAAAGAGAAGCGTATGAACTCTGAGCGGTCCTATGAGATATACAGCCGTTCTTTTATCCATAAGCTCCGAGAGGTGGCCCCGGATATTGAGGATGGACATGCGTATCGATTAAGCGGCGCGGTCATTCCCGCGGTCAAGACCGCCGTATTTTATCTTAAGACGCTCCAAAGGATCGACAACTGATCGGGTGGCATATGGAAGAGAAAAAGATTTATGTTCTGAAAATTGACAAGCAGTTCAAGGATCTGATTTGCCCTTTGAAGAAAAATGAGTATTTGCAATTAGAGCAAAAGCTGATTGCCGACGGGTGCCGGGACCCCATTACGGTATGGAACGGCTGCATAGTTGATGGCCACAACCGATATGAAATTTGTACGAGGAACAGTATTCCGTTCAATATAGTAAAAATAGAATTCAGCTGCCGCGAGGAAGCAATCGCCTGGATATGTGCCAATCAGCTGGGGCGCAGAAACATTTCGGAAGAGACAAGGAGATTCCTCATCGGTAAGCAATATGAGTCGGAAAAAACAGCTTGGAAAAACCGAAATTCCGGCAGAAAGAACAGGTATTGTCAAATAACGGAAGAGCATGGGGAGAGTCCGGGCGCAACGGTCGTAAACTGTCAGGAATTTACCCGTACCCGCGCCGCCGAAAGAATAGCAAAAGAAAACAGAATATCAAAAGGTACCGTGGAGAAGTATGCCATATACTCGAGAGCGATGGATATATTAGCTTCAAAGGACCCTGACATAGCATCAAAAATCCTCTCAGGGAAATATAAGGTCTCCCATAAGAATGTGGTTGAGTTATCAAAGCTTACGCCGCCGGATATCAAAAAGGCGGAGCGAAAACTGAAGCAAATGCGGGAACCATTTGTCCGGTCCGATAAAATACGAACCGTACTCTTTTCGTCATCAGGTGGAGAAGAGGCCAACGGACACGGACCGTCTGTAAAAGATATGCCGCCTTTTGACCCGGATGCCGATATCAATGTACTGACATTGACCGTCCCATCATGGGCGAGCTCCATTGACAGGGTGCTCAAAAAGACGGATCTCTCAATTGTTTCCGCGAGAGCGCGCACGGAACTTGTCGACGAGCTAAACTCTCTGGCGTGGCACATAGACGCGATGCTTTCTGCGATCAAGGAGGACTAAATGGACGACTTCAGTATGTATGTTCCTAATGTTCACTTTGAGAAGATCCCCATTAAAAATCTGGTGTCCAATCAGAAATACCAGCGGAATTTATCTCAGTCGCATATTCAGAGGGCGGCGGCCAGCTTTGACCTTTGCCAGATCAACCCGGTTAAAGTCAGCCGGAGAGACGGCGTCAACTATGTATTCAACGGCCAGCACACTATCGAAATTGTCGCTCTTGTTTCGGGATCGCGGGATACACCTGTTTGGTGTATGATTTATGATGATCTGGTCTACGAGCAAGAGGCGGACATCTTTGCCAACCAGCAGAAATTCGTAAAACCGCTTCAATCGTATGAGGTGTTTATGGCCAATCTGGAAGCCGGGAACGACGATCAGCTTATTATCCGAGACCTTGTAGAGTCGTATGGACTAACAATTGCGAACAAAAAAGGTCCGTGCATGATCGTCGCTGTTTCTACGCTGGAACAGATATATAATAAGTTCGGCTACCACGTCCTGAGCAGAGTCCTTCGCCTTTGCGCGGGTACATGGGAAGGCGACATGAATTCATTTTCCGCCAACATCCTGAACGGTATCACGAAGCTTGTTGTGGCGTTTGGCGACACATTGAATGATGAAGTGTTCAAAGAAAAAGTAGGCGCAATTTCGATTAAGCAATTGGTTAGAACGGCAAAGGACCGCCATGCCGGGTCGATGGGCTATGCGGAAGCAATGCTTTTGGAATATAATGGGAAGAAGAAAAATCCGGCTCAGCGTTTATCCATCATCAAGCTTCATTCAAGAGAGTCTGTGCATTTTTCCGAACTCGATGAAGAAGAGAACGGCGGGGAAGGGGCGGCGCTTTTCACCAATGAGGGAATTGAAGAGGATATTGAGTAATTCGCCGATGACGCACAAGAAGAGCGGAAAAGATAAATTCCCTTTTTATACTAATATTCAATCAAAATAAGACATTCGCGACGGTCTTTTTCGCGTCAAGCTTCGTCATACGGCTTGGAAATACATACAGTATTCCCGGCGCCGCCTTCCTTGCTTGACACGAAAAATCCTCGCCGCTCGGCGTCTTCTTTTAATTGAATATTAGTATAAGCCTGGAAATCGATGAAAGCAAAATTTGTCAAACACAGGATAATACTAAGCCTCAATAAACAGTAGAAAAATAAACATTCTCATGGAATAATCCCCCCGGTGATTGAAAATAAGGAACAGGCCGAAAAGGGAGAACTGGTGGAGGTGTCCGCGATAGAGAGCGCCTACCGGGAGGCGGTCGGGCACTCCATAGGCAACGGGCAGATCTACTGTGTTCTGCACCGCCACGGATGGAAGAAGATCATGCCGAGGAGCAGGCATCCGAAAAAGGCAAGCGAGGAGGTCATCAAGACCTCAAAAAAATTAAAGCAACCATAGCGGAGGAGTTTACCACAAATTTCTGAGCGGTATCCGAAAGACCGGATCGTTCTGTGCTGCGACGGCTCAGCGTGGCACAAATCCGAAGCGCTTGAAGTCCCCGAGAACATACGGTTGTTTTTCATCCCTCCCTACACGCCGGAGATGAATCCCATCGAGCAGATTTGTAAGGAGTTGCGTAAGAGGGGGGCAGGAACGAGGTGTTTGCCACGCCGGAAAAGGTTATTGACCGGCTCTGCGATGTGATCAATGGGCTGTCTGCTGAGGTGGTCCGCAGTATCACTGGACGCGAATGGATATTGTCTTGCGTTGATTAGAGATTAGTGTGAAATCAAAAATGCAGGAATATGTTGTACATTTCATAAATTTTTTGACGAAATATGGCGGAAAACTGCCGTCAAGATCGGTACTTCGATTTATTCAGAGGTTCCTTAGCATCAGAGCACCAAAATCAATATCCCCCGCGCGATCAGCGCGCAGAGCCACGCGACGGTACACTGCCAGACGATGACGCCGGCGGCCCAGGGGCGGCCCAGTTCGCGGCGGATGGAGGCGATGGCGGCGACGCAGGGGGTGTAGAGGAGGCTGAACACCAGAAGAGCTCCGGCGGAGACGGTGTCCATCACCTGGGCCACGCCGCCCTGGGAGGCGAAGAGCACCTCCAGCACCGATACCACGCTCTCCTTCGCCATGAAGCCGCTGATGAGGGAGGTGCAGATGCGCCAGTCGCCCAGCCCCAGGGGCCGGAACAGGGGGGCGATGAGGCCCGCCAGGTGGGCGATGATGCTGTCGGAGGAGTCAGCCACCAGGTTGAAGTGGAGGTCGAAGCTCTGGAGGAACCAGACGACCACCGTAGCCACGAAGATCACCGAGAAGGCCCGGTGCAGGAAGTCGCTGGCCTTCTCCCACATGAGCTGGAGGGTGTTCCGGGCGGAGGGGAAGCGGTAGTTGGGAAGCTCCATGACGAAGGGAACCGCCTCGCCCCGGAAGATGAGTTTTTTATAGAGGAAAGCCACTAAAATGCCCACTAAGATGCCCAGAAGGTAGAGGCCCGTCATGATGAATCCACCCCGACCGGGGAAGAAGGTCTTGACAAAGAAGGCGTAGATGGGCAGCTTCGCGGTGCAGCTCATGAAGGGGGTCAGCAGGATGGTCATCTTCCTGTCCCGCTCGCTGGGAAGTGTCCTTGTGGACATGACGGCGGGGACGGTGCAACCGAAGCCCACCAGGAGCGGCACGATGCTCCGGCCCGAAAGGCCGATCTTCCGAAGGAGCTTGTCCATGAAGAAAGCCACCCGGGCTATGTACCCCGAATCCTCCAGCAGGGAGAGGAAGAAGAACATGGTGACCACGATGGGCATGAAGCTTAGCACCGATCCAACGCCCTCGAAAATGCCGTTGATCACCAAATCGTGGAGCACCGGGTTCACACCGGTGGAGGTCATCCACCCGTCCACGGCCTGGGAGAGGGCGGAGATGCCCAGATCCAGGAGGTTTTGGAGGAACGCGCCGATGACGTTGAAGGTCAGGTAGAACACCAGGCCCATGATGGCGACGAAAACCGGGATGGCGGTGTACTTGCCGGTGAGGATCCGGTCCAGCTTCTCGCTGCGGATGTGCTCCCGGCTCTCCCGGGGCTTTTTGACGCACTCCCGGCAGACGCGGCCGATGAAGCCGAAGCGCATATCCGCGATGGCGGCGGCCCGGTCCAGGCCCCGCTCGGACTCCATCTGGAGGGTGATGTGTTCCAAAAGCTCCTTCTCGTTCCCGTCCAGCTCCAGCCGGTCGATGATGAGCTTGTCCCCCTCGATGGCCTTGGCGGAGGCGAAGCGGGCGGGGATGCCGGACTTCTCCGCGTGGTCCTCAATGAGGTGGACCACCGCGTGGAGGCACCGATGGACTGCGCCCCCGGAGGCGTCCTTGGCGCAGAAGTCCACCTTCACGGGCTTCTCCTGGTATTTGGCGATGTGGATGGCGTGGGAGATGAGCTCGCCCACGCCCTCGTTTTTCGCCGCCGAGATGGGCACTACCGGTACGCCCAGCATGGCCTCCATGGAGTTCACGTCGATGGACCCGCCGTTGCCGGTGAGCTCGTCCATCATGTTGAGGGCCACCACCATGGGCCGGTCCATCTCGATGAGCTGCATGGTGAGATACAGATTGCGCTCGATGTTTGTGGCGTCCACGATGTTGATGATGGCGTCGGGCTTCTCGTTCAGCACGAAGTCCCGGCTTACCAGCTCCTCGTTGGAGTAGGGGGACATGGAGTAGATGCCGGGCAGGTCTGTGATGCGTGTGTCCGGGTGGCCGATGATGGCGCCGTCCTTCCGGTCCACGGTGACGCCGGGGAAGTTGCCCACGTGCTGGTTGGCGCCGGTCAGGCGGTTGAAGAGGGTGGTCTTGCCGCAATTCTGGTTGCCCACCAGGGCGAAGGTCAGAGCGTGTCCCTCCGGCAGGGGGTTTTCCGTCTTCTTCTCGTGGTGGACGCCGGGCTCGCCGAAATAGGGGTGCTGCTGCTTTTTCTTTTTGACGGGCGCCGGCTCCGGGACGGAGGAGGCCACCTTCGTCACGTCGATCCTGTCCGCGTCCGCCAGACGCAATGTCAGTTCGTAGCCGTGGATGCGCAGCTCCACCGGGTCGCCCATGGGGGCGTACTTCACCACCGTGGCCTCCGCTCCGGGAATCACGCCCATATCCAGAAAATGCTGTCTCAGCGCCCCGTCGCCGCCCACCCTGTCGATGCGCCCGGTCTCGCCGATCCTCAGATCCTTCAGTGTCATTCATACCGCTCTTTTCATGAAGAATTGTGCATAGCATAGCACACCTTGCCCCGTATGTAAAGCCTCGGGACGGGAAAAAATGATGCAAAACCGGATTTCCAGTGCTTTCCGGTACCTCCGGGCCGGTTTGTGCGCAGAGCACAAAAACAGGGGCGTTTTTTAGACTTCAAGCCCCTTTACGAAAGGGAAAAACCGAGTATAATGATACTTGTAAAACAAAACAACACCTGAGTCGACCGGCAAAACCGCCGGGGCGAATGATTATAAGGAGGTCATTTGATATGTTCAACAACGATTTCTACATCCGCAAGTTCCCCATCTACAGCCTCAACCTTCTCGACATGAGAGACACCGAGTCCGAGGACGAAACCTCCGACGAGGAGAACCGCAGCCGCGTCAGCTCCCTGCTGAACCGCGTGTTCGGGAAATAAGACTCTGAGGGACATTTTTCTCCTAATACTAATACTCAATTAAAAGCAGGCACCGAGCGCTGGGAATTTTTCATGCCAGGCGAGGAACGCGGCGCAGGGAACATTATGTGTATTTTCAAGCCGTGTGAGGAAGTATGGCGCGAAAAGACCGGCGCGAATGTCTGATTTTGATTGAGTATTAGTATATAATACGGAATGAAGGCGTTCGGGTTTCCGGGCACCTTCATTCTGTTCTGTCAAATTTCCGTGTCCCGGATGGCAAGGGCCACCTGATACGGGAACAGGTCCTCCACCGTCTTCAGGGGCGTATCCGCGAGCGTTCTCAGCTTCTGGAGGCGGTAGTTCACCGTGTTCCGATGGAGGTACAGCGCCTCCGCCGTCCGCTCCAGGCTGCGGTCGTTCTCAATGTAGGCCCGGAGAAGGGCCAGATTGTCCTCCTTCGACGCGGCATCCGCCTCCAGGGGGGCCAGCACATCGTCGGCGTAAGAGCGGAGCACCCCCTCGTCCTTGACCGAAAAGAGGATCTTGTAAAAGCCCATGTCCTCGAACCGGACGGCGGTCTCGTTCCGAAAGAGGGCCATCCGGGTGGCCGCCTGGGCCCGCTGGAAGCTTCGGGCGATATTCTCAAGGCCCGTCACCTCGCTGCCGATGCCGATGAAGAGAGCCTTTGCCCGCGCCGCGTCCCGGTACACCTCCGAGACGATTCGCAAAAGCTCCGGCATCAGCCGGGTGTCCACGTTGTTGGCGACCATCACCTGGTCGTTCTCAAACTCGATGACGCCGAATTTGGAGCGCGTCAGGCCGTTCATGGTCTTGAACCGGCGCAGGCTGTTGATGAACACGTACTCCCGTCCCTCCGGCTTCCAGATCTCGTCGCTTTGCCGGTTGGTGTGGATGAGAAGGACGGTGAATTTTCCCTCCAGGTCGTAGTGGGCGCCAAGCACGGCCCGGATTTCCTCCGGGTCGCCGGTCTGGCAGATGGCGTCGGTGAGGGCCTGATCCATCAGGGCGCTGTCCTGCCGGTCCTGGATGATGCGGGTGCAGAAGGTCTGGATCATCTCCGTCATGTGGATCTCCCAGGGCATGGTCAGCAGGGGGAAGTCCAGGCTGTCGCACAGGATCTGGAGCTCCTTGGGGATGGCGAACACATATTTGCCCGTGTTGATCACCAGCCCCGCCGCGCCCCGCTCTGTAAGCTTACGCACCAGCTCCGCCAGCCACCCGGGATCCGTCACCGCCCGGATCCCCGAGGTCACCGCCAGCTCCGATCCGTGGAAGTAGGGGATGATGGAGTCGTCCTCCAGCACGTATACCCAGGTCACCGTGTTCCGGTACCCGTTTCCCCCCGCCCGCAGGGTGAGCTTGAAGATATTTCCGTTCTCCGAGCAAAGCGTCTTCAGCGCGATAGACATGGCGCGTCCCCCCCCCCCTTTTCTCCTTCTCCACGATTATACTCCATTCACGGCACGTTTTCAAGTGGTTGGAAGCGTGGGCGGCGGACCTTGAGGGGAGAGAGTATGATAAATCAGAGAAGCTCCGCGATGTCGATGTTGACACCTGTAAGCCCGATGTGCGCCCCGCTCTTTGCCTCGTCGGAGTCCGGGTGGGCCAGGAGCCACTT
>CANQKZ010000025.1 GCA_947624585.1 uncultured Oscillospiraceae bacterium | reverse complement strand
CTGGAGCGAGGTCAACAAGCTGTCCGAGGAGATCACCGAAGGTCGGGTCAAAATATCAGATTTGAAGCAGGTGCTCATGGATGAATACGAGATTACGATACGATGACAGGAGGAAAGACATGGACTGGGAATCAGTTATTGGATGGATAATCTTCATCTTGGTGATCGCGCTTGGAATCACTTTCGCCGTGGTGGTTTGCAAGTCTGACCTTCCAATCTGGATGAAACTACTGCTCTTGAAGTGAAGGAGGACAACATGGGATACATAGCAAAGTTGAACACTGGAAAGTTTCTTGGATTCTGCACACCGATTGAATCCTTTGTCGTGGTTCCATCTGACGAGATGACATATTTCTACGACAGAGCAAACCGCTTGGTAGCAGCAATCAAAACAAAATGCGTTGACTATGTAGTAAACGAGGAAAACGCATCGGAACTTTTAATCGAGGAGGAACCAGCTCATGAGTGATAAATTTGCCGTACTTCGGAAGTCCGTCGATTCGGACTGGACTGTCGTGGCAGTTTGGGACACTTGGCAGGAGGCGGACCGGGACTGCGAGGAGAGGAGAAAGGACGAACAGGATCAGGCGATGTTCAGTTGGGAAAGGAGGAGCGAGACGGAATGAAGATAGTCAAACCGGGCGATTTGGAGCCAACAAAACTGCGCTTTTCATGCGAAACGTGTGGCTGCGTTTTCGAGGCGGACGCATCGGACTATTCCTTCATGGGCTACACGGGCTATGACAAGTATTATCGGTGCGACTGCCCAACCTGCAACAACGAGTGTGTTTTGAAAGTGGAAGGAGGCGACCAGGATGGACGGACTTGATTCGTTACGAGCCGAGAACGAAGAACTTATCAAGGCGTTTTATACCAGTTTCAGACAGCAACACGAAACGAGCAAAGCCGATCAGACAGAGGACAAGGAGGAAGGAGGCGTGACGCGGAATGACAGACCTTGAAACGATTAAATCTTTGCAGGAAGAACTTGACCGCATCGTGGAGAACCAGAACGAAACGAAGAAACAGTGCGAAGAAATGAAGCGTATCAACGAGGAAAGGGAGCAACTTTTCAAGGAGTTGGCCGAAAGGAACATGGCGCTCAGCGTTGAACTGGACATCAAAACCGCCGACCTCGCCCAGATGAAGTCAACTCTCTCCTACACGCAGCAGAAGCTCCGCGCCGTCCAAGAGGACCGTGACGAGTTCGCGGCAAAGATGAATGATGCAGTCGAGAGAGCGGAACAATTACAGGCCAGGTGCGGCGATTTGGAATCAATCTGCGCGGCCAAGAAAAGAGAAAATTCCGATCTGTTGGCGGAAAAGGTTTCGCTCCTGCAAGAGAAATTCCAACTCATAGCAGAACGTGACGAGTTGA
Organism: uncultured Oscillospiraceae bacterium; assembly: GCA_947624585.1. GTDB lineage: Bacteria > Bacillota > Clostridia > Oscillospirales > Oscillospiraceae > RUG626. Next base: position 25,714 of record CANQKZ010000025.1, on the reverse strand, counting down.
AGGAAAAATTGGACAAGGCAGAAGAAACCATCCAAGACGCTACCACCGAGATAGAAAGTATCACAAAAATCGTTGCAGGCTTCGGAGAGGCCTTCCGCTTCGTGGTCGAGCATTGGAGGGGAGGCGGAACGTGACATGAACGAAAAAGAGAGGGCATTGATTAGGTATATATGTGACGGAGATATACGGAAAGCACAGCAGCAGACAAGGATTATTCTTGATGAACTAGAAACAAAGAAAGACCAGCAGTTCAAAGAGCACATGATCCGAAAGCTGGAAGCAAAAGGGCCGGAGTTGATTGAGTTGCCATTCAATCTGCGAGAACTTCTTGTTGCAGAGGATGTAACGAATTTTCCGGAATCCAGATTCTTGCTCCGGGAAACCGAGGCGAAAGCAGTTAGGGAGACACTTTCCGTTTATCGCGTTTCGAGCCGTCTGGCGGAAATTGGAATCAGTTACATACCGGCCCTTATGCTGCATGGTGAAAGCGGATGCGGAAAGACAATGCTTGCGAGGTATATAGCGCATAAAGCAGATTTGCCATTTGTATATGTTCGCTTTTCGAGCCTAGTAAATCAATATCTTGGCGGAACACAGTCAAACCTTGGGAAGATATTTGAGTATGCCAGAAGTTCTCCGTGTGTTCTTTGCTTTGACGAGATAGATGCAGTCGGCATGGCGAGAGGACAGAAAAACGATGTCGGAGAGATGAACCGAATCGTCATTGCACTCATGCAGGAGATGGACAGGCTTCAGAATAAAGTGATAATCATTGGAACGACAAACCGCTTTGACCGACTTGACCCGGCCCTTATCAGGCGATTCCCGATCCAGTATGAAATCAAGCGCCTGGATTATAACGAGGCGATATGTCTTGCCAAAAAGTTCTTCTCTTATGCTGGATATGACAGGGAAGAATTTGATGGAGATTGGAGCATGGAAGAATTTGGAGAAAGTGTCGCTCCGTCAACCGTCGTGAAGAAGTGTACGGATGAAATCGTTTCAAGGATGATCGAAGAAGATTCTTTGCGTGGCACCCAAAAGGAGGATGATATTATTGCCGGCTGATAAGAAAGAAACTGCATTGGCACTGACTGACGACGCCGGGACGAGACAGATCATAAAGCAGAAACGCAATCGCCCTGACCTTGAAAAGTTCGGGCAGGAGAACGTTGAACCCGGTGATAATGCCCGGTATCTTCGCTATTCAAGAGCGTCGGAAGATTTGCCGCCGGTTGACATCGCTGACGAAAAGGCCGTCTGGGAGCGTATCAAGATGTACTTCGATTATTGCGAACAGAACGACAGAAAGCCGCACATTCAAGGCGCTTGTAACTGGCTCGGAATTGACAGAACAACGTGGTATAAGTGGAAAACAGGGCAGGTGCGAAGCGGAACACATTTCAACATGATAAAAAAAGCGGACGGAGAATTGGAAGAAATGTGGGTCGATATGATGCTCAATGGCAAGGTCAATCCGGCGTCGGGTATCTTCATTGGTAAGAACCATTTTGGCTACCGCGACGTGATAGATATTGCTCCCGCTCAACCCGCGCCCCTCGGCGACACATTAACGCCGGAGGAAATCCAGTCCAAATACCAAGACATGATAGAAGAATAAGGAGGCTAACCAAATGTATATTGACCGATTCGTTGCGGGCGTTCTCGCAACACTCATCAGCGAAGTGGCCGTTGTGGTCCTGGCCGTCATCGTTGCTGTGGTGAGGGCCAGAAAGGGAAACGGTGGCAGTTGATGGAGATGGAATGGATTAGCGTCAATGACGAGCTGCCACGGAACGGCCTGCTTGTCATGGCGGCAACACTCGATACGACTAACACGCCGCATAAAGGAGCGAAACACCTGGAAAACTACGCAACCTATGACGCGAAACGGAAAGAGTGGTACCGTATCGAGGGAGAAGGTATCATGGTTCCTTTTCGTGGAGGAGATGTCGTCACGCACTGGATGCGTTATCCAGAACTACCAGACTAAACCAGCGCATCAAGGCCCCGGAGAGCGTCAAACTTTCCGGGGCTATCTTCTCGCTACGGGACTAGCCTATATAATCATAACTACGTTATTCCAAGCGAAGCGTCTTTATTATACCTTAATTTAATAATAAGCTCTGTTTTTGCTTTACAAGGGATGGGTGCGGTGGTATAATGGGGATGGGCAGAAAGGCCCAGAACAGTCACTCGACGAGACGCAGAAAGGAGTGCAGGACATGAACTGGATTAAACTCACACCTGATACGATGCCGCCAGATGGCGATATTGTTATGGTGACGGTAGAAAGCTGGAACGGGGAAAGGGATGTGTACCCGGAGGCAAGGTTCAATAAGAAGCGCGGGAAATGGGAGTGGCCGTATGAGGCCGGAGCCGACTATTGGGATGACATAGACGAAAAAGTTACCCATTGGATGCCGCTGCCGGAACCCGCCACGGACTGACGCCACGCCACGACGCGCAGAAGGGCGGATTTGTTGATTCGCTCCACGCCTCGCGGCACAAAACCGCGCCAGAACGCGCAGAACGGCCCGTGGCGACGTTTTCAAGACGAGACGTGTAAACACACGGCGGGAACAAACGGCCAGCAGAACGGCGAATATGGCGCGAGAAAGGCATTTGATATGACCGTTAGAATCATCAAGCGGAAATATGGCGTGTATGATTGCTATGAGGAGCCATCGTGGGTCAATTTCTGTTCTAGGATTTCACCTGACAACATTTTTTCAGCATTGAGCAAGTTGGGGAGCGTCAACATTATTTTCGTTGATGAAGAATTAGAAGAAGCCAGAAAGAACGCAGAACATAGAAAAACCGCCTCGGACTAACCGGGGCGGTCTTTTTGTTGGTGGCGGGTCAAACAGGCAACCAGTCATCAAACTCGACCGGGCAATCTGCGGCGATGGTTTCTGTTTCGCCGTTTACGCCGATCAGCTTGTCAAGTCCTCCATTACCTGCGAATTCGTGGATTCCACCGAATTTCTTTGTGGCTTTCTTGATGGCTTCTTCTCCGCTCGCTGCGTTAACTTCGATGCTGACGGTAACTTCCGAATGTCCTAATACGATGTACTTCATGGCAATATCTCCTTTTCGGAATGTTATTTTACGCTTTGTTCTTCATATGGTCAACTGAATTTTGCAATCTTGTTCGGGCCATATCCGGCGCAGAAAGCGCGGCGGCGTGGTCCGGGTCTGGTCCGTCCACCAGGCGACGCGCTCTTGCAGCGTGGCGTCGTCAAATAGCGGTATCTCCGAAACGTGGGTCAGAGGCTTGCCAGGCCGCTGGTAATAGCCCTCTCCGTATGGCGGCAATAGCTCGCACCCTGCAACGCTGATAATGTTGCGGCTGTGCTGGGCCGTGGCCGTATGCAGGGCCAGAACGCTGTCAAAGTTGACCTTGATTTCTGTGGGTATCACCTTCGCCAGCGGGCATTGGGTGCAGAGGATAATGTGCATCCGGGCCGCCCGCCCGATCTGGGCCAACCGTTGAATGAGAGGCTTGACGCGCTTCGGCTGGGTCGTCATCAGGTCCGCGAACTCGTCTATTATGATGTAGATGTCGCTGCCGTCATAGAGCCGCAGACCGTCGCGCTGCATCGCCTTGTAACGCGCTTCTGTCAGGGCCATCGCGTATTGCAGCGCCTGTATCATCTCTTCAGGCTCGGACGCATAGCGCAGAACATGGGGCAGGCGCTTGTAAATGCACAGTTCCACCCGCTTCGGGTCGATGAGAATAAACTGCTTGCCATTGGCGGCGTCGACTGGCGCGGAGTAAAGCGCGTTATACATGATGCCGTTGACTACAACGCTTTTGCCGCTGCCAGTCGCTCCAGCTATCATCAGGTGCTTTTGCTGCAACAAGTCCATGTGGAAATTGTAGCTCTTCCCGGCGGGCGTGTACCATTTGTTGTTAGACAAGGTGGCCTAGCCTCCTTTCTATTTCGTTTAAGATCTCGTCGTATTTATCAATTGCTTTTTCAAGCGGCTCAAGGTCTTTTTTAGTCGGTGGCGTGGGCCTGACTACCGTTGCAAGGCGGTAATACTCGGCATATGCCTCGTTACAAGCCTGCGTCAACTCTTTGTCGGTATATTTGGTGTAGTCGGTCATGTCATAGCCTCCGTTGTATTTGTTCCCGCTCTCACTGTTGCGGCGCTCGCTGTCGGCCCTGTCTGGCTGGCCTTGCCCGTGGGTTATGTTTTCTTCGGCAGCTCCACGATCTCCCGGTTTTCCCTTGTCAGGCTGTCCGGCTGCCTGTGCTGGTGATTCTATGCTATGCCGGTTTGCTCCGCTCTTCCTCCCGCTTTCCGGGCTGTATTCCAACCCCCGGCACAAGGCCGGGACGCTTCGGGCCTGATGGACCTCTTTTAAGTCGCCCGAACGACTCGCAGAAATCAGCATATGCAGTTTTCCCGGAACTCGCGCAGAAGGCCATAGCGACGGCCCAGCCGCTCGAAATAGGCTTGCTTCTCAGCCAAGTCGGCATAGCTGCAATCCCAGCCGTCAAAATTGGCTTGCCACTCAATAGCCTCCTGGCGCAATTCTTCTTTCCGCCTGTTGTAGCGCGTTCCGGGGACATAGCCGTCAACGGTGCTCCAAATCAAAGTAGTCATTGTAATACCTCCAAATATTGATATTGTTTTGATTTCCAACCCCGCCCCGAAGGGCGGACGCTGGCGGCCTAATGGACTTTCCCAAACGGGCCCGCCGCCACGGGTTAATGTTCAGTTCTCCTTTATGTACTCGCAGAAATAAGCCTCTTCCAGCGTGGCCGCAACAACTCGCCGCGTGGCCGCGTTGAACATGACGTGCCACTGGGACGGGCTCGCAAATTCGCGGGCGTACATTTTCGCGGCGGCCTCGGCGACATACTCCCACGCCTTGATCGCCTTGGCCTTGTCATATTGGCCGCGCTTGTATTTCCGGGTGAGATTGGCCACGGTTGGCATAGTGCAGCGATCATAAATCTCGCGTGTGTTTTCGGCGTACAGTTCAAGCTCACGGGCGGCTTCCAGATCGGCGATGGTTTTCATCTTTGCAAATCCTCCTTGCATAATTCCGGCAAGGTGTGTTATAGTTGCCTTGCCTCGGTTTGGTGTGTTCTGCTGGGGCTCGCCTCGGTCGATGTTTGCGGCGTCGGCTGGGGCTTTTGTTTTGCCCTGGCGGGCTGGGGCTGGGTCGCTTTTCCCGGTGCGGCCCGGCTGAGGTCTCCGGCGTGGTGTTATTCGGTCATCATTAAGGCCACGCGCCAATCGCTGTATTTCCGCGCGTCCGCCTTGCTAAGCATCCCCCAGGCGTCCCACTCTGTGAGCGCGTTATCTATCGCTATGTCGACGCCGTTTCCGTAGGTAATGCCCATGCTGTGTGCGGCTTTGGACAGCGCGCGGGCCGTGGTGAGTACACTGAGACGATAGGAGCGCGCCAAGTGGAATGCGTCGTTAATTTTCGCTTCCGCCTGGTCGATCCAGTGGACAGCGGGCCGGGCCGTGTCGCACGTGGTGACGATCTCGTGCATGGTGTCGGCTGCGATCTCTCTCGTGGTCATGTCGTTTCCTTTCCGGCCTTGCCTGTGTGGTGTGGTGGTGTGGTATCTCAACCGATGATTCATTATAACATTGTTTGTTTAGGGTTGTCAATACTTATTTTGCAAATAATTATATTTATTTTTGATAATTTTGGATTCGTGGCAAATTATCGGTGCGGTGTTTCCGGCGTTTGCCACGGGTATACTTCAAACAAATCCGGCGCGGCCAGGGCGATACTGGCGGGGGATATAGGCCCAGGCCAGGCGGCGTAGTGACGTGTCAGAATAGCCCGAAATTCAAAAAAGACAAAAAAGAGTGTTGACAAAGTATAAAAGTGTTTGTATAATGGACGTATAAACAAACAGGAGTGAGCTGAAATGGCAGAAAACATCATCGTCGGATATGCAAGGGTGTCCAGCAAAGACCAGAACGAGGCGCGGCAGATCGAAGCGTTAAAGGCCGCTGGTGTCCCGGAAAGATATATCTTCATCGACAAGGAAAGCGGGAAGGACTATAACCGCGACAAATACAAGGCGATGGTGAACGTCATCCGCAAGGGGGACACGGTGTTTGTGTGTAGCCTTGACCGCCTTGGCAGGAACTACACCGAGACGGGGAAACAGTGGGAACACATCACCAAGGACATCGGCGCTGACATCTGCGTTTTGGATATGCCTATTCTGGACACGCGGAATACGAATGACTTGACAGGAACATTTATCGCAGACCTTGTTTTGAAGATTCTCTCCTATGTTGCCGAGAAGGAGAGAGAGAACACAAAGACGAGGCAACGAGAAGGAATAGAAATCGCAAAGGCAGAGGGAAGATACAAGGGGCGCAAGCCCATCGAAGTAGATTGGGAGGCATTTGGCGAAGTATACGATCAGGTGTTAAATGATGGCCGGACGAACAGATGGGCGATGGACAAACTTGGTCTGCGCCCGAACACATACTACAAGGCAGTCGCAGAGTACAGAGAAAAAAACGGCCTTCCAAAACTGGAAAGCCGAAACAAGAGGGTGTCAAATGATGGATAACAATTATTGTGTTTACGAGTGGTATAATGCTGTTACTGGAAAAGTGTTTTATGTTGGAAGTGGGACGGTTGAACGTGCAAGACGGCGTGGCGTTACTAGGAGTAAGGTTGTCAAGAATAAAATTGATACTCTCTTTACGCTGGCTGAATCGAGAATCCTTTATGACGGCCTGTCCAAGAAAGAATCAATGGAGAAGGAAAAGCAGGTAATCAAACAATATGCTTTAGATGGAGTTGAACTTCTGAACGTGGTTCATTATGTTGGTGAACGAAGGGAACGGCAGAGAGCCGGATTATTGAAGGATGGTGACTGACATGGCGAAGCCGAGAAAACGCCGCAAAAAGAAAAAGGGCGGGTTGAGCTACATCGACGACAGGTGGTGCGACCGGGCCAGTTGGTTCTAGGAGGAATTGAAATATGAATTTTTCAAAAGAGATCAAACAGGCATGGGCCATAATGATTGGCGAGATATGCTTTGTGGCGATCGGCGGAATAAATGTCGGATTCGGAATATTCCGGCAAATGTCAGGAAACAGCGGCGTTATGTCGATATGCTGCGGAGCGTTTTGTGCCATTGTTTGCGGAGTGTGCGCGTGTTTTACTTGCCGTACTCTTATCAGGTATGCCAGAATGGAAAAAGACGTGGAGCAAATACAAAAGATGGAGCAACTGCTTCGTGTTAATGGGGCTGGTACGAGCGGTGAGGAACCATGAAACACAAAGTCAAAGCACTTGTCCCGGTCGAGAAGCGCGGTCTGTTCGGGACGAAAACGGTGTACCGGGAAAAGACGGTCGAAGTGGACGGTGCGACGTACCGCAAGATGAAGCGGGCGGAGCGGGACAAAGAGTTCGGCATCGGCGAGATGATGTTCTACGACGCGCTGTGGGGAGATGATTAATCGTGGACTATAAGGAAATGATACAAGAGGCAATAATGTTTTCAAAAACGTGTCCAAACTGTGGTGTTGTAGATGGACTCGTGCAACGCAAGAATGGCGTTAGAATGGAGTGGACGTGCCCAAAGTGCGGTGCGGTCAGGTTCTATTCTGAAAGTGATGATTCGCGTGAAACCACACCGGAGTTTACGGACATTTTTAGAGAACCGCCAATTTTAGAAAAACTATAAGGCTATCACAACTAAACAACACGCACCGTGACAGAGGGTTACGGTAGACGACCAGCAGGGTCAACTATTGCAGGAAATGCAACGGTTGGCCCTGTTTTTTTGTTTTGGAGGTAATGCTGTGGACGTAAAGAGACTGGCGGACAAGCTGCACGAGAAGGACCTGTCGGACCCGTCGGTGCTGGGCGACCTGTTCGAGGTGATACGGCTGATCGAGGCGGAAGACTTTGCGGACGCCCATGCACGGAACAAGGAGATACGGGCCCTGTCGGCGCGGTATGTCAAGCAACGTGGAGACGCGAAGATGCTGGACTTGAACAAGCGGAGTCTGCTGTTCGACGCGCCGCACGATTTTGACGCTGCCATCAGATACGCAGAGTTCAACCGTGAGCCGAGGAAGAAGTTTTACGAGCCGAGGCGAAAGCAACTGAAACGGGTCGTCGATGCGTTGCAGGACCTGGAGGAACGGAGAATACGGATTCTGGGAATAATGATGCCGCCTGGAGCTGGGAAGTCCACAACTGGCATCATGTACATGGTCTGGTCTGGATTGCGACACCCGGAGTTGTCCATCCTTGGCGGGTCCCACAGCAATTCTTTCCTTCGAGGCGTATATGACGAGATCAACCGTATGCTGGACCCGAAAGGGGAGTATCTGTGGCACGAGATATTTCCGGCCATCCGTGTCGTGAACACCAACGCCAAGGACATGAGGATAGACCTTGAAAAGCCGAAGCGGTTTGAGACGTTTGAGTTCTCGTCAATCGGTTCTGGAAATGCCGGTAAGGTCCGTGCGTCCAATCTGCTTTATGCGGATGACCTTGTTGATGGTATAGAGTCCGCCATGTCAAAGGAGCGAATGGACAAGCTGTGGCAGCAGTATTACACGGACCTTCGGCAGCGTATGATCGGCGACTGTGTTGAGCTCCTCATCCAGACGCCATGGACATTGCACGATCCGATAGATAGGCTTGAACTGGCACACGCAGATGACCCGCAGGCGAAGTTTATCCATCTCCCAGCCCTTGACGAGAATGACGAGAGCAACTTTGATTATCCGTATGGCGTCGGATTCACGACGCAGTTCTACCACGAGCAGCGGGACATCATGGACGATGCAAGCTGGCGGGCCTTGTACATGACACAGCCGATTGAGAGGGAAGGGCTACTCTATTCCGAGGACGAACTGCGCCGGTACTTTGAACTGCCAGAGGGAGAGCCGGATGCGATACTTTCCATATGCGATACGAAGGACAAGGGCGAGGACTATGCGTTCATGCCCATAGCGTATCAGTACGGAAACGACTTCTACATTGAGTTCATGCTGTGCGATAACGGTGCGCCGGAAGTCGTGGAGGCAAGACTTGTTTCTGTCCTCCTTCAGCACAAAGTACAGATGAGCCGGTTTGAAAGCAACTCCGCTGGCGGGAAAGTAGCAGAGAAAGTGCAGGCGGAAGTAAAGAAGATGGGCGGGCGTACAAGAATCACGACGAAATACACAACTGCGAACAAGGAAACAAAAATCATAGTCAACTCGCCGTGGGTCAAGGAACACTGTCTTTTCAAGGATAAATCGGTCATTAAGCACGATAAGGAGTACAGGCGGGCGATAAATTTCCTATGCGGCTACACGATGGCTGGACGCAATAAGCACGATGACGTGCCAGACGGAATGGCTATGTTGGCAGAGTTTGTCCAGTCTCTCGAAGAGAACACAGTAACCGTATTCCGCCGCCCGTTCTGACACAAGATATTGATTTTTTCAAAACTTTTAGTTTTCATAATTCCAATATATTGACAAGTGAGACAACGTATGGTAAAATGCTATATGAGAAACCAGAAGTTTCTTCACTCCTTTCTGTGTGGCCGGGCCGGTAACTTCCACGGTTCCGGCTGCACGAGAGGAGACGGGCTGGCGGGAACGCCTGGTCCACCGAAACGCGGGTGAATCATCCGCACTGTATATGAGGCGGTGATATTGTTTGGCGTTAAAACTCAGCGAAAAAAATATCGCCACTATCAATAAGATCATCAACGAACGGGGACGACCAAGCGCCGAGATCAGAGTTGGCGACGGGAAGGTATCTATTTACCGCGTCAGCTACGAGAAGATGATGGCGCACAAGCAGGAGCAGATAACGCGCACCCGCACAGAAGAATAAGGCGGGAGATATAAAATGCACCCGCGCACAGGCACGGGTAGACGACCACCGGGTCAGTTGTTGCAGATTTTGCAATAGCTGGCCCGTTTTTTGTTGTCCGGGGGTGATACGGTGGGCGAATTGGATACGGTTCTTTCGGTCCTGCCGGAAGACGGCCTTCACGGACGGCGGAAGATTTACACGGACGTGCCGGAGATCACGCCGGAGAACGTCGTTGATGTTGTCGGCAAGGCGCTGAGCATCCATCGGCTCAACCGAAACGAGATACAGTACCTTTGGGACTTCTACCGTGGAAAGCAGGACATCCGCTGCCGTGTGAAGGAAGTCCGCCCGGAGATCAACAACAAGGTCATGGTAAACCGGGCCAACGAGATCGTGGCTTTCAAAGTGTCCTACCTGCTGTCCGACCCTATCCAGTATGTGTCCCGTGGCGGCGAGGATGCCGTTTCGGAGCAGATAAACGAACTGAACGAGTATATGTACGCCGAGGACAAGGCCACCAAGGACAAAGAGGTTGCCGAGTGGTCCCACATCTGCGGCGTCGGGTGCCGGATGGTGTTGCCGGACCCTGTTGGCGAGGAAGAGGGAAGCCCGGTCTGCATCTACACGCTGGACCCGCGAGAGGCGTTTGTCATCTATTACAGCGGCCTTGGGAAGAAAGCTCTTGCTGGCGTTATCCGGCAAAAGGACGAAAAGGGCCAGTGGTATTCCATCGTCTACACCGGCAAGTGGTACTTCGAGATAAAGGGCGGGAAGATAACGAAGCAAGAAGCCCGCACCGTTCCGTATATCCCGGTCATTGAGTACGTCCACAACGAGGCGCGGATGGGAGCGTTCGAGGTGGTGTTGCCGCTCCTGAACGCAATAAACACTCTGGAAAGCAACCGCGTGGACGACATAGAGCAGTTTGTCCAGTCCATCCTCGTGTTCATAAACTGCGAACTGACAGAGGAACAGGGCCAGTCGCTCCGGGAAAAGCTGGGTCTGATGATAAAAAGCGACCCGACCAATCCTGCCGACGTGAAGCGCATTGAGGGGGAGCTTTCCCAGGGTGGGGCGCAGACGCTCATGGACGACATGACCGATACCGTCCTGACGATATGCGGTATGCCGAACCGTAACGGCGGTTCCAGCACCAGCGACACCGGCGCGGCTACCATCATGCGGGACGGTTGGCAGGACGCGGAGGCGCGGGCCAAGGATTCTGAACTGCACACCAGCAAGGCAGAGCGCGAACTGTTGAGAATCGTTCTTTACATCTGCCACGAGAACGGCCTATTGGGCGGTTTGAAGCTGTCCGACATTGGGCTGAAGTTCACCCGTCACAACTACGCCGACATACAGAGCAAGGCCCAGGTGCTGGCGGAAATGCTCAACAACAACAAGATCCACCCGAAACTGGCGTTCCAGTCGTGCGGACTATTCACGGATGCGGAAGAGGCTTATAGGATTTCGCTCGAATGGTACGAGCAGCAGCAGGCTGAGATGGAGCAGTCTTTGAGGAGAGAAGTCGATGCCGAAAACGGACAATCCGTATTACCTGGCCGACAGAGCGGTGGAGCTTCTGAACAGGAAAGCGATCAAACGGTTCGAGGCGGCGCAGAGTGAGGCGGCACTGTTTGACTTTGATGAACTCAATGTGATTAAGGTCGTCAAGACGCTGTACAAGCGCCTCGCGTCCGACAACCGCAAGATGTTCCTGGACTTGGCGCAGGCGGTCTATGACGAGGCTGACCCCCACGGAGACGAAGAACCGGACGAGGCGTGGCTGCTGGCGTTCCTGGAGGAATACAACGCGGTTACGAAATATGTGTACCAGCATGAGATCGACCGCAAGCGGGACTACACGGCGGAGGGCGTCAACTCGTCCAAGGACAAGGCCAAAGAGTTCCGGCGCGGGCTGATGTACTGGTCGCGGATGACGGAACAATACTGCCTGGACGTGTCCGATGCGGCGACGCTCAAAGCGTTCAAGGACGCGGGTGTTGCTCGGGTTCGATGGGTCTCAGAAAAAGACGACCGCGTTTGCGGTAAATGCCAAGAGCGTGATGGCAAGGTTTATCCGATTGATAAAGTTCCTCCGAAATCGCATTTTGGCTGTCGGTGCCATATCGAAGCTGTAATTGAAAAGTGAATAGCCGGGCGGATATTCCGACGGGAAGAAAAGTGGGGAGCCTTGCCACCTTCCGCCCGATATTCTTCAAGGAAAACTATGGGGAGGCGATAGTTTATGAAAAAATTAGATTTATTGGGCCAAAGGTTCGGAAGACTTGTTGTTACCGAGTGTTTAGGGCAACAGGAAAAGACAGGACGAAGGATTCTTTGGAAGTGTAAATGCGATTGCGGGAATGAAATCGTAGCAAGATCAGATTGTTTACGGCGCGGCGTAACAAAAAGTTGCGGGTGTTATAGCCGAGATGTTCACAGCGAGCAGTTGAAGAAGCAGGCTGTAACCCACAAAGGATCAAATGATAGGCTCTACAGAATCTGGTCTGGAATGCGGTCTAGATGCGGAAACGAAACACACTCTTCCTATCACAATTACGGTGCAAGAGGAATAATGGTTTGCGAAGAATGGGAGCACAGTTATCCTGCGTTCAAAAAATGGGCCATTGAAAACGGATACGACGAAAACGCAAAGCGCGGTGATTGTACGCTTGACAGGATAGATGTCAACGGGAATTATTGCCCAGAAAATTGTCGATTTATAAGCAACGCGGAACAGTGCAACAACACAAGGAGAAACCATCTCGTAACGCTTAACGGGGAGACAAAAACATTTACACAGTGGCTAAACGAAATCGGAATTGAAAGATCAACTGTATATGGCCGAATTGATAGAGGTTGGCCAATTTACGAAGCGTTTTTTACTCCGGTTAACTCTAGAGAACACTGGAAGCGCTGAAGCACAAGGCTGAGGGAAATGAATAGATAAGTCTGGCGTCATGCCAGTTAATCACGGTAGAGAAACCGAAAATCCCAAGCTGGCGGAGATGCCAGGATAATAAAGCCCAAAAATGAAGTGCAGAGACGCACTCTAAAAAACCCAAAGGAGAACTGAAAATGAAAATTTCCACCGACAGCATTCAGGGCTTTACTGAAATGAGCGATGCCGACAAGGTTTCGGCTCTGCTTGGCATGGAGGTCCCTGATCCCGTTGACCTGACTGGCTACGTGAAGAAAGAGGTCTTTGATGCCAAGGCTACGGAAGCCGCGAACCTTTCCAAGCAGCTCAAAGGCAAACTGACCGAAGACGAGGCAAAGAAAGCCGAGGAGGAAAAGGCCAAAGCGGAACTGGAGGGCAAGTATCAGGAACTTCTGAAAAAGTCCACCATCGCGGACCACACGGCAAACTTCTTGGCTCTTGGCTACGACAAAGACTTGGCCCGTTCCACGGCAGAGGCTCTTTTCGATGGCAATATGGACAAGGTGTTCGAGAACCAGAAGAAGTTTAACGAGGCCCGTGAAAAGCAGCTCCGGGCCGAACTGGTGAAGAAAGACCCGCGTCCTGACGGCGCTGGCGGTGGTAGCGACGACAAGTCCGCTGGTGAGAAGATTGCAGAGCGGATTGGCAAGAACAGAGCCGAGGCTGCGACTTCGGCAAACGAAATTCTGAAACATTTTACTGGAGGTGTTTAAGTTGGAGGTCAAGACCTTTAACGTCTATCGTGGGACCGAAATCCTCAACCGGCCCAACGGCTGGGAGGGCGTTCCCATTACGCTTGACTTCACCGATGTCGAAGACAAGGTTGACGGTGTGAAGATCGTCAAGGCCGGTACGCCTATCACGAAGGAAGGCAAGAAAGCGACCGATGGCACCGTGGAGGGTATTCTTCTCTCTGACGTGTTCGAGGGCCGTCCTATCGGCACCGTTCTAAAGAAGGGCTATCTGAACAAGAAGCGAATCAATGAGCACGCTGGTGCGGATATTCCCGAGGACACGCTCAAGGCTCTGCCCATGATCGTTGTCGAGGAAGACGGCAAAGTAGCCTATAAGAAGGGGGTGTAATATATGCTTCTGACTAGTGACCTTTTCAATGCCAACAGCATCGCTACCGCTTATGTGAAGACCCAGGACGTGAACAATACCCTTCCGATGGTAGGCCCCGCGTTCTTCCCTCCCCGGAAGAAGATGGGCCTGGACCTGAAGACCATCAAGACCCACAAGGGCAAGTATGTTCAGCTGGCGGCGTCCAACTTCGACGCGATGCCTACTCTCCGTGTTCGCGGCACCTTCAAGGGCGATAGCAAGGAGATGGCTTTCTTCCGTGAGTCCATGCTTGTTCGTGAGCATGACCTCATTGAGCTTATGAAGATCGCGGACGAGAACAGCCCGTTCCTGGACGACATCATGGCGAGTATCTACGATGACACCACCGAGCTTATTCAGGGCGCTGACATCGTTCCCGAGATCATGCGTATGCAGCTGCTGTTCCCCCAGGACGGCTCTCCCAAAATCTACATCGAGGACAACAACGTACTGTACGAGTACAATTACGATGTGGACGAGGAACACAAGACCAAGAACTATAAGGCACTGGACGGCACCAACGTGTGGAGCAATACCGCCAACGCCAAGCCTTTCAATGACTTCCGCGACGTGAAGCGGGCGCTGGCTCTGCGTGGCGTTACTCCGCGCTATGCGCTGATGAATCAGAAGACCTTTGACATGCTGGGTCAGATCGATTCTGTGCGCAACGCGGTCCTGGCGCAGAATCTCACCGCTACCATCGACATGGACGACGATACGGTGAAGCGTATTTGGCAGGCCAAGACGCAGACCACCATCATCGTCTACGATAAGGTCTATGTGGACAAGGGTACCGGCGAGGCCGCACCTTTCGTTCCTGACGGCTATGTGACGTTCCTGCCCGAGGGTGCGCTGGGCAACACCTGGTACGGCACCACTCCAGAGGAGCGCACTCTGATGGGAGACCCGAAGGTGGACGTGCGTATCGTAAACACCGGCGTGGCCGTGGCCGTTCAGCGCGAGTACGGTCCTCCCGTGAAGATCACCACCACCGCCTCCATGATCGTTCTGCCCTCTTTCGAGCGCATGGACGAGACCTACACGCTCAAAGTAGTGGGGGAATGAGCGGGTCTGTCCCAGCCCAGGGGCAGACCTATGACGAGTTGGGCGGCAAGAAAGTATCTGACCTAATCTCCCCGGACACGAGCATCGACTTCCTTGGCAACGTGACCGGCACCCTGAAATACGTCGAGTGGCCGCAGTTCAACCCGGCGGAAGAGTCCGAGCAGAAGGGCAACTACTTCCCGGTACATATCGACGATAAGTATAAGGGAAAGGCCATCACCTGCCAGGGCGAAAAGACCAAAGAAGCCGAGGACCTTGACTGGGTGCTGCTGGTGAAGAGCAAGGGCTCCAAGTTCACCTTCACCTGCGAGGGGAAGACCATTCTGACACTTTCGTTCCAGGGCGCGACGCTTGCGCCTGTAAGCTATGCGGCACCGCGTAGACGGGCCGTGAAGAAAACAACCGACATCTGACGAGGGGAGGCGACGCGCTGTGACGGCGTTAGAGCGTTTGAGGAAAGCGACAAACGAGGCGGATGATGCCGTCTTGGAAGATTACCTTGAACAAGCGAAGAACGCGATTATGGCGCGTCGCTACCCATATCAGGACTGGCCGGATGAACTGGAAAAACGACACCTAGACCTTCAATACAGATGTGCCTTGGCGCTCTACCAGAAACGCGGCGGGCAATTCGAGATCGCGCATAGCGAAAATGGAACGTCCCGTTCCTGGGCGTCCGAGGACATACCTGAATCGCTCTTGAACGAGGTCACACCTTTTGTCGGCGTGGTTGGATAAGGGGGCGGTTATCTTTCAGAACTTTATGGCGAACTGTCAGCCCGTTTTCTATCGCTTGTATGAACGGGACGAGGAAATCGTAGATCAGTACGGCAATTCGACGGGAAATTACCGGCCTATTTATGGCGACCTGAAATCCGCGATGCTCTGCGTGTCACCCAACAAGGGCACCAGCGAGACGGAGCAGTTCGGTTCCTTCGAGCAGTATGACCGCACCGCGACAACGGCAGACACGACGCTGGACATCGACGAGAACGCCGTGCTGTGGGTAGACGGAGCCGACACGGACGGGCCATGGAACTATGTTGTGAAGAAAGTGGCCCGGTGGAAAAACTCGATCCAGCTCGCCATAGCCCAGGTCAAAGTCTCTCCGGCGCAGGCGACCGCGCAGGAAGAGCCGGACCACGCCGACGATGCTGAAGTATAGCCTGAACGGGAAGCCGATGGACCTGGACAGTCTGGTCGCGGCGGTGAAGAAGTACCGGGACGACCTTCCAGAGAA
Source organism: uncultured Oscillospiraceae bacterium (assembly GCA_947624585.1). Lineage (GTDB taxonomy): Bacteria > Bacillota > Clostridia > Oscillospirales > Oscillospiraceae > RUG626. The sequence continues at coordinate 9,528 of CANQKZ010000025.1, read as the reverse complement.
AGCAAAGAAAGTCAGGCGGCGCGTCGCACAGGAGATGGCCGACCTGATGGAGTCCAACTTTGGCGGCGCGTGGTATGACGACGTTCTAGGCGAGGGCATGAGCGTTCCTGCGGTGGAAGTGTTCTTCGAGGACAGAGGCGATATACACGTCGTGGTCGCGTCGGGCGATTCCGTTGTGTGGCAGGAGTTCGGCGCTGGCGTCACCTATAACGGCGCTGCTGGTTCGTCGCCGCATCCGTGGGCCGGACGCAACGCGTTCTACATCGGGACGTATGGAAAGGGCCTGGGTGCTCGGAAAGTGTGGGGCTACTACGACCCGCCTTATATGCGCGACAGAGAGCATCTGAAGCTGACATACGGAACACCGGCGTCCATGCCGATGTACCACGCGGCGGAGGACGTGAAACAGCGCATAGCCGAGATAGCCCGTGAAGTGTTCGAGGGCGGTGATACGGGATGATATACCCGGAGAATTTCATATTCGATGCCGTGGCTGACGTGCTGAGAGAGACGTATTCAGGCATCTTCGTCAGCGGCGAATACACGGACAGTCCGGCGAAGTTCCCGGCGGTGACGATAGTCCAGGCCGACAACGCAGACTATCTCCGAACCAGAACGGCGCGAGGAGAAACGGCAGCCAATCTCATGTATGAGATAACAGTATACACAAACCGGGTCGGCTACAAGAAACTGGACGCATACGAAATCATGGAAACAGTGGACCAAGTGATGACCGGCCAGATAGAGACAGAGGGACGGCGGCTTGGATTTTACCGCATGATGTGCAGCCCAATCCAGAACTTGCAGGACTCCACCATCTTCGCGTTGACGGCTCGCTACAAGGGCGTGGATATGCCCGAGACGGACGGAGAGACAGTAACGCACAGAATCTATATCAGCTAAACAATTAAACAAAACGCACTGGCGCACTGGCGTCAGTAGACGACCACGGGGTCACACCGAGCAATCGGCGTGGCCCCATATTTTTTTGTTTTTAAGGAGGAAATAAAAATGGCTGGCATTCAGTTAAGCACTGCGGGCGTGAAGCTCTATTACAAGGTCGATGATACCGATTCAGGCAAGCCGGAAAGCCTTACCGACTGGACGCAGATCAGCGAGGTCAAGTCTATCCCCGAACTGAACCCCGAACCCGACAACCTGGAGACGACCACCCTGGAGGAGACCGAGTGGCGTACATACATCCCCGGTCTGAAGGACCCCGGCGGCGCTCTGACCTTCACGGCGAACCTGACGCAGGCGTCCATGGACGAGTGGGAGACTCTTGTAACGGCGTATGACAGTGCCGCTGGAGAGAATCACGTCACCTGGTTCTGCATCATCGTTCCCGGCCTGACAAAGAGCCTGTATTTCACCGGCAAGCCCACTCCTATGGGTATGCCCGCGATGGAGGTTTCCAGCGTCCTGGAGACGAACCTGTACATCACGCCCACCAACGCTCCTGCCTGGCTGACCAAACCGAAGATCACAAGCGACCCTTGACTGGGACTGACGCAGTAAAAGTACCCTCCCAGCGTCAGTCCCTAACCGAAGGGAACAAGAACGTCTCTGACCTCATCGAGGAGGACGTTTCCATCAAGTGGAGCGGCATAAACGGCGCGGTGTCTGGCAACTTCAAGCAGGTGGAGGACTACGACCTGTTCGGGCACGAAGAGAATTCCGGCCACTTCTTCCCGTTCCTGCTGGACAAGTCCTATACGGGCAAGCCCATCACGGTCCAGCGTAAGGGTGGCAAGGCCAAGACGCAGGCGGATACCGAGTGGATACTCCGCCTGACGGATGATACGGCGACCGAGTACGACGTTAGTTGCGAGCAGACCAAGATCGCCCACCTGACCTTCACGGGTGCCACGTTGGGCGTTTGATTTGAAAGAAAGGAACATACGGACCATGGCGAAGAAAGTTGACGATTATGTGCTTCCCATTCATCTGAAGGACGAGGAAAGCGGCGAGGAGTACGAACTGGATTTCAGCCGCGAGACGGTCAAGTTTGCCGAGCGGCGCGGGTTCAAGCCTGACGAGATTTCCGAGTTCCCCGCGACGCGCATCCCGGAACTGTTCTGGCTTGCCTTCCGCAAGAACCATCCTCGCATGAGCCGCCAGCAGACCGACGCGCTCCTGGAGCGTATGGGCGGGCTGTCATCCGATGCCATCGCTCGGATGGTGCAGCTTTATGGCCAGGCCGGGTACAGCGGCCTCATCAAGGACGAGGACGAGAAAGAGGACGACGGAAAAAACGTGACGGTGACCCTGGAGCTTTAATCGGCTCCGGGTCATTCACGGAGGCACTGGAAAACGGGTGCCCGTACATGATGGCTCTAGGGATGTCCTACCAAGACTACTGGAACGGCGACGTCCTGGCGACGAGGGCATTCCTGGAGGCCGAAAAGCTCCGGCGCAAGAGGTTCAACGAGCAGGCGCACGTCATGGGCGCGTATGTGTACGAGGCTATGTGCGACGCCTCGCCGCTGTTCCTCGATCTGAACAAGAAGCGCAAGCCAATCCCGTACCGCAAAGAGCCGTTCGGGATGGAGGAGCAGGAGCCGGAGGAAGTGGACAACGAGCAGTTGGCGGAGAATGAACGACTCCGGGCGGAACTGTTCTTCAAGAACTGGGCCAGAGCGGTCGGAAACAACTTTAAGTGACCGGGCCCGAAACGTACCTTGTCAACTTCATACGGGATAGCGGAAATTTCGATTCGCTCTTGCTTGGCTCGGTGATGTGTGGTATCATCGGTCCAAGGAGGGTTGAACGATGAAAAAGGCTGTTTCTTTTGTCTTGGCTGCGCTTATTATTTTTTCTTTCGCTGGGTGTGAGTCAAGTAGCGGTGAAGATAGTTACTCTATAACGACAGGCGAAGATGGTAATAGCTACTTTGAAGATGATAATGGCACTATGATAACAGTTGCGGAGTTGCCATCCGAAGTGCCGTACAACGAAAGCACAATCACGTTTGACAGTGTAGAAGCGTATCAAATCAATGACGGCTATACCTACGATCTTATTATTCTCGCAAACTTCGACACCAGTAGTCTGTCGGATGAAGATAATTACTTTCTTTGGGAAAAAGACGCAACCTTCCCTGTTAGTATAGACAGCGAGGCAAACGGCTATGATAGAAAACTTGCAAGCGAGTTTGGAATCTATAATAATAGTAAACCAGGACTTTGTACGGCTGTTTTCTCGTCTCCACTTGGTGACAAGAACCGCAGTTTTGAAGGTTCCACAGTAAATTTGCTCATTTGGATTGATTCGGGCGAAAAGTATGTGGCTGCTTCATACAAGTACAAACTTGAAGCATTGGAAGATATAGAAGAAATTGAAGACCAGCAGCTTAAGGAGTCCATAACCAAAGAATACAAGAATAGAAAATCGCTATATGGTTGATATACGTTTTTAAATCCTTTCCGCTACGTTTCGGCGTGGCGGATTTTTATTAGCCATCTTGAATTGAGATTCCCGCTATCCCGTATGGGGTGGCGGGATTTCTTTATGCAAAGGTGGTGGCATCATGGCCGAGGCGACAATCGACAGACTGGAAATAGAGATCGAGTCAGAAGCTAGTTCTGCTGTTGCGAAGGTGGATGCCCTCTATTCTTCGCTCAAAAAACTTCAGAAGATAACAAACGGCTTTTCTAGCAATGGCGCTGGAAAGGCTATTCGCAATATAGGCGCGGCGGCAGAAAAGGCCATGCCAGCAAGCGTGCAAAGAAAGCGCGTCGCCGTGAGACAAGCAACGAAGGCGGCCAGTTCAAGTGGGGCTGGAAGAAAAGCGCAGTCCGTAAAGACGGCTGTTCTGGATGCTTCTGGAACCACGAAAGTCGATATTGGTGAAGGAGAAAAAGCAAGCAGGGGCCTTGAAGATGTTGCCGCAGCTGCCACAAGAGCAAAGGGCGGACTTGATGGAGCCGCAAACGCCGAGAAGAACACGACAAGGACGAGCGAGATTCTTCATGCCGCATTGAGCGGCCTTGGAAATGCGTTCAACTCTGTCATGGCGTCTGGCGCGAACAAGTTTGGCAACGCCATAAAGAACATCGGAAAGCGGTTCACGAACAGCTTTATCGGTCCTATAAAAAATTCTATCGCGGCCCTTGAAAAGTGGAAGAAATCAATCGGGCGTGTCGCGTTCTATCGTGCGGTCCGCTCCGCAATCAAGCTGGTCACGGATGGGTTCAAGGAAGGCTACGAGAATTTTAAAGCTTTCTCCGACGCGGCGGGAAATGAGTTTTCTGCGTCGCTGAAAAGCATATCGTCCAATGCTCTGTATCTGAAGAACAGCCTTGGCGCGTTGGCGGCTCCGCTGGTAAATTCTATCGCTCCGGCCATTGATTATCTTATCGACAAGTTTGTTGCGCTGATAAACGTAATCAACATGCTCATGTCGCTACTTTCGGGGCGTGGAACGTACTTCCGGGCTGTCCGTGGCGCAGGCGCGGCGACCATCTCCATGGGAAGTGCCATGGACAAGGTGAAGGTCGCCAGCGTGTCTGCGGCAAAGTCCATGAACGATGTCGGCATCGCTACCATGTCGGCAAATAACTCTATGCGCGGGATAGCTCTTGCGTCCATCGAAACGAAGAACGCCATGGACGGCATCGCGCTGGCATCTGTAAACGCCAACGACGGTATAGCTGTCGCGTCCAACACGGCCTCCGAAGTCAAGGACAGTTTGAGCGAGGTCGGACAGGCGGCAAATTCCTCCGGCGAGCTCGGTAAAAATTTAAGTGGTGCGGCTGACTCTGCGAAGGAGATTCGGCGGTACCTTATCGGCATTGATGAACTGAACGTTATCCCTGACCAGAGCTCCGGCGGTGGCGGAGGAGGCGGCGGGGCCGGTGGCGGTCTCGACGTTGGAGGTATGTTCGAGGAAGTGCCTCTGCCTGACTGGGCGCAGGGCATCAAGGACGCCATCGACGCGGGACAGTGGTACGAGGCTGGAGAACTGCTGGCCGACAAGGTAAACGAGCTAATCGACAAGATAGACGGTGAGGCATGGGGCCGCAAGCTGGGCGAGAAGATACAGAACGGTATAGAGTTCGCGCTTGGGTTCCTCCGCAACGTTCATTGGGAGCAACTTGGCGGCGAGGCGGCCGGGTTTATCAATGGAATTATTGATACGGTCAACCCGGAAAACCTCGGTGCGCTTTTGGCGGAAAAAGTGCGAATCGCCGTTGATTTGGCCTATGGGTTTATTAATAAACTCAAGTGGGACAAGCTGGGAGATTGGGTCGGTGGAATCATCAACGGATGGTTCGAGGACATCAACTGGCCGAAACTTGGAATGACCATTGGTGAAGGAGTCAAGGGACTTTTAACGGCAATCAATCACGCCCTAGAGACAACCGATTGGAAGCAAATTGGAATTGATATAGGGAATGCTCTGAAAAATATTGACTGGAAGGGCATATGGGACGGATTGCTTCTGGCGCTCGAAAATGCCATTGACGCGATAGGCGGCGTGGCGGAAGGTCTTGGCGATTCTCTGGGGACCGCATGGGACTGGATAAGCCTGATAGGGACTGCTCTCGTATCGTGGAAGATAAGCAGCAGCGTCCTTGGATGGTTCAATAATGTTTCCAACGGTGCGTTCAGCAAGCAACTTCAAAGCATGAATACGAGTCTTGCTGGAATAACTGCGAAACTGGCGATAGCGATTACCGGATTCACTCTCGAATTTACCGGGATAAAGGGAATCATCAAGAACGGTTGGAACCTGAAAGATGCGCTGAAAACGGCTCTTGGAACGGCGCTTGGCGTAACTCTAACTGCGAGCATGTTTAATTTCACGCCCCTTGGTTGGGCAATAAGCATTACTGCCGCGCTTGTCATCGCACTCGCCGCTACTGTCGAGACCAGTTATCAAGCAAAGCAACTTGAATTTGAATCGTCCGAACTCGGCCAAAAAATCAAGCAGTGGAAAGAGGATGCGGCCAGGGCAGAGGATGTAACAAAAACGATCAATCTCAGGCTCGAAACATCCATGCAGGACTACGAAACTGCGGCGTCTGACATTGAAGCCATAAAGCAGATGATAGAGGATGCCTTTGCACTGGACGAGATAGAGGTCAAGACCGACGCGCAACAGGCGAAATTGCAGGCTCTTATCGAAACGATCAATACATCTGGAATCGAGAATGTCCATCTTGACCTGGACCCGGATGGGAAAATCGTTCAGACAAGGGACAGCCTTTTGGAAGTGACCGACGCTCTTATCAAGCAGGCGCAGGCCGAGGCGGCCATGGAGGGTTATAGGAACGCCTACCAAGCGCAGGTCGAGGCCGAGGCGAATATTGCCATGATAAAGCAAGGTATCGCTGATACGACTGCTCTTGTCACGCAAAAGACACAGGAACTTGCCGTGGCCCAGGAAGAGCTGAATACGCGTCAGAATATGGGCTGGGATGACGAGCATTTGAAGCCTTACTTAGAGGCAGTAGACAATGCAAAGCTCGGTTTGGAAGGTGCCAAAGATGCTCAGGAGAAGTGGAATGCACAGATTGAAGACGCTGAGACAACACTTAGCACAGCAAACGCTCACGCAGATGTATATGTCGAGAAACTGACGGAAGGTGTCGATGCCTACAAGGATTCCGTGTCCGGCATCAGCGAGAGCATGAGCGGCGTTTCTGACAGCGCGAGCGAGATGCAAAAGACGGTCGCGGACGCTACGGCTGGTGTTGGCGGAGACTTCGCCACGATGACCGATACGGTCACGAGCAACAACGCGACAGCGGACACGGATTCCAGCTCCCACTGGAACGCCATCAAGTCGCTCATGACGGAGAACGTGATCGCGATCCGGACCATGATAACGTCCAACTGGGACCTGATGAAGAACAAGGTCCAGACAACCCACAGCAATATCAGCAAAAATGTTCAGACCACATGGACGAACATCAAGAATCAGATCACCTCGCTCGGCTCGCAGATAAAGACGCAGGTGACGAACTCCTGGAACGCCATCAAGCAGACCACGCAGAGTTCCATGAGCGCGATCACGTCCAGCGTCCAGTCCTCGACGAACCAGATGAAGAGCGTCATGACCAGCGCATGGCAGAGCATTCAGTCGTCGGCGTCGCAGATGTGGAGCCAGATAAAGTCCACGGTCAGCGGCGCGATGAGCAGCCTCACCAGCACGCTTCAGAGCGGGATGAACAACGTCCGCAATAACTCCTACAGTTGGGGCCGGGACATCGCTTCCAACATCGCCAGCGGCATGCGGAACAACAGCGGTCTGGTCGCTTCGGCGGCAAATGCTCTGGCCAGCACCATCCGGTCCAGACTTCACTTCTCGGAGCCTGACGAGGGCCCGCTGAGCGACTTCCACACGTACATGCCGGACATGTTGAAGGAAATGGCGCGTGGCATCCGGGAGAACACCGGGATAGCTGTTGCGGCGGCGAACGACCTGGCGCAGTCCATCTCGGACGCGTTCACCGAGGCGCAGTACGCCATGAGCTTCGACGACTTCGACTTTGACGGTGAGTACGAGTATTCCATGACCGGCGACAGCGATTACGGCGGCTCCGGCTACGACGAGTATGTGGACGTGAGCATCGACGATTCGTCCATCCGCGAGTCCAACGAGGAGGTCATCAACGCCCTGTACGCCATGGGCCAGCGCATCATCGAGGCGATCAACAGCAAGGACACGAGCATTATCCTGGACGGCAATCGCGTCGGCAGCGGCGTGACCCGCGTACAGAACCGCCAGAACAGGGCCAGCGGACGGAGCCTCTCCAACGCGTATGGAGGTGCATAAATGGACAAGGACCAAGTTCTGATAATAGACGGGTTCGACGTGACGCCGTACATAGCCTTTGGCGGGTTCCAGTGGCAGCGGTCCGACATCGACGACTCCGATACGGGCCGTGACCTGGCCGGGGACCTTCGGCGCGGGCGGGTCGCCACGAAACGGCGGCTTGACATAACGTGCCGCCTGCTCACGTCGAAGGAACTGAGCCAGGTGTTGACGGCCATCATGCCGGAGTTTGTAAACGTGACGTACTACGACCCGCAGGAGGGCAAGATGGTGACCCGCATCATGTACGCCAACAACAACCCGGCCACCTTCGCCATCAAGAAGCCGGACGGGACGGTGTACTGGTCGGGCGTGACGTTCCCGCTGGTGGAGAAATGAGGCGGAGCGCATGGCCTACGAGTATAAGGTAACGGTCGGCGGCGTCGAGTATGGGATGAACGACATCCTGGCCGATTCGGTCACGCTGAACCAGCAGCTTTTCGACGCGCCATCCATCGGCGGAACGTGGTCGGCGGAGTTTGAAATGTCGTTCTGGCCCAAGGAAAAACCGCCGCGCATGGCAGAGGTACGGCCCTATCTTCGGCAGACGCCGGACGAGCCGTGGCACCAACTGGGCATCTTCTGGATCGATACCAGGGAACAGGACGACGAGCTACTGACCATTCACGCCTACGACGTGATGCTGAAAAGCGGGAAGGTATGGGTGCCGGACCAGAGCCTCAACTTCCCGATGACGATGGAGCAGGCCAGCAAGACCATCGCGGCGCTGATGGGGACGACGGTGGACCCGCGATGCGTGTTCGACCCAACGTACACCATCGACTACCCGGCCAACGAATACACCATGCGGGATGTTCTTGGCTACATCGCGGCGGCTCACGGTGGTAACTGGATAGCGACCGCATCGGGCGAGCTCCTGCTGGTTCCGCTGTTCGGCTCCGCTCCGGCTGAGACGTTCTATCTTATCGAGGGGAAAAAAGGAGACGCCATTACATTCGGTGGCACACGCATCGTACTGAAAAAGGGAGGGACTTGATGAACAACAAACACTATGTTGGCAAGCGGGTCACCTCCCTTGTCAATTACGGCGAGATCGAGAAGATAGACGGCATCGCGCTTCTTGTGGACGATGAGAACGAATATGTGGCTGGCAGCAAAGAAGGGTACGTTCTGGAAGTTACCTGCCCTTACGGAACGCAGGCCATGGCGGATAAGCTCTTTGCGAGTCTCGGCGGAAAGACCTACACGGGCTTTTCGGCGGAGTCTGCGACTATAGACCCGAAGGCGGAACTGGGCGACGGGATAACCATCGGCGGCATCTATTCGCCGCTGGCAAGTCGTAACGTAAAATTCGGTGCGCTCAATCTGACTGACATAGGCTCTCCCGGCGACAGCGAGATAAACCACGAGTACGAGTATGTAAGCTCCCAGCAGACGGAGCTGAACCGTAAGCTAGCCCAGACAAGGAGCTATATCGAAAAAACGGCTGAGGATATACGCATTGGCGTTGAGAGCATAGAGGGTACCGTCGCAGAGATAGAGGTATCGGTAGGTAATATAACCAGCAGAGTCGAGGCTGCCGAGGGTGACCTGTCTGAGCTTTCCGTATCCGTAGGCAGTATATCCAGCACCGTGAGCGACCAGGAGGGGCGCTTGACAACTGTTGAGCAGACGGCGGCCGGCCTTACCAGCACCGTAAGCGGCCTGGAGGGTGACGTATCCCGGCTGGAGCAGACGGCCGGGAA
>CANQKZ010000024.1 GCA_947624585.1 uncultured Oscillospiraceae bacterium | reverse complement strand
CCGAACCGGCGCACTCATAAAATAATTATACCAAAAAAGGAAGAGAGTTGCCAGGGGATCCTTGGTAACTCTCTTCCCTTTTTATGGGGCTTTTTTCACAGCCCCATTTTACTCTCTCATATAAATATGCAGCAGCACCGCCTCGTTTGGCTGGACGGGCTGGGTGAGGCGGAGGACGCCGCCCTGGGTCTGGTGGGCGGACATGGTCAGACGCGGGAAGCAGGTCTGGCGGAGGTAGCGGATGTCGTGGGGCTTCAAATCCGCCTCGAACTGGAGCTTCTGCCATTCCCCCAGGATACTCCCCTCGCTTTCGGAGATGCTCCTGGCCTTGACGGTACACAGGCTCCCCCGGGGCATATCCCGGAGGGTGAAGGTCAGCTCCAGGGGGTCTAAGTCCTCGAAGAGCTCATCCAATCTTCCCGGCTCGAAGCCGCCCTCGGAGCGCATATAACAGCTGCTGTTGAACCGCTTCTGGTTGGAGCAGAGGACGAAAAGGCTCCCGTCCTGGGCCCGGGTCACTACGTAGTTCTCCCCCCGCTCGATGAGCCGCAGGCCCAGCATATTCAGAAGCTGGAGGGCGAAGTAGGCGGGCTTCCTGATGTCCGTTGTGGTGAGAAGGCCCATGCCGCCGCTGACCACCCGGTTGGTGTCGAAGTGGGAGCTCAGGAAGTCCGAGCCCATGCCCACGGCGATGAGGTCCGCCATGTCCCAGATCTTAGGGAGCTTCTGGGCGAAATAGGCGGCCCGGTAGGTGCTGTCGTTGAGGAAATTCCGGTCGGAGACGGTGATGTTCCACTCGCAGACGAAGAGCTTGCACGCCTCGCACCCCATCTCCCCCAGAAGCTCCCGGACGGCGCGGAGCTGCTCCTCCTCGCAGTGGGGGTCCGTGGAGCGGCGGGCCACCGGGTGGTTATCCTCGTTCTCGGACCGGTAGGGGTAGAGCATCACGGACCAGAAGTCCGGCAGGCACTCCCTCTCCAGGCACCCCGCGAGAAAGGCCCGCTGGCGGTCCTCCATCCAGCCGGGGATGGCGCCGGGGCCGCCCACCCGGGCGTAGGGTAGCAGCTCCTTGACCGTCTTGTGGAAATATTCGTAGGCGTTCAGGAAGGAAAAGGGCTCCGCGTCCCGGTAGCAGGCGTCCACATCCTCGTGGGTGGAGATGTAGCTGAGCTCGAAGATCCACTGGCTCACCTCGCCGCGCCCGTAGCGGTTGGCGATGTGTCGCAGGAAATCCCGTAAAAGGTGCTCCCAGGCCCGGCGGGACTTGAACTCTATATAGGTCCGCTCCTGGATCACCACGCCGTGTTCGTCCCGCGTGATGGTGGCGGGTCGGCGGCCGAAGTCCAGCCAGGGGCGGATCCTGTTCGCCACCAGAAAATCCAGGGCGCTGTCGATCTGGAAGTAGTTGTAAAGGCCGATGTGCTCCCCGTCGGCGATCATCAGCTTTTTGGAAAAAACGTCCCACAGCCGCACATAGGTGAAGCCCAGGCCGTCGGCGAGCATACGGATGTGGTTCTGGACGCCCGCGTGGGTCAGGATGGAAACGGGACCCATGTTCACCACCTGGTTCCAGTTCCTGGCATACTGCGTGCCGCCGGAGACGGACACATCCACCGCGATGCGCCTTCTCCGCTCGGTGAAGCTGGACTCTGGCACCATCACCGTCTCGGACCGGGAGAGCTGTTCCCGGACGGACTCCAGGTAGCGCCGTTCGGACTCCCGCTCCGCCGCGCCCGCCTCCCGCCGGAGGCGGCGGTACTCGGTGGGGCTGACGCCCCGGCGCTCCCGGAAGGCCCGGTTGAAAACGGACAGATTCGAGAAGCCGCAGTTGACGGCGATCTTGGTGACGTTCTCGTCGGTGTTCTCCAGCTCCAGGGCGGCGGCGTGGACGCGGACCTCATTCAAATACTCCACGAACCCCATGCCCGTCTCCTTCTTGAAAAACCGGGACAGGGTGGAGGGGGAGACGAACATCTGCTCCGCCAGATGCGAAAGGCCCACGCTCTCCCGGTAGTTCTGGTTCACGTACTGGAAGATCTGCTGGAGACGGGCCTCGTCCCCCACGGCGGCGCCGCCCTCGGCGGGCATCTCGACGAGGTAGTGCTCCACAAGGCAGTCTAAGAGCTTCAAAAGGTGGCTGTCCAGGAGGCAGTCGGTGCGGCGGCGGTCCCGGAGGTAGTAGTACACCAGCGTCCGGAAAATACTCCGCAGGTCGTGGTACGTCCCGGACTTGTCCTCGGAGCTGGAGCACCGAAACACCACGGCGCCTGTGCCCAGCAGGTCCGACACCATCCGCCAGGGGTACTTGACACAGCACAGGACCGTGTCCTCCCGGCAGTCCACGCTGTGGGAGAGGCTTGAATTGATGAGGAAAATGTCCTCCTCCCCCATCTCCACCGTCCTGTTCTGGAGGTGTACCCGGGCCGTGCCCTGTACGGTGAAAAGTACGTCGATCTCGGGATGCCAGTGCTCCTCCGCGTCCTGCCCGTGCAGAAGCATCAGCTCCATCCCCCGCATGATCCCCATTTTATCCCCCTCATTCGTCAAGAAATACGTTTGTTACATTTCTATACAGTCATACAGCTATTTCAAATGCACATTCCGAATGAATCCAGGATATTGTATCACAACCTCCCTTTCTTGTCAAACAAGTAGGCTAAAGTCTTTGAAAAGTTCAGGATTTTGTATATTTTGCCAAAAAGCGTGAGGATCTTCCAGCTTTTGATAGGAGCGCAAAAAATGAGTGATGATTTTTGCGCTCCTTTCGGGGGGCCTTTCGTTTTTCGCAAAAATAACAGCCAAAACACGCAAGGAGCGGGAAGATGATTTTGTGGGTTTTCACTATAATGGACTCATCACCCGGAGCAAGGCGCTCAGAGGAGAGGGGGCCCGGACCGGGAAAGCGAGACCCTAAGCGACACCCATCCGGCAGGCCGTTGGGGGGAGACCGCCAAAACTAAACGGCAGGCCAAAAAAGAAAGGAAGGTTCCATGAGCAACACAATCAAGGAAAAAGCCAGTCCCAAGCTGCTGACGGCCTACGCCCTGGGCGAGGTCGGCTGCCAGATGAGCTGGTACATGATCAACTCCTATCTGAATCTGTTCTACACAGATATCGTTGGTCTGACCGGCGTGGCGATCACCGTCATCGTGGCCATCGCCCGTATCTGGGACGCCATCAACGACCCCATGATGGGCAACATCGCCGACCACACCAACACCCGTTGGGGCCGGTTCCGTCCCTACCTCTACTTCGCGCCCCCGTTCCTGGCTGTCTTCAACATACTGACCTTCACCGTGTTCCCGGTGCAGGGAGTTCTGAAAGCGGTCCTCTGCCTCATCTGCTACGTGGGCACCGGTATGGCATACACCGCCTGCTCCATCGCCTATCAGGCGCTGCAGAACGTCATCGCCATCGACTCCCGCGTGCGTCAGCTCCTGGCCACCGCCCGCAGCGTGGGTTCCTCCGTTATCGGCATCATCCTCTCCGCCGTCGTCCCCACCATCATGCTGAAGTTCTCCAAGAACCCCATCATCAACGAGGTCACCGGCGAGGCTTCCGCCGACGCCCGCGGCTATCTGATGGCCGCCGTCATCTGCTCCGCCGTCATGATCCCCGTGTTCTGGCTCTGCGCCGCCGGGTGCAAGGAGAAGTACACCAACCAGCTCCATGACAACTCCGCCCCCGCCGAGAAGACCGGCTTCCTCCAGAACATCAAGTCCCTGGTGCAGAACGACCAGCTCCTGATGGTGGTCCTTGCCACCGTCGCGGGAACCATCTGCGTCACCGGCCGTTACGGCATCCTGACCTACTACGTCATCTACGTGGCCGGAAGCTTCTCCCTCATCGGGCCCGTGTTCACCTCCATGACCATCGGCCAGCTGGTGGGCACCCTGACCGTTCCCTTCGGCACCAAGATCTTCGGCAAGAAGAACTACATGATCATCATGAACCTGATCATGGCCCTGGGCTTCGTGCTGCTGTTCCTCTTCCCCTCCAACAACAAGATCGTCATCTGCGGTCTCTCTTTCCTCGGCGCTCTGGGCTTCGGCGCTCCCGCCATCTGCTACGGCATGGTGGGCGACTCCATCGAGTACGGTGCCTGGAAGCTGGGCAAGCGTCAGGAGGGCCTGGCGGCCTCCATGCTGAGCTTCGGCGTGAAGCTTGCCACCGCGCTCTGCGCCCCCGTGGTCATGCTCATCGAGGCCGTCGGCTATGTGCCTAATGTTGAGCAGACCGCCGCCACCAAGACCGGCATCAACTTCATGGTCAACATCCTCCCCGCCATCCTCGCCATCGTCTCCCTGATCCCCGTGTTCCTCTACAAGCTCAACGAGAAGAAGGTCGCCGAGATCCGCGCCGACCTGGACGCCGGAAAGCACGCCTGGGATCACAAATAATACTAATATTCAATTAAAAGAAGACACCGAGCGACGAGGATTTTTTGTGTCAGACGAGGAAGAACGCGCAGGGAATACTGTATGTATTTCCAAGCGCTCTGACGAAGTATGACGCAAAAAAGACCGTCACGAATGTCTTGCTTTGATTGAATATTAGTATAAGATACTCCGATAACTCCAGATACCTCCCTGTTCCTCTCCTGATTTGGGGCCTGCCTTGAAAGCTTAAGACAGGCCCCATTTGCAAATCCGAGATCCATCGATCCAACCGTCCGTTTAAAATGAGAAAGGAGAATCCTCATGGCAAACATTCCCGAGATCCGCGACCTCAACGGCATACCCACCCTCTACGTCCACGACAGGCCCTTCTTTGCCCTGGGCGGCGAGCTGCACAACTCCTCCGCCAGCTCTCTCGAGTACATGGAGAAGAACGTGTGGCCCAACCTTGAAAATCTGAATATGAATACCGTCATCCTCCCCCTCTATTGGGAGTGCGTCGAGCCCGAGGAGGGACGGTTTGATTTTACCCTCCTGGACGGCCTTGTGGCCCAGGCCCGGGAGCGGAATATGCACCTTGTGTTCCTGTGGTTCGGCCTTTGGAAGAACGCCGAATCCATGTACGTCCCCGGCTGGATGAAGCGGGACCCGGAGAAGTATTTCCGCGTCCGCAAGGTCACGGGCGAGCCCATCAACACCGTCTCGCCCCTGTGCGAGGCCGCCGTTGAGCGCGACGTCAACGCCTTCACCCACATCATGGCCCACATAAAGGAGATCGACGAGGCCGAGTCCACCGTCATCTTCATGCAGGTGGAGAACGAGATCGGCGTCATGGGCACCGAGCGCGACTACGGGGAGCTTGCCAACGAGCTCTTCGAGGGTCCCGTCCCCGAGAAGCTGGCCCAGGGCCTGGGCGTCACCGGCACCTGGCGGGAGGCCTTCGGCAAGGACGCCGAGGAGTCCTTCATGGCCTGGCACTTCGCCCGCGCCGTGGAGAAGATCGCCTCCGCGGGCAGGGCGGAGTACCCCATCCCCTGCTACGCCAACTGCTGGCTGAGGCAGTACCCCTGGTACACCGGCTCCTACCCCTCCGGCGGACCGGTGAAGACCATGCACCCCATCTGGAAGATCGCCGCCCCCTCCCTCTTCACCTTCGGTCCGGACATCTACGTGTCCTACGTGGCCCAGATCCTGGATGAGTACGCCTATGAGGGCAACCCCCTGGTGATCCCCGAGGTCCGCAAGGACGCGGTCACCGCCTCCTACTGCCTCTACGCCTTCGGCCAACACAACGCCATCTGCTACTCCCCCTTCGGCATTGAGGAGATCACCCTGCCCCAGGAGATGATCGACGTGCCTCCCATGGAGGTCATGATGGCCCTGAACATCGACCCCTCCGCCTTCGACATGACCGGCAGCGCCGGACATCTGCGGGACGCCTACGGCATGGTCCGGGAGATGGAGCCCCTCTACCTCAAGTACCGCAATACCGACCACCTGAAGGTCTGGCTTCGCAAGAGCGAAATAGACTACGGCGCGTTCCTGAACATGGAAAAATACGACCTGGCCGTGTCCTACGACCCCCGCATCTCCGGCAAGCCCCTGCCCGTGGGCCTCATCTACGAGCTGGAGCCGGATAAGTTCCTGGTCATCGGTATGCGCAGCGGCCTCACCTTCCGCGCAAAGCCCGGTGAGAACGTGAAGATCGACATCCTGAAGCTTCAGGAGGGCAGTGTCCGTGGCGGCGAGTTCGTACCCGGCCGCATCCTCAACGGTGACGAGAAGATGTCCCTCCACCTGGGCGACAACCTGACCGTCCTGATGGTGGAGCTGTTCAAATATTGAGCCAAAGGAGGCGTCCCGATGACCGCGCTGAAAAATCCCCTGATCCCCGGCTTCTACCCGGACCCCACCGTCTGCCGGGTGGGCGAGGACTTCTACCTGGCCTGCTCCAGCTTTGAGGAGTTCCCCGGCATCCCGGTGTTCCACTCCAAAGACCTTGTGAACTGGGAACAGATCTGCTATGCCATGACCGCCGAGAACGGATTCCATGTGGAGCGCAACTGCATGAACGGCGGCGTCATGGCCCCGACGCTCCGGTATCATAACGGTACATATTACATCATCAACACAAACTTTTCCCACGACGGAAACTACATCGTCACCGCGAAAAATCCCGCCGGTCCCTGGTCGGAGCCCCACTGGCTCCGGGACGTGCCGGGCATCGATGCCTCCATCTTCTTCGATGAGGACGGACAGTGCTACGTCATGGGCACCGGCGACAACTGGCCCGACGGCAAGGGGGGCCTTCGGCAGGGCATCTGGGTCGCCAAGTTCGACATTGAGAACTACAAGATGGCCTCCGAGCCCGTGGCGGTCTTCGGCGGCGCTTTCTCCGGCGCCGCCTCCCCCGAGGCGCCCCACCTCTATCACATCGGCGAGTACTACTACCTGCTCATCGCCGAGGGCGGCACGGAGCACTACCACTCCGCCACAGTTGCGCGGGCACGCGACATCTTCGGCCCCTATGAGAACAACCCGGCCAACCCCGTGATCACCCACCGGCACATGGGCTATCGCTGCCCCATCGGCAACGTGGGACACGCGGACCTTACGGAACTTCCCGACGGCAGCTGGTACGCGGTGATGCTGGCCTCGCGCCTGGTGGACGGGGTCAGCAAGAACATGGGCCGCGAGACGTACATCTGCCCCGTCATTTGGGAGCGGGGCTGGCCCCTGTTCTCCCCGGAGACGGGCAAGCTGGAGTGGGAGTACCCCGCCCCGGCCCTCCCGGAGCACCCCTTCCCGGCGAAAAAACCGGTGGATGATTTTGACAGCCCGGAGCTGGGCCTCGACTGGTCCTTCTGGGGACGGCCCTACGCCCAGTTCTGGCGGGTGGAAAACTCGAAGCTGTATCTGCGGTGCATCCCCCAGGCCATGGCGGAGACGCTGCGGCACGAGGGGTTCGTCCACACGGTGGCCTACGGGTATTTCGCCCCGGCTCTGTGCCAGAGGCAGCTGGAGCCCGACGAGACCGTGGCGTGCCGGATGACCTTCGACCCCCGGGAGAACGAGACGGCGGGCCTTGTGGTACGGCAGGCCATGAACCACCAGTACAGGCTGGAGATGGCGTGCGTCGGCGGAAAGCGCGTCCTCCGGCTGGTGCTCAACACCTCCGATTTCGACGTGCCCTGCTACATCCCCAGCTTC
Source organism: uncultured Oscillospiraceae bacterium (assembly GCA_947624585.1). GTDB lineage: Bacteria > Bacillota > Clostridia > Oscillospirales > Oscillospiraceae > RUG626. The sequence goes on along the minus strand of CANQKZ010000024.1, from coordinate 19,680 downwards.
CAGGCAAGGGAGCACACAAAGGTCATCGCCGAGACCGAGTGGAGCGGCACCGACGCTGTTTTGGAGCTTCGGATGCGGGGCAACAGATACACCTTCCTCTGCGGCGGGAGCCGGGAGGAACTGAAGGTCTTCGCCGAGGCCGACGGGTACGCCATCAACCCCGAGAAGGTGGGGTGCATGGTGGGGACCATGGTGGGCGTGTTCGCCTCCGGCAACGGCGCGGACAGCAGGAATGAGGCGGCCTTCGACTGGTTCGAGCACCGCCAGGAAGGAGACAGACAGCGTGTTTGACATGAACAAGGAGTGGAAATGGGACATCCCCTTCGACAAGGCGAATCCCATCCTCTTTCCCAAGGACTGCCAGCTCCTCAGCCCCGACAGGGAGCATTATGATGAGGTCTATGAGCTGACGTCCGATCTGACGGCGGAGGAGAAGGCCAACCCCTACGCCAAGTACTACTACAAGGGCCTGTCCATGCCGGAGGAGAGAGATCTCATCCATGTGGAGGCGGGCGCCCAGATGGACCCGAAGGACGCGTTCCTCATCGAGGACTACGCGAAAAACATGGACGTTCCCGGCTGCTGCCCGGTGCGCACCGGCTACTGCGTGCTTCCCAACGGAGTGGGCTTCGCCACGGCCACCATCACCAGCCACGGCGTCACGCCGGAGATGGTGGCGCACTTCATCGAGAACTTCAACCCCCCGGGAGACATGTACTACAAGCTCTGGTGCCCCGGCGCGCACCTGCGGCACTACGCCGACTGCGCCATCGAGGACGTGGGCAACGGGTTCTCCCTCATACGCTTCTACGAGGGCATGACCCCGGAGAAGGTGGGCCTCAACGTGGGGTCTCAGGACAGGGAGTGCATCGGCCTTTCCGGTGCCAACACCTTCTGCCATCCGCTGCACCAGCCCGACGCGGAGCCCCAGTACGTCACGGAGCTTTGCTACTACCGGGTCCTGCCCGACGCCTACGAGACCCGCGTCACCTTCTGGGTGGGCGCGTCCTTTGAGAACGGGAAAACCGTGGTGAAGCCCCATGGGGGAAAGCCCGCCGACCTGACCTTCTGCCAGCTTCTGGCGCGTCACAGCCTGTGGGAGACCACCAACATGTTCCGCAACATCGCGGACTTCTGGAACGAGACACACAAATAAGCGCAGATCACAGAAGACACTTGAATTTCCGGGGCGGCGAAACCCGCCCCGGACGGGGGACTCCCGGAGTCCCCATATATGAAGGGAGTAACATGATCAGATTAGGAATCATCGGCTTCGGCTTCATGGGCCACGAACACGCCAACATGATGGCGACCCTGCCGGAGATCGACCTTGTTGCCGTGTGCGACACCGTGCCCGAACAGCTTGCCGACGCCCCGGAGGGGGTGGAGACGTACCTCTCCGCCGACGAGCTTCTCGAGAAGGCGGACGTGGACACGGTCATCATTTCGGTGCCCAACGACATCCATCTGGAGATGGTCAGAAAGTGCGCCGAGGCAAAAAAGCAGATTTTGCTTGAAAAGCCCGCCGCCATGACGGTGGCGGAGTTCGACAAAATGGTGGAGATCGTCAAAGAGGCCGGCGTCCACATGACGGTCCACCAGCAGAGAAGGTGGGATGTGGACTACGCCACCATGAAAGAGGTCCTGCGCCGGGGCCTGGTGGGGAAGCCCTACATCGTCAAGTCCCAGCTCTACGGCTTCAACGGAAACATGCACGACTGGCACGTCTACCCCGAAAAGGGCGGCGGGATGCTCTACGACTGGGGCGTCCACCTCATCGACCAGATTATGTGGATGACCGAGGAGAAGCCGGTGTCCGTGTACGCGGAGCTGAAGAACGTTATCAACGCCAATGTGGACGACTACTTCAAGATCCTCTTCGAGTACGAGTCCGGCATGACGGCGGAGATCGAGCTGGGCACCTATTACCTGACCCCCAAGCGGGCCTGGTTCATCGGAGGCACCACCGGCAGCGCCGTGATAGACGGCACCTTCCGGGCCCAGGGCAACACGGAGGGGCAGATCGTCCGCACGCGGCATCTCCTCCGGAGCGTTCCCGGGAAGCTGACCATGACCAGCGCCGGACCCACCCGCAGCTTCGGCGAGCCGGAGCCGGGTCTCCTGTACACCGAGCCCCTGCCGGATGTCCACACGGTCCACCGGGACTTCTTCGTCCACTACATCGCCGCCCGGGAGGGCCGCGAGCCGGACCAGGTGACGCTGCCCCAGGTGCGCAGAGTTCTGGAGGTCATGGAAGCGATCAGACTTTCCGCGGCCACGCATCAGGCCGTGAAAATATAGGGGAACCTCTGAACGAATCGCCGCACCGATCCTGACGGCATATTTTCCGCCATGCTTCGCCGAAAAAATTTGAAATACACAAAGTATTCCTGCATTTTTTCGGCTTTGCCTGACGAAAAATCTGCTCGCCAGTCCCGGCACTTCGATTCATTCAGAGCTTCCCAAAACCCAGAGTACCCAAACAAGGAGGAATTTTTATGGATTTTCAGGCTTATAACAAGATCCTCATCTGCAAGGACAATATCAAGAACGTCCTTGTGGGCGATGTGACCGTGGGGTATGCGTTCAAGATCAAGTACCCCAGCTACCGCGGCGCATTCTTAAGCTGCATCGAGGATCTGAAATTCGAGATGGACGGCGAGCCCATCCCCGCCTCTCAGATCAGCTTCAAGCTCAACGGCAAGGACTTCCTGCTCTCGGAGATCCCCGAGTGCTTCAAGGAGTACTGGTTCGTCCGGGACCCGGCCACGATCTTTGTGCGCGTGCCCGGCGGCATTGAGAAGGGCGAGCACAGGGTGCGCGTCTACATGAAGCACCGGGTGCCCTACACCGGCTACTTCGGACAGTATCTCACCCTCACGAGCGACGTGACCGAGACCCGCGCGGCGGAATAAGGAGGTAATGACAATGAGCGACATCAAATTAGGGATCTCCCTCTACAGCTTCTCCACTGAGTTCATCCACGAAAAGCTGGACTTCGAGGGCATCTGCAAGAAGGCCCACGACATGGGCTACCAGGGCGTGGAGATCGTAGCGGCCCAGATGGTCCCCGAGTACCCCTACCCCTCCGACGAGTGGCTTGCCTGGTGCAAGGACATTCTCGCCAAGTACGAGCTTGAGCCCGTCTGCTGGAGCGCCTACATCGACATGGGCATCCGGGGCGACCGGGACCTCACTGAGGAGGAGATCATCCAGTTCACGGTCAACGACCTCATTTACGCCAAGAAGGCCGGCTTCCCCATGGTCCGCACCCAGCACGCCATCTCCCCCAAGATCTTCCGCCAGATGCTGCCCTTCTGCAAGCAACTGGGCGTGAAGCTGACCATCGAGATGCACCACCCTCACCACCCGGAGGTGCCCGTGTGGAAGGAGTACTTTGAGATCATGAAGGGCGAGGGCAAGGGCTGGCTCGGGTTCGTGCCCGACTTCTCCATCTTCCAGACCATGCCCCACAAGCTCTACCTGGACCAGGCCATCTCCTTCGGCTGCCGCCCGGAGAAGCTGGCGGAGATCGTGGAGCTCCACCGCCAGAAGGCCGACTACAGCGTTGTAGCAAACGGCGATTTCAACGACATCGAGAAGCACACCGCCGAGGAGATGTTCGGCAAGTTCTCCGCTCCCGCCAAAATGGAGCAGTGGAAGGACATGATCGACTGCGCCTTCTACATGCACGGCAAGTTCTACTATCTGGACAACGACGACCACGACCCCTGCATCCCCTTCGAGGAGATCGTGGCCGAGGTCAGGCGCCTGGGCTACAAGGGGTACATCGCCAGCGAGTACGAGGGACACCACTTCGACGAGACGATAGATTCCGAGGAGCAACTGAGACACTTCGTGGCCCTCATGACCAAGAACATTGAGAAATGATCAGGAAATAATCAGGAGGTAAATGAATATGAAAAACGGAAAGCTCCAGGTGGGCATCATCGGCTGCGGCGGCATCGCCAACAACAAACACCTGCCCGCCCTCAAAAATCAGGCCGCCCTGTGCGACGTGGTGGCCTTCTGCGACACCGTCGCGGAGCGGGCACAGAAGCTGGCCGCCGAGTACGGCACTCCCGACGCGAAGGTCTACACCGACTACAACGAGCTGCTGGCCGACCCCGCCATCGACGTGGTCCACGTCCTGACCCCCAACGTGGCCCACGCCCCCATCACCGTGGCCGCCTTTGAGGCGGGCAAGCACGTCATGTGCGAAAAGCCCATGGCCCACACCTCCGCCGATGCCCAGAAGATGATCGACGCCTGGCAGAAGTCCGGCAAGAAGTTCACCATCGGCTATCAGAACCGCTTCCGTCCCGAGGTCCAGAACCTGAAGAAGGCCTGCGACGCCGGAGATCTGGGCGACATCTACTACGGCAAGGCCCACGCCGTCCGCCGCCGCGCCGTCCCCACCTGGGGCGTGTTCCCCAACAAGGCCCTCCAGGGCGGCGGCCCCCTCATCGACATCGGCACCCACGCCCTGGACATCACGCTCTGGTGCATGAACAACTACGAGCCCGAGGCCGTCACCGGCAAGGTCTTCTACAAGCTGGGCGGCCTTAAGCAGGCCACCGAGGGCAACGAGTTCGGCCCCTGGGACCCCGAGACCTACGAGGTGGAGGACTCCGCCATGGGCTTCATCAAGATGAAGAACGGCGCCCTCATCAATCTGGAGGCCGCCTGGGCCATCAATCTCCGGGAGTCCAAGGAGGCCAGCACCACCCTGTGCGGGACTCTCGCGGGCGCCGAGATCCTCTCCGGCATGGGCTACCCCGTGGACCAGCTCATCTACAACCGGGGCCGCAACGGCCAGCTGATGGAGGAGCACATTTCCGCCAAGGGCAACGTGGCCTACTTCGAGGGCGCTTCCGGCGCTCCCGGCGATGTGGAGTGCAGGCAGTGGCTGGAGGCCATTCTCAACGACACCGAGCCTCTGGTCAAGCCCCGGGAGGCCTTCGTGGTCACCCAGATCCTGGAGGCCATCTACAACTCCGACAAGGCCGGAAAAGAGATCGTATTTTAAGGAGGTAAACCTATGAAACTCGGTTTCGTCAGCGCCATTCTCGACCAGTCCAACTACGAGCAGATGATGGACATCGCCTCCGACCTGGGCTTCCAGTGCGTGGAGGTGGCCTGCTGGCCCCAGGGCAAGGCGGAGCGCCGCTACGCGGGCGTCAGCCACATCGACGTGGAGCGCGTGCTCTCCGACGAGGCGTACAAGGCCCATGTTCTGGACTATGCGAAGGAGAAGAAGGTTGAAATTTCCTCTCTCGCCTTCTATCCCAACACCCTGGACGGCGATTTGGAGAAGAGAAGCGCCGCCGTGGAGCACCTGAAGAACGTCATCCGCGCAAGCTCGGCCCTGGGCGTCAACATGGTCACCACCTTCATCGGCCGGGACCAGGCAAAGACGGTGGAGGCCAACCTTGACGAGATGATGACCGTCTGGCCCGGCATCCTGGACCTTGCACGCGAGCTGGGCGTCAAAGTCGCCATTGAGAACTGCCCCATGCTCTTCGGCCCGGACCAGTGGCCCGGCGGACAGAACCTGATGACCACCCCGGACATCTGGGCCAAGGTCTTTGAGCTGCTGCCCTACGACAACTTCGGCATCAACTACGATCCCAGCCACTTCGTCTGGCAGATGATCGACTACATAAAGCCCATCTACGAGTTCAAAAACAAGATCTTCCACGTCCACTACAAGGACATCAAGCTGTATCCCGACAAGCTGAACAGGGTCGGCATCATGGCCTATCCCCTCTCCTTTATGTCCCCGAAGCTCCCGGGCCTCGGCGATGTGGACTGGGGCAAATACGTCTCCGCCCTCACCGACATCGGCTACGACGGCTTCACCTGCATCGAGGTGGAGGACAAGGCCTTCGAGGGCTCCCTGGAGAACGTCATAAAGAGCCTGAAGCTCTCCAAGCGGTACATGGAGCAGTTCGTAATATAATACTAATATCTAATCAAAGCAAGACATTCGCGCCGGTCTTTTTTGCGCCATACTTCGTCAGTCGGCTTGGAAATACACAAAGTATTCCCTGCGCCGCCTTCCTCGTCTGGCACAAAAAATCCTCGCCGCTCTGTGTCTTCTTTCAATTAGATATTAGTATAAATTCCCTCATTACCCTCCCCGGCAGTCCCGGGGAGGCCGAAAGGAAGGAGATCAATACATGACAACCTACAACGCACAGGTCTGCGTCGTGGCGGGCGGCCCCTCGGGGCTGGCGGCGGCGGTGCAGGCCGCCGAGAACGGCGCGGATGTGATCGTCATCGAGAAGGCCGCCGCCGTGGGAGGCGCCGCCAACATGGGCATGGGCCCTCTCGGCATCGGCACCCGCTATCAGAAGGCCAATATGCAGGACATCACCGTGGAGCAGGCGTTCAATATGTTCATGGAGTACACCCACTACAACGTGGACGCCCGCCTCATCCGCCGGTACTTCGGCCAGTCCGCCGACACCATCGAGTGGCTGGAGGACATGGGCGTGGAGTTTGAGGGCGCCTTCCGGTACTTCCCCCAGTCCATGCCCACCTGGCACATCGTCAAGTGCGACTCCGGCATCGGCCCCCGGGCCGCGTCCTTCATGAACAAGGCCCTCTACGCCCGCGCCCAGGAGCTGGGCGTCCGGTTCCTGCTGGAGACCCCGGGCAAGAAAATTCTGAAGGAGAACGATAAGGTCGTGGGCGTTCTGGCTACCGACAAGAACGGCGAGGACGTCGAGATCCGCTGCTCTGCCGCCATCATCTGCACCGGAGGCGCGGGAAGCAACTTTAAGCTCATTAAAGAAGAGACCGGCTACACCCACGGCGAGGATATGTTCTCCTTCGCCATCCCCGGCATCATGGGCGACGGTCTCAGGATGGCCTGGGAGGCCGGAGCCGACAAGCTGCCCGTGCGCATCGAGCAGGCGGCGCAGCTCATGGGCGTGGAGGACCTGTCCGTCAGCGTGGGCAACGTGATGATCCAGCCCAACCTCCTGGTCAACAAGTTCGGCCGCAGGTTCATGAACGAGGACTATATGCAAAACTCCACATACCTTTCCAACGCCGTCTCCCACCAGCCGGGCCGGGTGGCCTTCTCGGTCATCGACACCTCCATCGCCCACTACTACATGAAGCACGGCGTGGAGAACACCAGCCTTGTGCGTCCCAACCCCGACGTCTCCGACTTCGTGGACGGCATCAAGACGGCCATGGCCCACGGAAACAAGGGGATGTTCGTGGCCGACACCGTTGAGGAGCTTGCGGAGCAGATGGGCGTGGACGTGGAGAACTTCAAGCGCACCGTGGAGGAGTACAACGACTTCTGCGAGAGCGCCGACGACGAGTTCTTCAAGGACCGCCGGTATCTGCGGCCCATCCGCAAGGCGCCCTTCTACGCGGCCCGGGTCTGCCCCGGCGGCTACGGCACCGTGGGCGGCATCCGCATCAATGAAAACTGCGAGGTCTGCGACAAAAACTTCCAACCCATCCACGGCCTCTACGCCGCCGGAGCGGACTCCTGCAACATCTACGACGACAGCTATATGTTCCTCCTGCCCGGAAACTCCATGGGCTACGCTGTGAACACGGGCCGTATCGCCGGTATGACCGCCGCGGCCCAGGTCAAGGCGGACGCGGAATGAAGAAATTAGGCTTCGGCGTGGACGTGGGCGGCACCACGGTAAAAATCGGCCTCTTTGAGATGACGGGCCAGCTCCGGGAGAGCTGGGAGATCCCCACCCGCACGGAGAACAAAGGCTCCGCCATCCTGCCGGACATCGCCGCCTCCATCAATGACAGGATATTCCAGAGAAGCCTGTCCCGGTCGGACATCCAGGGCGTTGGGATCGGCGTCCCGGGGCCGGTGCTGGCCGACGGGACGGTCCAGCGGTGCGTGAACCTTGGCTGGGGCGTGTTCAACGTGTCCGACGAGCTGTCGGCCATGGTGGACCTGCCGGTCTGGACGGGGAACGACGCCAACGTGGCGGCCCTGGGTGAGATGTGGCAGGGCGGAGGCCGGGGATACCGGAACCTGGTGATGGTCACCCTGGGCACCGGCGTGGGCGGCGGCATCATCCTGGACGGGAAGATCGTCCCCGGCGTCCACGGCGCGGGCGGCGAGATCGGGCACATGATCATGGATCCCCACGAGCAGGGCGTCTGCGGATGCGGCAAGCGGGGACACTTAGAGCAGTACGCCTCCGCCACCGGCGCGGTGAGGCTTACGCATCTGGCGCTGGCCTCCGGCGCGGTGCCCAGCGCCCTGCGTCAGGCGGAGAAGGTCACCTGTGAGGCCGTCTTCACGGCGGCCCGTGGCGGGGACGCGCTGGCAAACCGCCTGGTGGACTCCTTTTGCCGTACCCTTGCCACCTCCCTTGCCAACATCGCGGCGGTCATCGACCCGGAGGTGTTCGTCATCGGCGGGGGCGTCTCCCGGGCGGGCGAGATCCTGCGCGGCGGCGTCGAGCGCCACTACAGGGAGCTTGCCTTCCACGCCTGCGAGACCGCCAAGATCACCCTTGCCACCCTGGGTTCCGACGCCGGTATGTACGGCGCGGCGGGGCTGCTGCTTCAATAACTTATAAAATCAAAAACCTTGAAAAGGAGGTTTTTCAATGGCACAGATAACAATCGACGGAATCCGCCTCAGTGTCCCGGACGGCGCCAACGTCCTGGACTGCGCTCTTGACAACGGCATCTACATCCCCCATCTCTGCCACCACAAGGACCTGTCCCCCCTGGGCTCCTGCCGGATGTGCATCGTGGAGGTGGAGGGCAAGGAGGGCGTCACCCCCTCCTGCACTCTGAAGGCCGAGGACGGCCTTGTGATCCGCACAAAATCCCCGGAGATCGACAGGCTTCGCATGCTGGCCCTGGAGCTTCTGCTCACCGGCCACCCGGAGGACTGCTCCACCTGCCCCAAGTACGGCAACTGCGAGCTCCAGATGCTGATTCAGTACATCGGCCCCAAGACCGGGCGTCTCAAGATGCGCACCAAGGGCTTCGCTCCCCAGGAGGGCAACCCCCTCATCCTCCACGACATGAACCGCTGTGTCCTCTGCGGCCGGTGCGTCCGGGCCTGTAACGAGCTGCGCGGCGTGAAAGTCCTCCGCTACAACAAGCGGGACATGGAGACGTATGTCGGCACCCTCCACGACAAGCTCCTCATCGACGCCGACTGCCGCTTCTGCGGTGCCTGCGCCGAGGTCTGCCCCACCGGCACCATCCGCGACAAGCTCATCGCCACCGGCGCACAGCGCGAAGACGCCATCGTCCCCTGCCGCGCCGCCTGCCCGGCCCACACCGACGTGCCCCGATACATCCGGTTCGTCAAGCAGGGCGACTTTGAGGCGGCCGCCGCGGTCATCCGCGAGAAGGCCCCCTTCCCCCACACCCTGGGTCTTATATGCAACCACGTCTGCGAGCTCAAGTGCAAGCGCGGCGAGGTCAACGAGGCCATGTCCATCCGGGGCATCAAGCGCGCCGCCGCCGAGGGCGACACCGGCAAGTTTTGGCGCGGCAAGGGCAAGCAGCTCCCCGACACCGGCAAGCGCGTGTGCGTGGTGGGCGGCGGCCCCGCCGGCCTCACGGCTGCCTACTATCTGCGCAAGCAGGGCCACGAGGTCACCGTCAAGGAGGCCCTCCCCACCGTGGGCGGCATGATGAGCTACGGCATCCCCTCCTACCGCCTGCCCCGCGAGGTCGTGGCGGGCGAGGCCCGGGTCATCGCCGACCAGGGCGTGAAATTTGAGGTCAACTGCAAGGTCGAAAACCCCGTGGATCTTTTGAAGGAATACGACGCGGTGCTCATGGCCGTCGGCACCACAAAGGGCGTGCGCCTGGGAATGCCCGGCAACGACCTGTCCGGCGTGCTGCTGAACATCGACTTCCTGCGCAACGCCGCGATGGGAAAAGAGACCGGCATGGGCAAGCATGTCATCGTCCTGGGCGGCGGCAACGTGGCTTTCGACTGCGCCCGTACCGCCAAGAGGCTGGGCGCGGAGGAGATCCACCTTGCCTGCCTGGAGGCCCGGAACGTGATGACCGCCGACGACGAGGAAATCGAGCAGGCCCAGGAGGAGGGCATCCACGTCCACCCCGCCCAGACCTTCGAGCGCATCACCGGCGAGACCTGTGTGACCGGCGTGGACTTCATGAACGTGGAGGCCTTCTACTTCGACGAGAACCGCCGCGCCATCATCAAAAAGGAGCCCGGCAGCGAGCACCACATCGACGCCGACACCGTCATCTTCGCCACCGGCCAGCGGCCCGACCTGACGCCCGACTGCGGCCTCACTCTCGGCCGCGCCAACTCCATCGCCGTTGCCGACATGGAGAACGACAAATCCACCAGCGTCCCCGGCATCTTCGCCGCCGGAGACGTGATTTACGGCACCAAGTCCGTCATCCAGGCCATCGCCTCCGGCCGCGAGGCCGCCAGCCAGATCGACAAATATCTGGGCGGCGACGGCGACATCTCCGAAAAGCTCGCCCCGGAGCAGAACGCCCCGGCATACATAGGCCATGTGGACGGCTTCGGGCATTTGGAGCGCGGCAAGCCGGAAATCGACCCCGCCGAGGCGCGCCAGGACAACTTTGACCAGTTCGACCACGGGATGACCTGCGACGGCGTGTGCGGCGAGGCCGCCAGATGCCTCCAGTGCGACCTGAGGCTCAAGATCTCCCGCCCGAGAGTATGGGGCGACTTTGCCGGGAAGGAGGGCTGAACATGAAATTCATCGAAAAGCTCCGCGATCTGGGGGTCAAGGCCCTCGTAAATAAGACAGCGGCCCTGAATATCCGCGAGACCGGCCTGCCGGGAGGCAATCTTGCCGACAGGCTCTGCGAGGCCATCGAGCAGAACAAAACCGCCGTGGCCGCCGCCCTCAACAACGCCGACACCGATATGGTCCTGCTCCAGGTTTTAGAAAATGACCCGGAGGCCGTGATGCGCGGCATTTCCGCCGCCGCCGTGGCGCTGGGGACCGAGAACAAGGTCCTGTATGTGCCCGAAAATCACCCGGAAATCGCCGAAAAAGTGGCTTCCGTGGCGGAGGAGTACGGCGTCACTGTGAAGTGCGAGTTTGTGAACCTCCGCGAGAACGCGGACACCATGCTCATCCACATCGCCACCGCCGCAGACCTTGCCCACGCCATCGAGGGCGACTACACCCCCGGCGTGTGGGTCAGCGTGGACGGAGCGGAGGTCAAAAAGGTCCCCGACGGGACAAAGCTCGCCGACATCTGCGACCTCACCGGCGCCAAGGGCCTCATCGCGGGCTACGTAATGCGCCCAGTGAAGGACGCCCAGCTTCCCGTGGAAGAGGCCGGCATCGCAAACGGCGTGGTCCGCGTGCTGCGGGAGCACGACTGCGTGGTGGCGGAGACCCAGAAGAGGCTTCTCGCCTCCCGAGCCCGCTCCTGCGGCAAGTGCGTCTTCTGCCGGGAGGGCCTCATCCAGTTGGAGTACGAGCACCGGGAGATGACCCAGGGCCGGGGCAAGCCGGAGTACATCGACTTCACCCACGAGATCGGCGAGGCCATGGCCTACTCCACCCCCTGCACCATGGGCCAGAACAGCGCCAGGATCGCCCTCTCCGCCCAGGACAGCTTTGCCGGGGAGTTTGAGGCCCACATCCGCAAGAAGAAGTGCCCCTCCGCCGCCTGTGTGAAGCTTGTGAACATCTACATCGACCCGCGCACCTGCGTCGGCTGCGGCAAGTGCCTGGAGGTGTGCCCCCACGGCTGCATCGAGGGCCGTCCCGGATACATCCACACCGTGGACGACTTCGACTGCACCAAGTGCGGCGAGTGCGCCAAAGTCTGCCCCAACGGCTCCCTTGTCATCACCACGGGCCGCGTCCCCCACACCCCCATGCGTCCCACCAAAGTGGGCCGGTTCCGCGACTGAACCCATATTGTCCTCCCCTCCCCCTCTGGGGGGGGGAGGAGGGCGCGGCCCCTTCCCAAAACAACTTTTATGAAAAGAGGTTTCCACTATGGCAAAGAAAGTACTCGGCCTCTCCTTCGGCCGCAAGAACAAGAACTGCGACATCATGGTCAAGACCGCGCTCATGGAGTGCGAGAAGGCCGGCTGTGAAGTGAAGTTCATGCACGTGGACAGCATGGACATCAAGCCCTGCACCGGGTGCATCTCCTGCGTGGTGGGCATGACCACCGGGCGCGGCAAGGGCGGCTGCGTCCTCAAGGACGATTTCCACATCCTGGACGAGGCCCTCATGGAGTGCGACGGCCTGATCGTGGCCTGCCCCACCTACGAGACCAGCGTCACGGGCCGGTTCAAGGCCGTCTGCGACCGCATCGGGCCCTCCCACGACATCACCTTCCGCAAGGCCACCTACGACGAGGGCCTTGCCGCCGGAAAGCCCGCCGACCAGCTGCCCGACCCCCGCTCCTTCAAGAAGCGCGTGGGCGCCTTCATCGCCGTGGGCGGCGCCATGGTGGAGAACTGGCTGGAGTTCATGCTGCCCCTGATGTATGAGATCACCTTCTCCATGGGCACCGACGTCATTGATATGCAGAAGTATTTCGGCGCAATGGCCTATGAGCACGTGCTGGGCAACGAGAAGCAGATGGCCCGCACCCGCAAGCTGGGCCAGAACATCGCCGAGGCCCTGGCCGCCGAGTCCGACGAGGAGCGCACAAAGTGGCGCGGCGACGACGAGGGCATGTGCCCTGTCTGCCACCTCAACATGGTGAACATCCTGCCCGACCACAAGACCATCGAGTGCCCCGTCTGCGGAAGCTACGGCACCCTGGACGTGGACGGAAACGGCGAGATCCATCTCCACTTCACGAAGGAGGAGCAGGACCGTTCCCGTCTCCGCTGGGGCGGCAAGCTGGAGCACTCCACCGAGATCAAGACCCAGGCCGTAGGCCCCGGCCAGATCCCCGATCTGAAGGAGAGGCTGAAGCCCTACATCGGCTACGCCGAATAAATCCGGGAGGGTCCTATGTACAGACTGACCGCCGAGCAGAAAAACAGAGTCCGTGCGCTTCTGGGGGAGATGACGCTGGACGAGAAGATCGGACAGATGAATCAGGAGTCCGTGTCCATCGTGGGCGGCTTCGACGTGCCCTTCGAGGAGCTCATCGAGATGATGACCGACGGGCGCATCACCCAGGAGGAATTCGAGAAGATCATGTCCACCGCCCAGCAGGACTACCACGAGGACGACATCCGCGCCGGGCTCGTGGGCTCCCTGATGGTCCAGGACCCCCGGAAATGCAACGAGCTCCAGAAGATTGCCGTGGAGGAGAGCAGGCTTGGCATCCCGCTGATGTTCGGCCTCGACGTGATCCACGGGTACCGCACCGTCTACCCCATCGCCATCGCCGAGGCCGGGGCCTTCGACCCGGACCTCTTCACCCGCACCGCCCGGATGGCGGCCAAGGAGTCCCGCACCCAGGGCGTCAACTGGCACTTCGCGCCCATGCTGGACGTGGCAAGGGACGCCCGCTGGGGCCGCGTCTCCGAGGGCCCCGGCGAGGACCCGTATCTGGTGTCCCAGTTTGCGAAGACCAAGATAAAGGGCCTCCAGGGGGATATGTCCTCCACCGAAAACTACGTGGCCGCATGCCTCAAGCACTACGTGGCCTACGGCGCCTGTGAGTCCGGGCGGGACTACAACACCGTCAGCATGGCCCCGTCCATGCTCCACAACAGCTACCTGCCCCCCTTCAAGGCCGCCGTGGAGGCCGGAGCCGCCACGGTCATGGCCTCCTTCAACGACTTGAACGGCGTGCCCTGCACCGTCAATCCATACACCCTCCGGCACATCCTCAAGGAGAGCTGGAAGTTCCCCGGCTTTGTGGTCTCCGACGCCAACGCCATCCGCGAGTGCGTCAACCACGGCATCGCCGCCACGGAACCCGACGCCGGGACCCAGGCCGCCAATGCCGGCATGGACGTGGATATGGGCACCCAGATCTACAAAAAGCACCTGAAGGCCGCCGTGGAGTCCGGCGAGGTCCCCATGTCCGTTATCGACGAGGCGGCGGAGCGCATCCTGTCCGTCAAGATGTGGCTGGGGCTCTTCGACCGCCCCTACGTGCCCGAGGAGGCCATGGACCGGTACGAGGTCCTGCCGGAGGAGCACCGCGCCCTGGCCCGGGAGGCCGCCGAAAAGGCCATCGTCCTTCTCAAAAACGAGGGGGATATCCTTCCTCTCAAAAAATCCCAAAAAATCAGCCTGGTGGGGCAGCTGGCCGCCTCCCGGGAGGAGATCATCGGCGCCTGGGCCATGAGCTGGCGGGAGTCCGACTGCGTCTCCATCAAGGAGGGCCTGGAGCGGGCCGGGGCGGAGCTTAAATACTTCCCATGCTGCGGCCCGGAAACTGAAATTAACCGGGACGATGTGGAGGCCGCCTGCCAATACGGCGACGTGATCGTGGCCGTGGTGGGCGAAACCGACGCCATGTCCGGCGAGGCCGCCTCCCGGGCGGACATCACCCTGCCGGGCCGTCAGCGGGAGCTTCTGGGGAAGCTTCTGGCCTCCGGCAAGCCCGTGGTGGCGTGCCTCATGAACGGACGCCCCCTGGCCCTCAAGTGGGAGGCCGAGCACGTGCCCGCCATTTTGGAGTGTTGGCACCTGGGCGTGGAGATGGGTCCCGCCGTGGCAAACGTCCTCCTGGGCGGGAAGAACCCGGAGGGCCGCCTGGCCTCCTCCTTCCCCGCCGTCACGGGTATGTGCCCCATCTACTACAACCACATGAACACCGGCCGTCCCGGCGGGCGCAGCAAGTTCACCTCCCGGTTCATGGACGCGGGATTTGAGCCCCTGTACCCCTTCGGCTACGGTCTGAGCTACACAAGCTTTACATACAGCGATCTCACCGTGGAGGACGCGGGCGACGAGCTTCGCGCCGCCGTCCGTGTGACCAACACCGGTGGCCGCGAGGGCGTGGAGACCGTCCAGCTCTATATGCAGGACGTGACCGCCTCCATCGTCCGCCCCGTGAAGGAGCTTCGCGGCTTTACGAAAGTAAAACTCGCCCCCGGCGAGACGAAATCCGTGACCCTGACGCTGAAGAAGGCCGACATGGGCTTCTACAACGACGCCGGTGAGTACGTCACCGAGTCCGGCCTCTTCCGCATCCACGCAGGCGGCAGCTCCCGCGACTGCCTGACAGCCGAGGTCACCGTCAACTTCTGACCGCTCCTTTCATTTTACCCCCTTCATAAGCGGCCCGCCCCGAAATTTCGGGACGGGCCGCAAATTTGTGTGTCTGAATCAGGATTTTCGAAATAATACTAATTGATTGAATTAAGTATAAGGACAGCCGCCGACGCGGCCGTCCCGTTTACGCGAAAAATACGTGGCCGCCCAGGGTGGCTACGCGCTGGCAGTGGCGGGAGGCCCAGCAGGTGTCGGCGAATTTGGTCATGGAGAAGTAGAGGGCGCGGACCACGTACTCTCCGTCCAGAGCCAGCTTCGCGGCCAGTACCGACTCCTCGCCGGGGTCGTTTTCGATGGAGCCGGAGTAGGCCGGGGAGAACTGGACGCCGCCCACGGTGTCGAAGATGACCTCCTTCACCGTAGAGGGGAAATCCGGGTCCACGGTGCGGGTCAGGACCACGTTGGCCACGGCGATCTTGCCCTCCAGCGGCTCGCCCCGCGCCTCCGCCTCCACGATGCGGGACAGCCAGTACAGCTCCTCCCGGTCATAGAAGTCCTCCCCCGGCTCCATCTCCTTGCCGGAGAGGGTCAGGTCCACAAGCCGCAGCTCCTCGTCATACCCCAGATAGGCGCTGAAAAAGTCCTCCAGGGCAGTGAGGGGCACCACGGCGTCCCCGGAGCGGAGCCGGACGCCGCCGGGGGCGTAGAAGCACCGGCCCTCCGCCTCCATCACCTCCTCCCCCACCTTCGCCCGGAGGGTCCTGTCCCCGTGGAGGACCAGGATCTCCCCCGTCTCCTCGTCCACCGTCACCTGGTCCGCGCCCATGGTGAGGGCAATGGGCGTCAGCGGCCCCCAGAGACGCCCGTTCTCCAGGGTGACAAGCCCGTATGTGTTCACCTCCCGCCCGTCCACATGGACGGTGATGCCGTCCCGCGCCGGGAGCGCCGGTTGAAACGACGCGCCGGAGGCCAGCAGACAGCCGAAAAGAAGCGCGATGCCCGTCAAGGTCCTTACCATGTTTTTCCTCCTTCGTGCATATATTTTCATACTAATACTAATATCCAATTGAAAGAAGACACCGAGCGGCGAGGATTTTTGTGTCAGACGAGGAAGAACGCGCAGGGAATACTGTATGTATTTCCAAGCGGTCTGACGATGTATGACGCGAAAAAGACCGTTGCGAATGTCTTGTTTTGATTGGATACCAATATCAACTATACACGTCATTTCACCCGGCGTCGCTGAGCTTGCGGGACATATCCCGGTGGAGCCGGGCGATGATCCGCTTCTCCAGGCGGCTGATGTAGGACTGGGAGATGCCCAGCCTGTCCGCCACCTCCTTCTGGGTAAGCTCCTTTCCGCCGGTGAGGCCGTAGCGCAGGGTGATCAGCGTCTTTTCCCGGTCCGTGAGCTTGGACAGGGCCTCCCTGAGGAGCTGGCGGTCCACGTCGTCTTCGATGGGGCGCATCACCATGTCGTTGTCGGTGCCAAGGATGTCGGACAGCAGGAGCTCGTTGCCGTCCCAGTCGGTGTTCAGCGGCTCGGACAGGGAGACCTCGGACCGGAGCGGCGTCACCTTCCGCAGGTACATCAGGATCTCGTTCTCGATGCACCGGGAGGCGTAGGTCGCAAGGCGGATGTTCTTGCCCCCGTCGAAGGTGCTGATGGCCTTGATGAGGCCGATGGTGCCGATGCTGATCAGGTCCTCTAAATTGACCCCGGTGTTCTCGAACCTTCGGGCGATGTACACCACCAGGCGCAGATTGTGCTCGATGAGCCTGTCGCGGGCCTCCCGGGAGCCCGCCAGCAGCTCCGCCAGGGCCTCCCGCTCCTCCGCCTTGGGCAGTGGCGCGGGCAGGTAGTCGGGGCCGCCGATGTAGTGGACGCTCTCCGGAAAGAGCACAGCCCGGAGACGGACGAACAAAAGTTGAAATCGCAGGAGAAGTCGCAAACAGATTCCCTCCTATAAAAGATCATTGCACGCCCACGATGGCGGAGTAGCCCTGGCCACGGACCGAACCGGCGGCGTCGATGGCTATGGCGCAGTCGACGGTCCGGCCCCGGAGGCGGGCGGAGTCCGGGCGGAAGGCCACCAGCATCCCGCCGGACCTTCCCACGGCGGCGTAGGGCACGGGGAAGAAGGCGCTCTCCCCCGCCTCGTGGAGCTTTAAGAGCGCTTGGGCGGCGTCGGTCTCCGAGCGGAGGATATGTACGGCCTCCTTTGAAAGCAGAGGCTCCACCGCCGTAAGGTCGCAGACGGTGACGGGCCTTCCTGAGAAGGGGGAACGCAGAGAGTTGCCCGTATCCAGAAGCGCCGTCACCGTGACGCTCCGGCCGCCCCGTGTCAGCGTCAGGCGCGAGGTGCCCCCCGCGAGGCGTCTTCGCCCCAGCACCCCGAAGGCGGCGGTGAAGAGCGCGTAGAGGACGCCGAAGGCCATCAGCAGAGTCAGGGGGCTGACCGCGCCCAACGCCGCGCCCCGGACGCCCTGGCCCCGGACCATGGCCCCCGCCATCACCGCCCCGGCGAAGGCGGCGGACAGGGCGAAGAACAGGAGCGTCACCCGCGCCGTCCCCGCCGAGACGCCGAAAACGATGAGCGCCATCGCCGCCCCCACAGCCGCCTTCAGCGCCGCCGAGGTCATCACCCGCCCGCCGGACATCGCCGCCGCCAGGGCGTAGGCCGCGCCGATCCCCGCCGCCAGCAGGGCCCGGAGCCTGCGCACCGGCGTCCCCGCGATCCGCGCCGTGACGATCAGGAGAAGGTAGTCCATCAAAAGGTTCGTCACCACCAGCTCATCCGCGTATATGACCCGCAATCCACCGCCCCCCGGCCCAGGATGTCCCTATTATAGGCCGTCCGGGGTGAAAAGCATGTCGAACGAGGTTGGAAAAATATTACATTTTTCCTGGGAAAGCCCGCTCATCAAAAAATGTCAAAAAAATATAAATCTACATCTATCTTTTAAACGCCAGATGTGGTATAATGACCGTATCCAACCGAAAGGAGAGCTGTGGAGATGTTGTTTTGGATCGTTGTGATGATAGCGTTCCTGGGACTTGAGGCGGCCACGGTGGGGCTGGTGTCCATCTGGTTTGCCGTGGGCGCCTGCGCGGCGCTGATCGCGACGGCGCTGAGGGCCACCTTCGTCATACAGGTGACTGTGTTCCTGGCGGTGTCCGGCGTTGTGCTGGTGTGCGTCCGTCCCCTCGCCCGGAGGATGATCAAGGTCCGCAAGAAGCCCACCAACGCAGACCGGCTCCTGGGCGTCATCTGCCCGGTGACGGAGGACATAGACAATATCGCCGGGACCGGCGCCGTCACAGTCTCCGGCAGGGAGTGGACGGCCCGGAGCCTCACCGGCGTGAACATCGCGGCCGGGGATTTTGTGCGCGTCTCCTCCATCCAGGGCGTGAAACTCATCGTGGAGCCCGCGATGGAGACGGCGGAGGCCGGGGAACGGTAATACACCGCCTCGCGCGGTTCGGAAATATCCATAAAATTTTAAATTAACGGAGGTAAAACTATGGGACCCTTGGAATTTGTTCTTATCGTCATCCTGCTTGTGGTCATCGTCATCGTGGCCCGGAGCATTCGGGTCGTCCAGCAGGCGCGGGCCTACGTCATCGAGCGGCTGGGCGCCTACTCCACCACCTGGAGCGTGGGGCTCCACTTCAAGATCCCCTTTATCGAGCGGGTGGCGAAGGTCGTCTCCCTGAAGGAGCAGGTGGCGGACTTCCCGCCCCAGCCCGTGATCACAAAGGACAACGTCACCATGCAGATCGACACCGTTGTCTACTTTGAGATCACCGACCCCAAGCTCTACACCTACGGCATCGAGAATCCCATGACCGCCATCGAGAATCTCTCCGCCACCACGCTCCGTAACATCATCGGCGACCTGGAGCTGGACCAGTGCCTCACCAGCCGCGACATCATCAACTCCAAGATGCGCTCCATCCTGGACGTGGCCACGGACCCCTGGGGCATCAAGGTCAACCGGGTGGAGCTGAAGAACATCCTGCCTCCCAAGGAGATCCAGAACGCCATGGAGAAGCAGATGAAAGCGGAGCGCGAGCGCCGCGAGGCCATTTTGAAGGCCGAGGGCGAAAAGCGCGCCGCCATCCTCTCCGCCGAGGGCGAGAAGGAGTCCGCCATCCTCCGGGCCGACGCCAAGAAGCAGGCGGCCATTCTGGAGGCCGAGGGCCGCGCCGAGGCCATCATCAAGGTCCAGCAGGCCACCGCCGAGGGCCTGAAGCTCTTAAACGAGGCCAGCCCCACCGACGCCGTCATCAGGATCCGCGCCCTGGAGGCCTTCGCCGCCGCCGCCAACGGCCAGGCTACCAAGATCATCATCCCCTCCGAGATCCAGGGCCTCGCCGGCCTCGCCGAGGGCATCGTGGAGAGCGTGAAGAGCAAGAAATAAGCAGACAATATATGATATATGCGGACCGCCCGGGCATCGCCCGGGCGGTCCGCGTCTTCGTTTTCCGGCAATTTTCCAAGTACACCGTCTTTCCAATTCGCGTCTGCTTTCCATTCAACGG
>CANQKZ010000023.1 GCA_947624585.1 uncultured Oscillospiraceae bacterium | reverse complement strand
CAAAAAAGGAAGAGAGTTGCCAGGGGATCCTTGGTAACTCTCTTCCTTTTTTACGGGACTTTTTTCACAGCCCCTTTTTTTACTTTCCGGTGTTTCTCGATCACTCGTGCCTGAGCTCCTCATAGCAGGTGTCGCAGATGTTCTTGCCCTTATGCTGGTTGAGGTTTCTGGTCTTGCCGCAAAAGATGCAGGAGTCCTCATGCTTTGCCAGGATGATCCGCTCGCCGTCAACATAGATCTCAAGGGAATCCTTTTCGGCTATGTCCAGCGTCCTGCGCAGTTCGATGGGTATGACGATCCTTCCGAGCTCGTCAACCTTCCTCACGATGCCTGTTGATTTCATGTAAATCCCCTCCATATTTTTGGCCGACATTCGGCCTTGTAATTATTGTAACATTTTATCGGTATTTGTCAATATTTTTTCCAAAATTTTTTCTGTGAAAAATGAAAAAATCGTAAAATTGTATCAATCTTTTGTCGAATTATGGGGATTATTGCTATTTTTCCGGGATTAAATGGAATATTTCGCCGATTTAGTCTTTTCCAATTTTACAGTATAAATACCCCGGAGCCGTTCGCCGCGCCCGTTCCGGCGGCGCTTCGATTTATTCGAAGGTTCCCTATTGCAAAAAGTTACGGAATAACTTATAATGAAACAAAGGAATCTTCGAAAAAATCGCCGCGCCGATCCCGGCGGCGGATTTTCCGCCATATTCCGTCAAAAAATGAAAAAGACATCGCGCGGAAAAAGCCACGGGCTTCGCCTCCCGGACGGCCGGGCCAGCGATTTCCGGCGGTCGCCGCCCGTGCAATACATTATATATTATTCACGTTCCACATCACCCACATCATATAGAGGTAATCACTATGCCCATCAAGATCCCAAACGAACTTCCCGCGACCCAGACGCTCCACGACGAGAACATCTTCGTGATCCCGGAGACCCGGGCCGTCACCCAGGACATCCGCCCTCTGCGGATCGCGCTTCTGAACCTGATGCCCACCAAGGTGGCCACGGAGACGCAGATGGCCCGCCTCCTGGGCAACACGCCCCTCCAGGTGGAGCTGACCCTTTTGCAGACCAGCACCCATAAGGCCATGCACACCTCCGAGGACCACATGATCGCCTTCTACAAGACCTTCGACGAGGTGAAGGCCGAGCGGTTCGACGGTCTTGTGATCACCGGCGCGCCGGTGGAGAAGCTGGAATTCGAGGAGGTGGACTACTGGCCGGAGCTTTGCGAGATCATGGAGTGGAGCAGGACCAACGTATACTCCACCTTCCACATCTGCTGGGGCGCCCAGGCGGGGCTCTACTACCACTACGGGGTACCCAAGTATCCGCTGGAGAAGAAGCTCTTCGGCGTCTTTCCCCATCATGTGGAGTACAGGCGCTCCATCCTCATGCGTGGCTTTGACGACGTGTTCTACGCCCCTCACTCCCGCCACACCACCGTCCGCCGGGAGGACGTGGAGCGGATCCCCGGCGTGCGCATCCTGGCGTCCTCCGAGGAGGCCGGGGTCTACGTGATGAGCACCCGGGGCGGGCGGCAGATCTTCGTCACCGGCCATTCCGAGTACGACCCCAACACCCTGAAAAACGAGTACCTGCGGGACCTCAGCCAGGGTCTTCCCATCGAGGTGCCCAAAAACTACTTCCCCGACGACGACCCCACCCGGGAGCCCATCGTCCGCTGGCGGGGACACGCGAATCTGCTTTACTCCAACTGGATCAACCACTTCGTCTACCAGGGGACGCCCTACGACCTTATGGAAATGAAATGACCGGAGGGACAAGAGATGGAAACGATAGAGAACGGTCTGGATAAATTCGGAAAGCTGGAGATATTTGAGATCCTGGACGAGATCCACCTGGGCGACCTGACGCTGAGCCTCCTGCTGGGGACGGTGGTGCTGCTGGTGGTCTGCATCCTCATGCGCCGCGTGATGCTCAAGCTGGTGGACAAGGCTTTCGCCAAGAGCAAGCTGGACGCCTCCATCAAGGGGTTCCTCCGGTCCTCCATCGGGGTCCTGCTGTGGGTCATCATCGTACTCATCGTCTGCGCCAAGCTGGGCATCCCCATGGACAGCCTGGTGGCCATCGTCTCGGTGGTGTCCCTGGCGCTGTCGCTGTCGGTGCAGAACATCCTGACGAACCTTTTCTCCGGGATCACCATTCTGGGGACCCACCCCTTCTCCGCCGGGGACTGGGTGGACATCGGCGGCACCGCCGGAACGGTGCAGGACGTTGGCCTCTTCTACACCATCATCCGCGTCCCCGACGGCCGGGAGGTCCACATCCCCAACTCCACCGTGGCGGACTCCAAGGTGGAGAACTTCACCGCCCACGACACGCGCCGCATCGACCTGGACATCTGCGCCTCCTACGCCGACTCTGCCGCCGCCGTCAAGATCGCCGTCATGAAGGCCATCGACCGGACGGAGGGCCTGCTGCTGGACCCGGAGCCCATCATCGCCGTCAAGGAGTACGGGGACTCCGCCATCAAGTACATGGTGCTGGTCTGGGCGCAGACGCCGGTGTGGTTCGCCTCCAAATGCGCCCTCATGGAGAACATCCGCTCCGCCTTTGAGGAGACGGGCGTCCAGATGACCTACCCGCACCTGAACGTACATTTTGACAAAAAATAAGGAGGCACCCGCATGGTACACATTTTGGAAGAGATCCTCCACCACGTCATCAGCTACGGCATCCTGCTCTTCGAGTACATAGGTGTCATCGTCCTCATCATCGACGGGATCCAGGGCGTCATCGGGTACATCAAGCGCGACCCGGAGATGCGCCTCAACCTGGCCCAGGGCATGGCCACGGCCCTGTCCTTCAAGCTGGGCGGCGAGATCCTGCGCACCGTCATCGTCCAGACCATCCAGGAGATCGCCGTCGTCGCCTGTATCATCGTCCTGCGGGCGTCTTTGACTTTTTTGATCCACTGGGAGATCAAACATATGGAGCAGGCGAAGACCTTGGAGGAATCCAAGGCTGTGGAAGATTCGGAACTGCCCTCCGGGGGTTGAACTGTGTGTCCGGCAGCACTGCCGGAGGGGGGCCTTCTTTTCTCTCTTTTGTTCCGTGGGCCTTTTGCCCACTGCACAAAAGAGAGAAAAGAAGTAAAAGAGAGAAAAGGCCGGTGTTGGGGGCGGCGGTGGTCCGGGGTTGGCGCTTCGTAACGCGGGTCGGCTTCCGCGGCGGCGTGTCGTAGGTCTGGGAGGAACCATAGCCGCGCGGGACGAAGACTTAATTGGTTCCGGCATCAACTTCGCTTGGCCGCTTACGTTGGTGGTGGTCGGTAGGTGGGTGGCTCTGTTTTGGGCCGCGCTGCGATGGAGGTTGTTGTGGGGCCCGGTTTGTGTGTGTGTCGTCCGGGGTGGTGCGTCGCACGGATCAAAAAGGTTTTTCAAAATATCTTTCCTTTGGAAATTCATTTTGAAAAAGATTTTAATTGACAAAAAAGTATCACGGCTGTATAATACAGCCGTGGAAGTCCGACGCGTTATGCGGTACGTTGACGGTGCCCGAGTCCCGCGAAAGCGGAATGGAGGCGAGTGTTTTACTTTCGCGGGAAATCGATCCCGGGGAGGTGAGATACATAGTCACTTTGTCTGACGTAGGCAGTGTGTGTAGCATCGTGAGCCTTGTGTTCGCGGTTTACGTGTACATCATGTCGAGAAAGAATAAGTGAGCCGTCTGTCGCAAGCAGACGGCTCACTGCGGGTTTGGGGGTAGGCCCCCGGCCTGTAAGTGAAATGTTTGACTGTGGTACCAAGCAACGTTTTGCGGGCTTCCACCCTTTTATTATACGCCCCTCCCCCCCATTTGTCAAGTACCATCCAAATTTATCTGCAACTCAAAGAGAGCCAAGAATAATAGATGGGAGCCACGAAAAATAGCCGCACCCCTACCGAAACGACACAACCCCCACCCACAAAGCGCGGCCCCAAACAGAGCCGCCCACCCATCAACAACCTCCAGCGTAAGCGGCCAAGCGAAGTTGATGCAGAGCCTATTCGACAAAGGACCGCGCGGAAATGGTTCCACCCAGACCCACCGACACGGGATGCGGAAGCCGACCCGCGTTACGAAGCGCCAACCCCGGACCATCGCCGACCCCAACACCGGCCTTTTCTCTCTTTTGTGCAGTGGGCCAGCGCCCACGGAACAAAAGAGAGAAAAGAAGAACACCCCCTGGCAATTCTGCCGGGCACCCGGAAAAAGGCCCGCGCGGCCCCGGAGCAAATCTTCCGGCAGCCGCATAGACTGCCAAAGAGGGGGTGTTCCGATTGCTGACAGAAACCATTTTGGGCATAGCCCTGGCGGCGGCCGTTATCGGCGTCATACTGCTGGTCAGGTCCACTCTGCCGAAGAAATTTGCCACCCCGGGTGTCCAACCGGTGACCGTCTTCCGCTGCACCGGCGACGCGGCGGGCCTGGAGGCCGCCATGCGGGAGCCGTGGGGCGCCAGGACGGATCTGTACATACTCGACGAGGGCATGAGCGGCGACGCGCTCAGAAGGGCCCAACTTCTTGCCGCCCGGTACGGGGCGGAGATCACGAAGGAACTGAAATTTACCGAAGACACAGGGAGTACCGATGGACGAGATTGAGCTTACTTGTATAGAAGGCACCGTGCAGGCCGTCATTTTCCAGAACCCGGAGAACGGCTACACGGTGCTGAAGATCCGGGCGGGGGACGAGACGGTGACAGCCGTGGGGACCCTGCCCGGGGTGGCGGCCGGGGAGGGGCTGCGGCTCTACGGGAGCTGGACCTCCCACGCCTCCTACGGCCAGCAGTTCAAGGCGGAGCATGCGGAGCGCAGTCTCCCCGAGGGCAGCGGCGCCATATTCGACTATCTTGCCTCCGGCGCCATCAAGGGCATCGGGGTGAAGCTGGCGCGGCTCATCGTCTCCCAGTTTGGCGAGAAGAGCCTGGAGATCATCGAGAACTCCCCGGAGGAGCTGGCGAAGATCCGGGGCATCACCCTCAAAAAGGCGGAGGAGATCCAGGAGCGGTTCCGCCAGCAGACGGGGATGCGGCGGCTCATGGAGTTCCTGGCCGACAACGGCGTCCGGCCCGTGGCCGCCGCGCGGCTTTACCGGACCTACGGCGACGACGCGGAGACGGTGATCACCGAAAACCCCTACGTGCTGGCGGACCCGTACTTTGGCATGGACTTCTTCGCCGCCGACAGGCTGGCGCAGAATCTGGGCTTCGCCCCGGACTGTATGGAGCGTGTCTCCGCCGGGGTCGTCTTCGAGCTGCGGCACAACGAGGGCAACGGCCACGTCTTCCTGCCGAAGGACAAGCTGGCCGCCGCCACGGCCCAGCTTCTGGAGGTGGAGGCGGAGCCCGTGGAGCGGGCGCTCTCGGCGCTCTCGGACACCGGCGAGACGGTGACGGAGCGGGTGGCCGGTGTGGACGCGGTGTACATGGCGGATATGCGCGAGGCGGAATACGAGGTGGCCCGGAGGCTCTCCCTGATGGCCCGGACGCCGGTGGACGACACGCCGGGGCTGGAGGTGCTGATGGCGCGGGCGGAGCACCGGTGCGGCATCCGCTTCGCGGACAAGCAGCGGATGGCCCTGGAGATGGCGGCAAAGGGCCGGGTGATGGTCCTCACCGGCGGGCCCGGCACGGGAAAGACCACCACGGTCCGGGGGATCATCGGCCTTTACGACGAGATGGGCATCGACACCCTTCTCACCGCCCCCACGGGCCGGGCCGCGAAAAGACTCACGGAGCTTACGGGCCGGGAGGCCCAGACTGTCCACCGCCTCCTGGGCGCGGGGATGCCCGAGGCCGGGGAGCAGGGCCGGGAGTTTGAAAAGTGCGCCGCCGACCCGCTGGAGTGCGGCGCGGTGATTTTGGACGAGACGAGTATGGTGGACTTGAAGCTGATGGCGGCGCTTCTGGACGCCATGCCGGTATCCTGCCGCCTCGTGATGGTGGGAGACGCGGACCAGCTGCCCTCGGTGGGGCCGGGGAATGTGTTCGGGGACATCATCCGCAGCCGCGCGGTGCCGGTCATCGGCCTTACGGACATCTTCCGGCAGGCCCAGCAGAGCGCCATCGTCAAGAACGCCCACAAGATCAACCACGGGGAGGTGCCCAGCCTCAAAAACACCGGGGGGGATTTCTTCTTTTTGAAGCGCAACGACGCCGAATCCGTCACAAAGACGGTGACGGAGCTCATCTCCCGGAGACTTCCCCAAAACATGAACATCCCCGCCGGGGACATCCAGGTCCTCTCCCCCTCCCGCAAGTACGGCGGGGGCACCCGGGAGCTGAACGCCGCCATCCAGGAGGCGCTGAACCCGGCCAGCCCGGACAAGAAGGAGAAGCAGATGGGAAATATCACCTTCCGGGTGGGCGACCGGGTGATGCAGACAAGGAACAACTACGATATCATGTGGGTGCGCGGCGCCTCCGTGCCGAAGGGCGAAGACGGAGAGGCGGCGCTCCGGGGCGAGCCGGGGGCGGGCATCTACAACGGCGACGTGGGGTACATCGAGGACATCGACCACGATGCCCAGGCGGCCTATCTGCGGTTCGAGGACCGGCTGGTGCCCTATCCCTTCGATCAGATGACCGATCTGGAGCTGGCCTACGCCGTCACCGTCCACAAGTCCCAGGGCAGCGAATACCGGGCCGTGATCCTGGCCCTGCCCAAGTGCCCGCCGGGGCTGGTGACGCGGGGGCTCCTATACACCGCCGTCACCAGGGCGCGGGAGCTGCTGGTAGTGGCCGGGGGACCGGACGTGTTCGCCGCCATGGTGGCCAACGACCGCCGCCAGCGGCGCTACTCGGGCCTCCGGGCGCGGCTCGCCGGGGAGGCGGGCGCATGAAGCTCACAGAACGCCTGCTGGATCTCCTGTTCCCGCCCCGGTGCGTCTTCTGCCGAAAGAGGCTGGAGGCCGGGGACATATGCCCGGATTGTCTGCGGGACCTGCCCCGGTGCGGGAAGATACGCGGGCGCGGGGAGTTCTTCTCCCAGGCGGCGGCGCCGCTCTACTACGAGAAATCCGTCCGGGAGGCCGTGCTGCGGTACAAATTCCACGGCCGCCGCGGGTACGCCGCGCCCTTCGCCCGGCTCATGGCGGAGTGCGCCGGGGAATCGCTGGAGGGGCCCTTCGATCTCATCACGTGGGTGCCCGTCAGCCGTCAGCGGCTCCGGAAGAGGGGCTTCGACCAGAGCGAGCTTCTGGCCAGGGAGACGGCGGCGCGGCTGGGCCTGCCGCTCGCGCGGGCGCTCCGCAAATCGCGGCACACCGGCGCCAACTCCAAACTCGCGGGCCGGGAGGCCAGGCCCGCCAACGTGCTGGGTGCCTTCGAGGCGGCGGAGCCGGAGACGGTGCGGGAGAAGAACGTCCTGCTCGTCGACGACATCTACACCACCGGGGCGACCCTGTCCGAGTGCTCCCGGATCCTGCTGATGGCCGGGGCCGAGGACGTGGCGTGCCTGACGCTGGCCGCCGCCAGAAAAGCTAAAAATATGGAAAAACAATCCATATACCTGGGTATACTATAGAAGAACCTGATACGGAGGGTTGGAATAATGATATTTGGACGCGACATAGGCATCGACCTGGGCACGGCCACGGTGGCCGTGGCGGTCCGGGGCAAGGGGATCGTCACCCGGGAGCCGTCGGTGGTGGCCATGGACAAGAACACGGGGCGGCTTTTGAAGGTGGGCGCGGCGGCCCAGAGGATGCTGGGGCGCACGCCGGGGAACATCGCGGCCATCCACCCGCTGTCCGGCGGGGTGATCTCCGACTTCGACATGACGGAGCGGATGGTACGGGAGCTTCTGCGGAAGGTGATCTCCTTCAGCCTCCTGAAGCCCCGCGTGGTGATCTCCGTGCCCTCGGGCATCACCGAGGTGGAGGAGCGTGCTGTCATCGACGCGGGAATCCGGGCCGGGGCCAGGAAGGTGTACCTGATGGAAGCCCCCGTGGCGGCGGCCATCGGCGCGGGGGTGGACATCTCCAAGGCGGAGGGCCACATGGTGGTGGACGTGGGCGCGGGCACCACGGACATCGCGGTGGTGTCCCTCTCCGGCGTTGTGCGGTCGGAGTCCATCAAGACGGCCGGGGACGCCTTTGACGAGGCCATCATCAAATATATCCGCAAGAAGCACAACCTTCTGGTGGGCAAGACCACGGCGGAGGACCTGAAGCGCGCCATCGGGTGCGTGTTCCCCAAGCCCGACGAGATGAGCCTGGAGGTCAAGGGCCGGTGCCTGATGACCGGGCTTCCCCGGACGGTGTCCGTCAGCTCCACGGAGATGATCGACGCCTTCGACGAGGTCAGCGAGCAGATTTTGGAGGCCATCCACCGGGTGCTGGAGAACACCCAGCCGGAGCTGGTGGCGGACATCTCCGAAAACGGCATCGTCATCACCGGCGGCGGGGCGCAGCTCTGGGGCTTCGACCGGCTTATCGAGAGCTCCACCAGCATCAGCACACGCATCGCCGACGACGCGGATATGTGCGTGGCCTACGGCCTGGGCAAGTCCCTGGACATGATCGGCGAGATGCAGGAGGGGCCGCTGAACCTGTCCCGGCGGAGACAGCTTCGATGACGGCCCTCATCTGGGACCTGGACGGGACGCTCCTGGACTCCTACGGGGTGATTTTGGACAGCACCGCCCGGGCTCTGGAGGAGGCGGGGGTCCGCGTTGAGCGCGGGGAGCTCCACCGGCGGATCATCGCCGGGTCCGTGCGGAGCGTCCTTCGGGAGATCGGCGAGGAGCGGGGGCTGGACGGCTGGCGGCTGTGGCTCCGGGTGGACGGGCTGGATCGTGCCCGCAACGGCGAGATCCGGCTCATGGACGGGGCGGCGGAGACGCTGCGAACCCTTTGGGAGGCCGGGGTCCCCTCCTGGGTGTACACCCACAACAGCCGGGTGTCCCTGGAGGTGCTGGAAAAATACGGCGTCCTCCGGTACTTCCGGGGCGCCCTCACCTCCGAGGCGGGACTGCCGCGCAAACCGGCGCCGGACGGCATCAACGCGCTTACGGAGCGGTACCGTCTGGACAAACGTCGGACCTTTTACATCGGCGACCGGCCCATCGACATCCAATGCGCCGAGAACGCCGGGGTGGGGAGCGTCCTCTACCTGCCGCCAACAAGCCCCGCCGTCCCCACGGGGCGGGAGACGTACACAGTCCGGGACCTGCGGGAGATCCCGGCCCTCTTCACGGGGGACTGATACGGTTTTCGCATTGCTCCGGCGGGCGGTTGCCTGCCGGGGCGATGATTTTGTCAAAAGCACTTGCCTTTTCGGCTTTGAAGCGTTAAAATATCCTTGGCAACCTCTGAACAAATCACCGCGCCGATCTTGACGGCATCTTTTCCGCCATATCTCGTCAAAAAATCTTGAAATACACAAAGTATTCCTGCAATTATTTGCCTTATACTAATACTCGACTAAAACCAGACACCGAGCGGCGATGATTTTTCGCGGAAGGCGAGGGAAACGGCGCAGGAAATACTGTATGTATTTCCAAGCCGTTTGACGAAGTATGGCGCGAATAAGACCGTCGCGAATGGCTGGTTTTAGTTGAGTATTAGTATCGATCTGGCGAAAAATCTGCTCGTCAATCTCGGCACGTCGATTTGTTCAGAGGTTCCTTTGCGTAATGCTAATATTCAATCAAAATAAGACATTTGCGATGATCTTTTTCGGGTCATGCTTCGTCACGCGGCTCGGAAATACATACAGTATTCCCGGCGCCGCCTTCCTCGCCTGACACGAAAAATCCTCATCGCTAAATGTCTCGTTTTAATTGAATATTTGTATAAGTTCCCTTGTACTTTATAAGGAGGTCAACGGAAAATGAAAAGGATCATGCCGGTCATTCTGGCGTTTGTGATGATGTTCACGCTCTCGCCCGCCGCGACGGCCGCGGTGGACGCCTCGGTCACGCGGGTGACGGACAACATCTACGAGGCCGTCTCCCCCTTCTCCGACGGGCTCGCCGCCGTGAAGCTCAACGGCAAGTGGGGCTACATAGACGAGACGGGCGACACGGCCATCGGCTTCAATTACGACTACGCCTGGCCCTTCCACGAGGGGTACGCCCTGGTAATGAAGACCGAATTCGGCCCCGACCCCTCCGCCTGGTGGACCGCCGACGCGCCGGTGCGGGATCTGAAGGTGATGTACCGCGTCGACAAAAACGGCGGCGAGATGCGTCTGCAATATGTGGACACCGCCGTGGACCGCGCCTTCCCCATCTATGAGACGGCGGCGGACTTCGATCCCGCCGAATACGGCTCCGTCCGCTTCAACGACGGCGCCATGGTGGTGGGCGGGCGCGTCATCTGCGCCAACGGCTGTGAAATGCGCCCCAACGAGCAGGAGCTTGGCGCTCTCATCTATGAGTGCCAGGAGAAGGGAATGTGGTGGATCACCGAAAAATCCGCCTGCGCCGCCTCCACTCCCCTGTGCGTCGACGGCAAGGTGGTGATGGAGCTGCGGGGCGCGGTCTCCGGCTCCCCCAGCGTCTTCTTCCTGATGAACATCCTGGACGGCTCCATCGCCCGGAGCTTCCCGGGCCTCACGCCCACGGAGTATGAGTACGGCGAAAAGCTCAACCGCGTCACCGCCCTCTATCCCCCTGTGGACGGACTCATGTGCGCGAGATACACCGCCTATACTATCGACGGCTCCCCCGTCATCACCTACGGGATGCTGGACGCCGGGACGCTGGGCTGGCGGGTGGCCGCCGGGTACACGGATTTCCGCTACATGGCCGACGGCGTCTTCTTCTCCGACGGGCTCTGGGTGGTGAGGGACGCCCTGGGCAGATACGGGGCCGTGGATAAAAAAGGCGCGGCCGTCATCCCCTTTGTGTACGACTACCTCACCGCCTTCGTCGACGGTCTGGCCGGGGCCGTGTCCTCGGGCGTTTTCTGCTATGTGGATACCTCCAACAACCGCTACGGCGTGGAGGCCCCCGAGGGCGTGTCGCCGACGGGCGTCGCGGTGGGGAGTCAGGTGAGCTCCGACATGGGCGTGGTGGCGGACGGCGCCTTGCGCGCCTGGTGCGTGCTGGATACGCCTGTGGACGGCGTCCTGCCGTGGATCCGGGGCTCCGAGACGCTGGCCCCGGAGGTGTACTTCTCCGATCTCACGGGCGGCGCCTCCGCCGTGCGCTCCGTCCGGGGCGTCTCGGACATCCTGGCGGTGCGTGGACCGGACGGGAAGTACGGCTTCGTGCGCCTGACGCGGGCGGACTCCGGCGCAAACCCCTACCATGACGTGTACCCCGGCGCTTTCTACTACGAGCCCGCGCTGTGGGCCGCCGGGGCGGGACTGGCGGACACCTCCTCCGGCCTTTTCGCCCCCACGGAGGGCGCCTCCCGCGCCGCCGTGGTGGAGTACCTGTGGAAGGCCGCCGGAAGACTCGCGCCCACCGTCACGGAGAACCCCTTCGCCGACATCTCCGCCGCCGACTCCTGCTATACCGCCGCCCTCTGGGCCTATGGGATGGGGATCACAACGGGCATTGAAAAGGACGGCGTTCTCACCTTCTCCCCCGCGGGCGCCCTGTCCCGGGCCGAGACGCTGACCTTCCTCCACCGGGCCGCCGGTGAGCCGGAGGCGGAGACCCCGGCGGTCTTCGACGACGTGCCCGCCGGCGCCTACTACGCCGACGCCGTCTCCTGGGCCGTCAGCCTGCCCACCGCCATCACGCAGGGCGTCTCCACAGGCTCCCGCGTCTTCAACCCCGGCGGCAGCGTCACGAACAGCGAGCTGGTCACCTTCCTCTACCGCTGGTTCGTCCGGAACAACGGCACGGTGAAGGAGCCGCCTGACCCCGACGCGGAGACGGAGCCCGACACCGAGACGAAACCGGACACCGGAACTGAACCCGGCACAGAGACGGACCCCGACACGGAAACTGAGCCGGATACCGGGACGGACCCCGACACCGAAGCTGACCCGGACACCGGGACCGGGACCGATCCCGACGCGCAAGAAACCCCCGATGCCGGGACGGAGACCGATCTCGACACGGAAGACACCGGCGATACCGGAGATACCGGCGACAACGCCGGGGACGGAGAGGGCTGAACCATACAGGAACACGCAAAGGAGCGGGTCGCGGACCCGCTCCTGTCATACTTATCTGTGTTTTCAAAAATCTCGGACAGAGCTCACTGTCTCGAGCACTTCTCCGCGTCGATGGCGAGAACCAGCATCAACGCCTGGAGGGCGTCGCGGGGGTCGGTCACGTCGATGACGTAGGTGTCCGTCCAGTGGAGGAGCTCCTTGGACACCGCCGCCACCCGGGCGCCGTCGCCGTCGGTGACGGTGTAGTCCCACTCCATGAAGTCCCCGTCCACTCGCCAGCCCCGGCAGTCGATGTTGTAGCGCGGCCGGAAGAGGGAGAATTCCCGGCTGATGCACCCAACGTATGTGTCGCCGATGTACATCTCAAATTTGGGCAGCCATGTGAGGACCCGCTCCCGGACCGTGCCCACCTCGCCGCCGTACCGGTCGAATATCTTCAGACAGTGACCCCAGCTCAGCTGGCCCCGGACGGTGTAGAGGACGGAGCCCTCCCCGTCGTAGATGTCGTAGCTGTCAAACCAGGAGAAAAAGCGCTGCTTGAAAAGCATACGCACGGGAAACACCCCATTTCATCATTTATGGAGGTACTGTATTATGGCAAAACCTGTGATCGGCATAACGCCCCTTGTGGATTACGGCCGGGAGAGCCTGTGGATGCTCCCGGGATATATGGACGGCGTGGCGGAGGCCGGGGGCCTTTCGGTGATGCTCCCGCTCACGGAGGACCCGGAGGACATCGCCCGGATCCTTGCGCGCCTGGACGGGCTCATCATCGCCGGGGGCCAGGACGTGTCGCCGGAGGTGTACGGCGCTCAGCGTCTGCCCCTGTGCGGGGAGACGTGCCCCGAGCGGGACCGGATGGAGTCGGCGCTTCTGGACGCGGCAATGGCGGCACGGATGCCGGTCCTGGGCATCTGCCGGGGCATCCAGTTCATCAACGCCCATCTGGGCGGGACGCTGTGGCAGGATCTTCCGGCCCAGCACCCGTCGGAGGTGGACCACCATCAGCCCGCGCCCTACGACAGGCCCATCCACACGGTGCGCCTCCTGCCGGGGACGCCCCTGCGGGACCTTCTGGATACGGAGACGCTTCCGGTGAACAGCTGCCACCACCAGGCGGTCCGGAATCTGGCCCCGGCGCTCCTGCCCATGGCCATGGCCGGGGACGGGATCGTGGAGGCGGCGTACAGCCCGGACCTCCCCTTCCTCTGGGCCGTCCAGTGGCACCCGGAGTTCTCCCACAGGGAGGACGGGAACTCGAAAAAAATCTTCCGCGCCCTGGTCCGCGCCTGCGGGTGAGCGGCGAGGATTTTTCGTGTCAGGCAAGAGAAGCGGCACAGGAAATACTTTGTGTGTTTCCAAGGCGCGTGACGAAGTATGGCGCGAAAAAGGCCGTCACGAATGTCTTGTTTTAATTGCATATTAGTATTATTTATTTCAGGGGGTACTCAAGCCATAGAAGCGCCTCCCTGTGAAAAACTGTGTTCAGGATACCACATCCGCCGCGCCGGGTCAAGCGGGATCGGCGATTTTCCTCCGCGCGAACCGGTTTTCTGCCCGCGTTTTCCCACGGCCCGTCTCCGGCGGGATCCGCGCCGGTCCCGGGGGCGCTCCGGGCTGTCCCGGATCACGGTAACCCGTTAAAATCCGTCACACCCTCTTGAAAAGCACGCGCTGATGGAGTATAATACTTATATCTATGCCAATTTCGACAAGGAGGCGGTCTTATGGATGAAAGGACCCTGGCGTTTATCAATCTCCACGCGGTTTTGGGCGGCCTCGCCAAGCTCTGCGAGCTGGACGGGGGATGTCACAGGCTCATCGCGGGCAAGAAAATTGCCATCGGCATCACTGTGAAGGGCGGACCGGAGGGGACCATCCGGTTTGAGAACGGCGTCTGTACCGTGACCCCCGGGGTGGACAAGTGCGACATCAAGCTCCCCTTCGGCTCCTGCAAGAAGTTCAACGGCCTCATCGACGGCACCGTGACGCCCATCCCCTCCAAGGGCTTCACGAAGATTCCCTTCCTGCTGGGGGAATTTACCAAGCTTACGGACAAGCTCACCGAGTATCTGCGGCCCGAGCCGGAGAAGCTGGAGGACGAACAGTTCTTCACGGTCAGCACCACCATCATGTTTCATCTGATCCTGGACGCCATCGTCCAGATCGGCAACGAAGACAAGGTGGGCAGGGCCTCCGCCTCCTACATCGTCAACGGCGATGTGCGCATGGCTATCCAGGGCGGCCCGGAGGGGTACATCCACGCCCGGGACCATGTGCTCACCGCTGTACACTCCCCCTGCGAGCACCCCACCAGCATGATGGTCTTCGCCAGTATGCGGGACGCCCGGGACCTCTTTGACGGGAAGGTCAACGGTGTGGTGTGCGTGGGCTCCGGCAAGGTGCGCATGGGCGGCATGATCTCTATGGTGGACAATGTGAACAGGATCCTGGACCGGGTGTCCATGTATCTGGCGTGAGGTGAGAGTATGAGAAAGGTATACGAATATCCCAAGTCCCGCGCCGCCTTTGAGCGGGCCTGCAAGATCATCCCCTCCGGCATCTACGGCCACCAGGGCCCCGCCGAGGGGTGCTACATCCCCGTGGAGGCGTTCCCCCTGTACTCCTCCCGGGCCCAGGGGAGCTACCTTTGGGATCTGGACGGCAACAAATTCATCGACTACATGGCCGCCTACGGCCCCAACGTCCTGGGCTACAACGACCCGGACGTGGACGAGGCCGCCGCGCGTCAGCGGGCCATATCCGACTGCACCACTCTGCCCAACCCCGTGATGGTGGACTTTGCCGACCTTCTGGTGGAGACCGTCAACTGCGCCGACTGGGCCTTCTTCGCCAAGAACGGCAACGACGTGACCACCTGCGCCGTCATGACCGCCCGGGCCTACACCCACCGGAAGAAGATCGTCTTCTTCAAGGGCTACTACCACGGCGTCTCCCCCTGGACCCAG
Source organism: uncultured Oscillospiraceae bacterium (assembly GCA_947624585.1). Classification (GTDB taxonomy): domain Bacteria; phylum Bacillota; class Clostridia; order Oscillospirales; family Oscillospiraceae; genus RUG626. Next base: position 12,300 of record CANQKZ010000023.1, on the reverse strand, counting down.
AAAATCGACTACGCCGGTATCCTGGAGGAGGACGTGGCCAACAACATCTACGTCACCTGGAACAACTTCGACGAGCTCCAGGAGGCATTCGAGAAGAACAGGGGCGAGATCGCCTGCGTCATCGCCCAGCCCTATATGCACGGCAACTTTGCCGACAATGAGCTGCCCCTGAAGGGCTTCTGGCAGAGGGTCCGGAAGCTGTGCGACGACACGGGGACCGTGCTCGTCATCGACGATGTGCGGGCCGGGTTCCGTCTGGACCTGGCCGGGTCCGATCACTACTTCGGCTTCAAGGCGGACCTCATCTGCTTCTGCAAGGCCCTGGCAAACGGCTACAACGTGTCGGCTCTGTGCGGGCAGGAGTTTTTGAAAAACGCGGTGTCGTCCCTGAGCTTCACCGGCTCCTACTGGATGAGCGCCGTGCCCTTCGCCGCCGGGATCGCCTGCATCCAGAAGATGAAGCGCCTCAACTGTCCCCAGCTTCTCATCGACAAGGGGACAAAGCTGAAAAACGGCCTCATCGCCACGGCTTTGAAATACGGCTACGACCTGCACGTGTCCGGCGTGCCCAGCCTCTTCTATCTGCGCATCGCCGACGACCCCACGCTGATGCTCCACCAGGAGTGGATCGCCGAGTGCGTCAAGCGGGGCGTGTTCTTCACAAACCACCACAACCACTTCATCAACGCCTCCCTCACCGACGAGGACATCGAGGAAACCGTCGAGATCGCCGACGAGGCGTTCTCCGTGGTGAAGGAGAGACATTCCTGATTTTCTTGCATCCAACTCCCCCCGCCGCGCCGTCGGCGGGGAGGAGAGCGTTTCCGTACCCGGAGGTTCTATGAAATTCCTTTTAAAAAATCTCAACGTCTACTACCAGAACGCCTTTCAGAAGGCGGATATCATGATCGTCGATGGCATCGTTGCCGCCATGGGCTCCGGCCTCTTAGTTGGCGGTGACGCTGCCGTTTTTGATTTTCATGGCGCCGCCGCCCTGCCCGGCCTCATCGACCCCCACGTACATCTGCGGGAGCCGGGGTTCGAGTACAAGGAGACGGTCCGCACCGGGACCCTGGCGGCGGCGCGGGGCGGGTACACCGCCGTGTGCTCCATGCCCAACTTAAAGCCCGTGCCGGACACCCTGGAAAATCTGAACGTCCAGCGGGACATCATCGCCCGGGACGCCGCCGTGACGGTGCGGCCCTACGGCGCCATCACCAAGGGCGAGGCCGGGGCGGAGCTTGCCGACCTGGAGGCCATGGCCCCCTTTGTGGCCGGATTCTCCGACGACGGGAGAGGCGTCCAGTCCGCGGAGCTCATGCGCCGTGCCATGGAGGCGGCGCGGGAGCTGGACCGGCCCATCGTGGCCCACGCCGAGGACGAGAGCCTGCTCCAAAAGGGCTGGGCCGTCCACAACGGGGAGTACGCCCGGACCCACGGCCTTGTTCCCAACGACCCGGAGAGCGAGTGGCGGCAGGTGGAGCGGGACCTGGAGCTGGTCCGGGAGACCGGCTGCCGGTACCACGTCTGCCACGTCTCCGCAAAGGAGACGGTGAGCCTTGTGCGCCTCGCCAAATTCGAGGGCCTGGACGTGACCTGCGAGACCGGGCCCCACTACCTGACCCTGACGGACGCGGAGCTTCGGGACTCCGGCGCCTTCCGCATGAATCCCCCCATCCGCTCCGAGGCGGACCGGGACGCCCTCATCGAGGGCATCTGCGACGGCACGGTGGACATGATCGCCACCGACCACGCGCCCCACGCGGCGTCGGAGAAGTCCGGCGGCCTTGCCCACAGCCTCAACGGCATCGTGGGGCTGGAGTGCGCCTTCCCGGTGCTGTACACAAAGCTGGTGCGGGGACAGATCGTCACTTTAGAGCGGCTCATCGAGCTCATGAGCGCCGCCCCGGCCCGACGGTTCGGCCTGCCCGGCGGGGAGATCCGGCCCGGGGAGCTTGCAAACATCGCCGTCTTCGACCTGGACCGGGAGTTCACCGTAGACTCGTCCCGGTTTTTGAGTCTGGGCCGCGCCACCCCCTTCGAGGGCTGGAAAGTCCGGGGCCGGTGCCTCATGACCCTGGCCGACGGGAGGATCGCCTGGAGGGATGAGAATGTATAATGTAGATTTTAAAATCATTTCCAACCGGAAAATCGCCAAAAACACCTTTGAGATGACGCTTTCCGGGGACACCCGTGGGATCGCGCCGGGGCAGTTCGTGAATTTGAAGCTTGACGGCTTCTATCTGCGCCGCCCCATCTCCGTCTGCGACTACACGCCCGACACCCTGACGCTGATCTACAAGGTGGTGGGCCACGGCACGGAGGCCATGTCAAAGATGGCCCCCGGGGAGACGCTGGACGCCCTCACCGGCCTTGGGAACGGGTACGATACGTCCCGCTCCGGGGACCGGCCCCTGCTCATCGGCGGCGGCGCGGGCGTGCCGCCCATGTACGTCCTGGCGAAGAAGCTCCTGGCGGAGGGGAAAAAATCCACGGCGATCCTGGGCTTCAACAGCGCCGACGAGGCCTTCTACGAGGCGGAGTTCAAAGCTCTCGGCTGTGAGACGTACGTCACCACCGCCGACGGCTCCTATGGCATTCGGGGCTTTGTCACCGACGCCATGGACCTGGACTACACCTATTTCTACACCTGCGGCCCGGAGCCCATGCTGAGGGCGGTGTACAACAAGTCCGTCACTTCCGGCCAGTTCAGCTTCGAGGAGCGCATGGGTTGCGGCTTCGGCGCCTGCATGGGCTGCACCTGCAAGACGAAGTACGGCCACAAGCGCATCTGCAAGGACGGGCCGGTGCTGACCAGGGAAGAGATCGTCTGGTGAGGTGAGAAGATGGCAGTTTCCACTCTGAAAGCCGAGTTTTCCTGCGGCCTCCAACAGCTCTGGGACACGGTGACATCTCTCACCGACTACGGCTGGCGCTCGGATCTGAGCAGGATCGAGGTGCTGGAGGTTGGGCGCTTCATAGAGTACGCCAAAAACGGGTATCCCACCGTCTTCACCGTCACCGCCTTCGAGCCCTGCCGGAGGTATGCGTTCCGCATGGAAAACAGCCATATACAGGGCAGCTGGACCGGGATCTTCACGCAGGCGGGGGAACGGACGCGGATCGAATTTACCGAGGACGTCACCGCGAAAAACCCGCTGATGCGGCCCATTTTAAAATTGTACCTCAAAAGACAGCAGGCGCGGTACGCCGGGGACCTGAAAAGGGCGCTGGACCGCCGCCGGGAAGGAACCGTATGACAAACACACAAGTGACCCTCTCGGGCCTCACTCTCTCCAACCCCGTCATCCCCGCCAGCGGGACCTTCGGGTATGGGTACGAGTTTGCGGAAATTTATGACATCAACTGCCTGGGCTCCTTCTCCTTCAAGGGCACCACCCGGGAGCCGCGCTTCGGCAACGAGCCGCCGCGCATCGCGGAGACGGCCTCCGGGATGCTCAACGCCGTGGGACTCCAGAACCCCGGCATCGATAAGGTCATTTCGGAGGAGCTTCCCAAACTCCGCAAGGTCTTCCGCAAGCCGGTGGTTGCCAATATCTCCGGGTTTTCCATCGACGAGTACGCCGAATGCTGCGAGCGCATCGATAAGGAAGAGGGCGTGGGCCTCATCGAGGTCAACATCTCCTGCCCCAACGTCCACTGCGGCGGCATGAGCTTTGGCACAAGCCCCGAATCGGCGGCGGAGGTGACGAGGGCCGTCAAGGCCGTCACCTCAAAGCCCGTCTACATGAAGCTCTCCCCCAACGTCACCGACATCGCCGCCATCGCGAAAGCCTGCGAGGACGCGGGGGCCGACGGCGTCAGCCTCATCAACACGCTGATGGGGATGCGCATCGACCTCCGGCACCGCGCCCCGGTCCTGCGCAACGTCACCGGCGGCCTCTCCGGCCCCGCCGTGTTCCCGGTGGCCCTGCGGATGGTGTGGCAGGTCTATGAGGCGGTCAGGATCCCCATCATCGGCATGGGCGGCGTCGCATGCGCGGAGGACGTCATTGAGATGATGCTGGCCGGAGCCACGGCGGTGGAGGTGGGGGCCGCGAATCTGGTGGACCCCTTCGCGTCCAAAAAAATCGTGGAAGAGCTGCCCCGCGTGATGGAGCGGCTTCACATAGAAAATCTCACAGACATCATTGGAGGTGCCCACCATGGGTAAAGACGTGATCGTGGCCTGCGATTTCGCCAGCGCCGCAAAGACATTGGAATTTCTGGACAAATTCGGCACGGCCCGCCCCTTCGTCAAAATCGGCATGGAGCTCTACTACGCCGAGGGGCCGGACATCGTGCGGAAGATCAAGGAGCGGGGCCACAAGATATTCCTGGACCTGAAGCTCCACGACATCCCCAACACCGTGAAGAAGGCCATGGCGGTGCTCTCACGGCTGGACGTGGACATGACCAACCTCCACGCCGGAGGCGGGGTGGAGATGATGAAGTACGCCCTGGAGGGCCTGACGCGCCCCGACGGCACCCGGCCCATCCTCATCGCCGTCACCATGCTGACCAGCATTTCCCAGGACGTGATGACAAATGAGCTGGGCATCGGGGGGCAGCTGCCGGATACGGTCATAAAATACGCCAAAAACGCCGCCTCCGCCGGACTGGACGGCGTGGTCTGCTCGCCCCTGGAGGCGCAGGTGGTCCACGAAAACTGCGGCGCGGGCTTTGTCACCGTCACCCCCGGCGTGCGCTTCGCCGACGGGGACGCGGGGGACCAGAAAAGAGTGATGACCCCCGAACAAGCCAGAATCATCGGCTCCGACTACATCGTGGTGGGCCGTCCCATCACCGCCGCGCCGGACCCGGAGGAGGCGTATCTCCGGTGCGTCCGGGAGTTCGTGGGCTGATGCGGTTCACGCACGTCCTCTTTGACCTGGACGGCACCCTCACCGACCCTAAGGAGGGCATCACCAACTCCGCCGCCCACGCCCTGCGGCATTTCGGTATCGACGCGGACCCGGAAAGCCTCACTTTCTTCATCGGCCCGCCGCTCTATGAGTCCTTTGAGCGGTTCGCCATCCCCGAGGGGCGGATGGAGGAGGCCGTCGCCGTGTTCCGGGAGTACTTTGAACCCCGGGGGTGGATGGAGAATGTGCCCTATCCGGGCATCGGGGAGACACTGGGGAGGCTCCAAAGCGCGGGGATGAAGCTGATCCTTGCCACCTCCAAGCCGGAGGAGTTTGCCGTGCGGATCATGGAGCGGTTCGATCTTGCCCGGTACTTCACGCTTCTCTGCGGGGCGCCCATGGATGAGCGGAAGGCGGGGAAGGCCGCCGTGGTGGAAAGAGCGCTTTCGGAGGCCGGTGTCTCCGATCTGTCACGCGCCGTGATGGTGGGGGATCGGAGGCACGACGCCGAAGGGGCGCGGGTCAACGGGCTCGACACCGTGGGTGTGCTCTGGGGGTACGGGTCCCGGGAGGAGCTGTTGGGCGCCGGGGTCCGGTACCTGGCGGGGAGCCTTTCTGAGCTCGAAGAAATTTTGCTTGCCTGAGCGGCAGATGTCCACCCGGGGGGGTGGACGGGGGGTCTTCTTTTCTCTCTTTTGTTCCGTGGGCGCTTGCCCACTGCACAAAAGAGAGAAAAGAAGCAAAAGAGAGAAAAGGCCGGTGTTGGGGTCGGCGGTGGTCCGGGGTTGGCGCTTCGTAACGTGGGTAGGCTTCCGCGTCCCGTATCGGTACGTCTGGGTGGAACCATAGCCGCGCGGTGCGAAGACTTAATTGGTTTCAGCATCAGCTTCGCTTGGCCGCTTACGCTGGCGGTGGTCGGTAGCTGGGCGGCTCTGTTTTGGGCCGCGCTTTGTGGGTGGGGGTTGTGGGGCCCGTTTTGAGGTGTGTGTTATCTTTGGTTTCCCGTCGCACGGGTTTATAAGGTATTTTCAAAATATCTTTGCCGGTGGCAAATTCGTTTTGAAAATTTGTTTGGAGGGCGTGTATGTGCTTTATTTGTAAACGCATTGAAATGATCAAAAACGGCGTCAATCCCTGGTTCGTGGCGGAGCTGGAGACGGGATATGTGGTCCTGGGCGACAACCAGCATTTCCGGGGGTACACGCTGTTCCTCTACAAGAACCACGACAAAACGGAGCTATTCGATCTGGAGCCGTCGGAGCGGGCCAAATTCATGGAGGAGATGGTCCTGGTCTCCCGGGCCGTTAAACGCGCCTTCGGGGCGGAGAAGATGAACTGCGAGCTTCTCGGCAACGGCGACGCCCACCTCCACTGGCACCTGTTCCCCCGCGTTCCCGGAGACATCGAAAACTACGGCAACAACGGCCGCGGCCCCGTCTGGTGGTACCCTATGGAGAAGATGTACTCCGACGAAAACCGCCCCACGGAGGCCGAGCTGGAGGACATGAAGTGCAGACTCCGCGCGGAGCTGGAAAACTGCCGCGCCGGGGAGTGCGTGTGAGGGATTTTCTGCCGGAACTTTTTTTGAAGATGGGATGATGGAGCGGGATTTGAGGTGGAATAATGGCGTCTGGTAAAGAATATTTGGATTATATTTTAGGGCAATTATCCGAATTGGATGAAATTACATATCGGGCTATGATGGGAGAATTCATCATCTATTACCGCGGCAAAATCATAGGCGGTATTTATGATGACAGGCTGCTTGTAAAACCGATAAAGGCGGCAATCAGCTATATGCCAACAGCGGCCCGTGAATTGCCCTATGAGGGAGCAAAAGAGATGCTGTTGGTGGACGAAGTTGACAACAGAGAGTTCCTGACAGGTTTATTCAACGCCATGTATGAGGAACTGCCGACACCAAAACCGAAAAAGAAGAAATAGGCAGCTCGTTTATCGGTCAATGAATCGAAGCCAAAATTTGACATCTACGGAGGGTTTTATCATAAAAAGAACATATGACGCATTGCCGGAATCCATCAGCGGCATGGAACTGTATGGGTTCCATTGGATGGAATTCGTGGTACAGATACCGTCGCCGCTTTATATCATCACGTCCTACAAAAGCAACGGTCTGACGAACGCCTGTATGCAGTCCTGGACCACCTTCACAGGCGGCAAAAACGGGTTTTACGCCATCGTCGCCTCCGTCAGCAAGTACGGGCATTTGTATCAGACGCTTCACGAAACAAAGGAAGCCGTCATCAACTTCATGTCCGCCGAGCTTTACGACAAATGTATGTCCACCATACGGCACAACCGGTTTGAAGACGACGAGATAGCGCTGGCCGGCCTGACCGCCGTCGCGGCCGATACGGTCCACGCGCCGATGATCGGGGAGTGCTTTATCAATCTTGAGTGCAGGGTCAAGTGGGAGAAAGAGATCGCCGCGGGAGACGATTCCGTGCTGATATGCCTGGAGGTCGTGAAAGCGCACATCGACGAACGCCATCTGGACGAAAACGATCTGGGCCGGACCGGCAAAACGGGAATCTTATATAACATCCATCACCCTGTCGATCCGGAGCATTTCAGCGGCACAGCGCACGACTATATAGGCGTCTTAGAGAAGATCAGGGATTACGCCGAGTATTGACCCGGAGACATTTATATGGATCACGGAGGCGACGATAAGATCGGGTTAAGAACCGTAGGCCCGGAACATAAACAGGATATCCACATTCCCAATGAGCCGTTTCGGCTGTGGGGGCGGATGTATCGGGCTGGCTGTTTTGGCGGATGATTGGTTCAAATATATGTATTTTGGATGCCCTGAAGGTCTGTGGGCCGTACAGAAGGCAGGGAGTTGGAAAAGCTCTGCCGGACAAAGCTCTGGAGATAGCGCACGGCAGAGGAGAATAAAGCGAATATTATCTTTTATCTGGAACGTTAAATCACAATTTGTACAGACCGGAAAGATTTCAAAATGAATTTGCCAACGGCAAAGATATTTTGAAATCACCTTTTTAACCCGAGCGACGTAAAACCCCGGACAACAGCCACGCCCCAAAACGGGCCCCACAACAACCACCACCGCAGCGCGGCCCCAAACAGAGATACCCACCTGCCGACCGCCGCCAACGTAAGCGGCCAAGCGAAGTTGATGCTCCAGCCTATTCGACCAAGGACCGCGCGGCTATGGTTCCTCCCAGACCCCCGACACGCCACCGCGTGAGCCGACCCGAGATACACGGTAGGAGACTGCGATTACCGCCGCACCCAAAACCGCATTTTCTCTCTTTTGCTTCTTTTCTCTCTTTTGTGCAGTGGCATTTCTCTGCCACGGAACAAAAGAGAGAAAAGAAGACCCCCCGGCGTTTCCGCCGGGAATCCCCCGTCCCTTCGGACGGCCCCCCGATAAAGGCCCCAGCGGCCTGAGCGCACAAACTATTTCTCACATTTGGAGGAAACAAATATGCAACCCTACAAACATGATTTCATCGAATTCTTAGAGTCTGCGGGCGTCCTGAAATTCGGCGACTTCACGGCCAAATCCGGCCGGAAGATCCCCTATTTCATCAACGCCGGGGACATCAAGACCGGGGAACAGATCATGCGCCTCGGCGAGTTCTACGCCCGGGCCTACCGGGAGCACCTGGGGGACAGAAAGACCGTCCTCTTCGGTCCCGCCTACAAGGGCATCCCCATCGCCGTGTCCGCCGCCGCCGCGCTGGCCCGCGACGGGCTGGACCTGCCCTTCTGCTTCAACCGGAAGGAGGCCAAGGACCACGGCGAGGGCGGCATCCTCGTGGGCTATAAGCCTCAGCCGGGGGAGGAGATCGTCATCGCGGAGGACGTGATCACCGCCGGGACCGCCATCCGGGAGAGCATGGAGATTTTGTCCCAGCTGGAGGGTGTGAAGGTGGCCGCCTGCTTCATCATGGTCAACCGGGGCGAAAAGGGGAAAACCGACAAGTCCGCCATGGACGAGATAAAGGACGAGTTCGGCTTCCCGGTCTACGCGGTGGTGGACGTCTATGACATCATCGAGTACCTGGAGGAGAAGCCGGAGAACGCCGAAAATGTCCAACGCATCAAAAATTACCTTGCTGTGAACGGAGCGAAGAAATGAGAAGTCTTATAGATATCGCGGACCTGTCCGTTGAGGAGATCGACGGCCTCATCGCCACGGCGGAGGACATCATCGCCGACCCCGACAAATACGCCGAAAAATGTAAAAGGAAGAAACTGGCGACCCTCTTCTACGAGCCCTCCACCCGCACGCGCCTCAGCTTTGAGTCGGCCATGATCGAGCTGGGCGGCTCCGTCATCGGCTTCTCCGAGGCCCAGTCCAGCTCGGCGGCCAAGGGCGAGAGCGTGGCGGACACGGCCCGGGTCATCAGCTGCTTCGCGGACATCATCGCCATGCGCCACCCCATGGAGGGCGCGCCGCTGGTGGCCGCCATGAACGCCTCCATCCCCGTCATCAACGCGGGCGACGGCGGCCACAACCACCCCACCCAGACCCTGACGGACCTGCTGACCATCAAGCGGGAGAAGGGGCGTCTCGACCACATGACCGTGGGGTGCTGCGGGGACCTGAAATTCGGCCGCACCGTCCACAGCCTCCTTGGCGCCATGAGCCGGTACGAGGACGTGGACTTCGTGCTCATCTCCCCGGAGGAGCTGCGCGTCCCCGAGCACGTGCGCACGGATATCCTCAAGGCCGGGAACGTCAAATACCGGGAGACCGAGTCCCTTTTGGAGGCCATGCCCCAGCTCGACATCCTCTACATGACCAGGGTCCAGCGGGAGCGGTTCATCTCCGAGGCCGACTATGTGCGCCTGAAGGACACCTACATCCTGACGCCGGACAAGCTGCGGGACGCCAAGCCGGACCTTGCCATCCTGCACCCCCTGCCCCGCGTCAACGAGATCTCCGTTGCCATCGACCGGGACCCCCGGGCCTGCTACTTCAAGCAGGTGCTCAACGGAAAATATATCCGCATGGCCCTCATCATGAAGCTTCTGGAGGTGGAATGAAATGGTAATCGGAACCATCGTGGACGGCATCGTCATCGACCACATCCCCGCCGGGCGGGGCATGGAGCTGTACCGGTATCTGAAGCTGGACAAGCTGGACTGCGAGGTGGCCCTCATCAAGAACGCCCCCTCCGGCAAGCGGGGGAAGAAGGACATCCTGAAGATCAACGAGCTCATCGACCTGAACTTCGACCTGCTGGGCTACATCGACCCCCACATCACCGTCAACATCATCCGGGACGGCAAGCGGGTGGAGAAGCGCCACCCGGAGCTGCCCGAGGAGATCCACGGCGTCATCAAGTGCCGCAACCCCCGGTGCATCACCTCCATCGAGCAGGAGATTGAGCACATCTTCAAGCTCACCGACCGGGAGAAGCGTATCTACCGGTGCGTCTACTGCGACACGCGGGCAAAATAAGCCGAACCTGACATAAAGTAAGTCATAGCATAAAATTCCCGCCGCAACTGACAGTTGCGCAAGTTCAAAGCGCCGGTTTGCAGACATCCCGGCGCTTTTGCGGTATATTCAGAGTGAAAGGGGGTTCGATCATGAGCCTTGGAACGAATCTTTACGCGCTCCGCACCCGGGCGGGGCTGTCCCAGGACGCGCTGGCGGAAAAGATGGAGGTGTCGCGGCAGTCGGTGAGCAAGTGGGAGACGGACGCCTCGGTACCGGAGCTGGAGAAGCTCATCAAGCTTTCGGAGCTCTTCGGGGTCAGCCTGGACGAGCTGATCCTAGACCGAAAGCCGGAGGCGGTCGTGTCCCCGGAATCGGCACAGGAGACGACCGTGCCGGGGAGGCCGGAACCCACAGCCCCGATCCGGGAGGCGCCAACGCCGGAGACGCAAACCCGGTCCGGGGCCAGGACGGCGGGGACGGTCCTGCTGGTGTTGGCGGGACTGGCGCTGCTGTCGGCCCTGATTCTGGGGATCACCGGCCTCATGGCGGCGGCCGCGCTGGCGCTGGTGGGGCTGCTGTGCCTTGTGTGCAAGAAGCGGCCCGCGCTGTGGGCCTGCTGGGCGGTGTATGGGATGGCGTCCCTGTGGCTGGAGCTCTTCACCGGCGCCGGATCGGGGGCGTTCGTCATATTGCTGCTCCACCCGGAGCTCATGCGGAGCTACGGCCCGCCCACCATCATCGTCTCCGCTGCGGCCCTGGGGTCACAGCTTGCGATGGCGGTCTGGACGGTGCTGGCCTTCCGGAAGACCGCGCTCCCGAGAAACGCCGGGACCCTGTCGCTGGCGGCGGCGCTGTGGCTCCTGCGCCTGGCGGTACTGCCCTGGGTCATGCGGGTGATGATTCAGCATATCGTTGCCGCCGGTCAAAGCCCCGGGATCCTGTTCAGACTGCTGAACACCGCCCTTTCCGCCTCCCAGCTGGCGGCGGGGGTCGCCGCTGTGACAGTGACCGTGTGTCTGCTCATCAAAAGGGAGAGATGATTCGCTGAAGCCGCGTGGGGCGTTTTTGGGGCCGTCCGAAGGGACGGGGGGTCTTCTTTTCTCTCTTTTGTTCCGTGGGCGGGGGCCCACTGCACAAAAGAGAGAAAAGAAGCAAAAGAGAGAAAAGGCGTTTTTGAGGTCGGTGGGAGACGTAGGCTCCTGCCGTGTATCTCGGGTCGGCTCACGCGGTTGTTGTCGGTACGTCTGGGAGGAACCATAGCCGCGCGGTCCGAAGACTTAATTGGTTTCCGCATCAACTTCGCTTGGCCGCTTACGCCGGTGGTTGTCGGAGGGTGGGTATCTCTGTTTTGGGCCGCGCTGGGTGGGCGGTTGTTGTGGGGCGCGCCTTGAAGCGGTTGGCATCCGGGGTTGTACGCCGCGCGGGAGGACCGGGAGAAGCACGCAGCCTGTATTCCGGGATATAAATTCCTTTTCAAAATGAATTTGCCAAAGGCAAAGATATTTTGAAAAACCTTATTGATACGAGCGACGTGCAACCCCGGACAACAGACACGCCCCAGAACGGGCCCCACAACCACCGCCCACAAAGCGCGGCCCCAAACAGAGCCACCCACCTACCGTCCACCGCCAGCGTAAGCGGCCAAGCGAAGTTGATGCTGGAACCAATTAAGTCTTAGGACCGCGCGGATATGGTTCCTCCCAGACCCACCGACACGGAACGCGGAAGCCGACCCGCGTTACGAAGCGCCGGGCCCCCACCGGCCTTTTCTCTCTTTTGCTTCTTTTCTCTCTTTTGTGCAGTGGCATTTCTCCGCCACGGAACAAAAGAGAGAAAAGAAGACACCCCCGTCCCCTCGGACGGAACCCGAAAAAACGCCCCTCCGGCGTCAGAGGAGTTTCAGGTTTGCCGCAAAAAGGGGCTGTGAAAAAACACGCCACCCCAGGCGTGGATATTCACGGCCCCGTATTTTTGTGGAAAAAACCACATTTT
>CANQKZ010000022.1 GCA_947624585.1 uncultured Oscillospiraceae bacterium | reverse complement strand
GTAGTCCTCCCCGGTGACCACCCGGCACCCGTGCTTTAAAAGCTCCGTGGCGATGTCCCCCAGCTTCTCCGGGGGCGCCGCGTCCCGCGCCGTCACCTCGATGCCCGCGTCCAGCAGCAGCCGCACCAGCGGCCTGTTGCTGACCCCCAGCCCCACCACCGTGACGCGCTTATTCTTCAGACTGTCGATATATTGAGAAAGTGTCATGTCATTCTCTCCAAAAACAGATTAGGGAACCTCTGAATAAATCGAAGCGCCGAGATTGACGAGCAGATTTTTCGCCAGATGAAGGCAAAAAATTGCAGACATACTTTGTGTATTTCAAAATTTTTTGACGAAATATGGCGGAAAATATGCCGTCAAGATCGGTGCGGCGATTTGTTCAGAGGTTCCTTAGATAGAACACATTATACACCACCCCCCGTTGATTTGCAATCCCTTTGTCTCCCGCGCCGGGGACCGTCAAAGACCGGCTCCGCAAAAACCCGCGATATTTCCGAAGGTTGAGGTTGTTTTATCGGCCCAAATGTGGTAAACTATCAGAAAAAGACGAGAGGACGGGAATCGGGGCGTGGAACAGGAGAAGGGCAATTTCAGGGGGAGAGTGTTCGGCGGCTTCTGCCGCCAGGATGTGATCGACTACATAGAGGAGCTGGCCGCCGAGAGAAACGGGCTCCGGCGAGAGAATCAGGAGCTCCGGGACCGGGTCTGGGAGCTGGAGGAGAAGCTGGACGCCATCCCCCCGGCGGAGGACCCCGCGGCCGACCCCGACGGGGCGTCCGGCGCTTCCCCCGAGCCGTCAGCCGCCGAGGCGGAGCGGGCGGAGATCGAGGGGGCGCTGACGGAGGCGCGGGAGCTTCTGCGCTCTGTCCGTTCCCGGTACGACGCTCTGTGTACCGACGTGAAGATCAACGCGGCCCAGGCCGAGGGGGAGCTTCGGTCCGTCTCCGTTCGCCTGGCCGGGATCCAGGACGCCCTCCGGTCCGCCGGGGACAGGCTGGAAGAGATCGGCATGAGGCTGGAGGCAAAGGAGGATTGACCGTGCAGAGGACATTCGACATACGTACAGAGGACATCCGCGCCGCCGCGCCCCAGATGCGGGCGGGGGACCGGGTACTGCTGACGGGGACGGTGTATACCTCCCGTGACCAGGCCCACATGGCCATCTTCCGGCTCCTGGACGCGGGGGAGCCCACGCCCTTTGAGATTCGGAACGCCGTGATCTACTACGCCGGGCCCACGCCGGGCCACGACGGGATGCCCACCGGGGCCTGCGGACCCACCACCTCCAGCCGCATGGATGCGTTCACCCCCCGGCTCCTGGATCTGGGCTTGGCCGCCATGATCGGCAAGGGCCTCCGCTCCGACGCGGTGAAGGAGTCCATCCGCCGCAACGGCGCGGTCTACCTGTGCGCCGTGGGCGGCGCGGGGGCGCTCATCGCACGATCCGTCAAGTCCATGGAGGAGATCGCTTTCCCGGAGCTGGGATGCGAGTCCGTCAAGCGCCTCCGGGTGGAGAAAATGCCCCTCATCGTGGGCGTCGACCCCACCGGCGGGGACATCTTCCGCCAGGGCATCGAGCGGTTTCGGCTGGAATGATATGGTGATACGGGAATTTACGGAGGCGGACCTTCCGGAGGCGGAGCGCCGCTTCGGCCCGGAGGCGGGAGAGCTCATCGCCCGCTGGCGGGAGAAGGTCTGGAACGGAAAGTTTTTCGAGATGCTGGCCGTGGAGGACGGCGGCGCCCTCGTGGGAACCGTGTCGCTCTTAGAGCACTCCCGGAGCGCGGTGAGCCTGGGGATCGAGATCTTCCCCGAGTACCGTCGGCGGGGGAGAGCCACAGCCGCCTGCGCCCTGGCCCTTGAGCGCGCGCGGAAACGCGGATATAAGATCGCCATGGACCAGGTCCGCGCCGACAACCAGGCCAGCGCCGCCCTCCACCGCCGTCTTGGCTTCGAGAACGACGGATATGTTTACATAAATCGCAAGGGCAGCGAGGTACTGATTTACATAATGCCTTTGGATTGACACAACCGCATAAGTTTATACTAATATCCAATCAAAACAAGACATTCTTGGCGGCCTTTTTCACGTCATGCTTCGTCACGCGGCTTGGAAATACATACAGTATTCCCGGCGCCGCCTTCCTCGCCGCTCGGTGTCTTCTTTCAATTGGATATTAGTATTACATAACAAAAAGAGCCGCGTTCGCGGCTCTTTTCCAGATTTTATGGGTTCTGCCTCTCCGCCGCCTCCACGGTGTGACAGACCAGGACGGCGGTGGTGACGTTGCCCACGCCGCCGGGGACGGGGGTGATGGCGGCGACGATGGGCTCCACGGCGGCGAGATCCGCGTCGCCCGCCATCTTGCCCTCCGCGTTCGTGTTGATGCCCACGTCCACCACCACCTGGCCGGGGCTGACGTGATCGGCGGTGAGGGAATGGAGGCGTCCCACGGCGGTCACCACGATGTCGGCGCGGCGCGTCTCCTCCGCAAGGTCCCGCGTCCCGGTGTGGCAGACGGTGACGGTGGCGTTGCGCGCCAGCAGCAGTTGGGAGACGGGCTTGCCGATCACCAGGCTCCGGCCCATCACCACGGCCCGCTTTCCGGCGCAGTCCACGCCGTAGTGGTCCAATATCTCCGCGCACGCCTGGGCGGTGCAGGGGCAGAACCCCCGACCGCTGCCGGTGAAGACCCCGGCCAGGGACCCGTCGGTGATACCGTCCACGTCCTTTTCCGGCGACAGCGCCGCGCGGACTCTGGCGTCGCTGATGTGCCGTGGCAGCGGCCGGAAGATAAGGACTCCGTGGACGGAGGGATCCTCGTTGAGCGCCCCGACCGTCTCCAGCAGCGCCGCCTCCGTCACGTCCTCTGGCAGGAGGACGCTCCTGGCCTCCGCCCCCAGGGCCGCGCACCGCTTCACAGCGTTCCGCTCGTAGTAGATGTCCGCGTCCCGCGCGCCCACCCGCACCAGGGCCAGGGTGGGGACGATGCCCCGCGCCCTCAGCGCCTCCGCCCTTTTCCGCGTCCTCTCCCCGATGGCCGCCGCCACCGGCGCGCCCTTCAAAAGCTCCGCCATAAGTGTACCTCCGTATGTTTTTTGACAAGTATATTGGATTTAAAGCGCTATGTCAAGATTTTCCCGCCCTTTTCGCGGTAAAAAACGCAGGGCCCGCGCCCTGCGTTTTCCGTAAATTCCTTATCGCGCGGCGGTGCCGCCGTTGTTGGTGGCGGGAGTTCCGGTGGAGCTGTTGGGATTGCCGGAGGCCGGAGCCCCCGCGCCGCCGGTGCCGTTTGCCACATTCCCGCCGGATGTTCCGGTTCCAGCGGTACCCGTTCCGGTTCCGCCGGATGTTCCGGTGCCAGCTCCGGTATTTCCGCTGCCGTTGGTGTTGTTCTGCCCGTTGCCGGTGATGTCGTTGACACCGTCGCGGATGCCGTCGCCCACACCGTCGATCACGTCGCCGATGCCGTTGCCCACGTCATCCACCGCGTCGCCGATGTCCCGTCCCAGGTCGTTTCCACCGGCGTTGCCGTTGCCGTTGCCGTTTGCCGTGCCGCCGTCCAGGCCGTTGCCCAGGACGCCGTCCTTGGTGTTGTCGCTCCTGTCCGCGTCGGAGGCGCCGCAGGAGACAAGGCTCAGCGCAAATACCAGCGCCAGCGCGATGATTACTGCTTTCTTCATATTTCCTCCTGTTTCTGGTTCACACCGTGAAATCCTTGTGCGAGCCTATTATTTGCTTCCCCGCGCCGTTTGATACGCGCATATAGATGTTACCAAATCAGGAAAAAAATGAACATTGCGCCGTCTTGATTTTTAAGCGGATTGTGATAATATGATATCGTAAATAGAATAGACCTCAAGTCGGAAAAAAGCATGAAATCTGGTGAAACCTATGCGATACGCCATAGCCGTGGTGGACGACGCGGAGCGTGACCGGGAGTCCATCCGCGCCCTGGCCCGGACTTGGGCCTCCTCCTCGGGACATGGGGCGGACGTGCGGGGCTTTCCCTCCGCCGAGAGCTTCCTCTTTGACGGCGGGGCCTACGACATCCTCCTGCTGGACGTGGAGATGGAGGGCGTGTCGGGCCTGGACCTGGCCCGCCAGCTCCGGGAGGCGGGGAACCGGGCGGAGATCGTCTTCATCACCTCCCACTTCGAGTTCATCGCCGAGGGCTACGAGGTGGACGCCCTCCACTATCTGGTAAAACCCGTGTCGCCGGAGAAGCTCTCCCGGGTCCTGGACCGGGCGGCGGAGAGGCTGGCGGCAGAGCCGCCCTCGGTGGTGGTCAGTTGCGACGGGGAGACGGTGAAGCTCCCGGAATCGGACATCCTCTACGTGGAATCATTCGCCCACACCGTGGAGATCCACACAAAAAATGCCGTCTACCCGGTCCGGGAGAGCATCACCGCCCTGGGGGAGCGTCTCAGCGCCGACTTCTACCGGGCCCACCGGTCTTACATCGTCAACTTGCGGGCGGTGGAGCGCATCGGCCGGACCTCCGTGACCCTCGCCGGAGGCGCGGAGGTGCCGCTGGCACGGGGAAAGTACGACTCCGTCAACCGGGCGTTCATTGAGAGGAACTGATATGCTGAAAAGGACCTATTTGAAGCTGGTGGAGTACCAGACCGAGCAATCCCGCCAACACCTCCGGGAGGTGCGGAGCATCCACCGGGAGATGCGCGGCTACAAGCACGACTTCCACAACCACCTCCAGACCCTGAAGGGCATCCTGGAGGCCGGGGACACCGCCCGGGCGCTGGAATACATTGAAAATCTCGACCGGAAGCTCATGGACGTGGACACCCTTCTCAAGACCAGCAACGCCTCCCTGGACGCCATCCTGTCGGCCAAGATCGCCCAGGCCAAGGCCGAGGGGGCGGCGGTGGCGGTGAAGGCCAACGTGCCGGAGGGCCTGACGGTTTCGGATTTGGAGCTGTCCATCGTGGCGGGGAACCTGCTGGACAACGCCATCGAGGCCTGCCGGGAGGCGGAGGGGGAAAAATTCATCCGCCTCTTCATCGGTATGAAGGGGAAGATGCTCTACTTCTCCATGCTCAACTCCGCCGGACCCAAGCTGCGGAAAACGGGCGGCCTTTTCAAAACCGCCAAATCCGGCGCCCACGGCTTCGGCCTCCGCCGGGCGGAGGCCATCATCAGGGAACACGGCGGCTGGGTCAAATTCAACAGCGAGGACGGGGCTTTCACCTCCGAATTTCTTGTCCCGGCATTGACCTGAATGGAATGATATGCAATTCGTGCACCGCTGGCGACAGTTGGTGCGCGAATTGACTTTTTCGGGGCGGAATGTGCTACGATGGGCGCGAAAGGGGTGAAGAACCTTGGAATATGAAAAGGACCCAAACAAGAAGCCCTACAAGTCGGCTTTCAGCAACGCCCTCTGGAGCTTCCGGCAGATGCTTCGACACGCCCCGGCGGCTCTGCTTTTCCTGCTTTTGCAGCTGCCCCCGGCGGTATTCCTTGCCTGGGCCGAGGTGCGCCTGCCCGCCCTGGTGGTGGGGGAGGTGACGGCAGGCCGGAGCTTCGGGGAGGCGGCGACAGCGGTTGGGCTGATGCTGGGGCTGATGATGGCGGCCACGGCGGGCCGGGATATCTTTGTCCGGCTGGCGGATAACGTCCTGAATATCTACTGGGACATCATGGGCGCGGAGCTCTCCCGCCGGTCCGTCCGGTGCTTCTACCAGACCTTTGAGCGCAAGGAGACCCGGGACATGTATGACCGGGCCGTCCTGGCCACCCAGTCTTGGGACGGGGTACAGCCCCTGTGCGACACGCCCCGGCGGGCGGTGAAGCTCATGGAGTACGTTCTGTGCTACGCCCTTCTGGGGGCGGTGATCTCCGGCGTCAGCCCCTGGCTGGTGCTGCTGCTGACCGTGGCGCCGGCGGTAAACATCCTGTGCGCACGCTCTTACAGGAAATGGGAATACTCCATCCGGGCGGCCCGGACGGACAACAACGCAAAGCTCGATTACGTCATCCGAACGTCGGGGGACTACGACTACTGGAAGGACATCCGGGTCTACGGCATGGCCGGGTGGCTCCGGCGGCTCTACGACGACCTTTTCAAAAGGGATGTGGGCTGGGGCGAAAAGATGAGGGTCCGACAGCTTCTCATGCGCCTGGCCGACCTTCTGGTGATCCTCCTGCGGGACGGCGCGGCATACGCGGTGCTGATCGCTCAGGCGATACGGGGGGAGGTGGACGCGGAGCGGTTCGTACTCTACTTTGCCGCCATATCCTCCTTCGCCGGGTTTGTGGGGAACATCGTCAGCGAGTGGACCGGCATGAATAACGCAAGCCTCTTTGTCAGCGACTTCCGGGAGTATCTGGATATGCCCGAGGACGCCCCCGACGGCTCCGAGACGGTGGAAAAGCACCTGCCTTTTGCCCCGGAGATCGTCTTTGACCACGTCTCCTTCCGCTATCACGGGGCGGAGGCGGACACCATACACGACTTGAACCTCACCATAAGGGCCGGGGAAAAACTGGCCCTGGTGGGCCTCAACGGCGCGGGCAAGACCACGCTGGTGAAGCTTATCTGCGGCCTCTACGCCCCCACCGAGGGCGAGATAAGGCTCAACGGTGTGCCGGTCCGGGAATTTAAGCGGGAGGAATACTACAAGTTGTTCTCCCCCGTCTTCCAGGACGCGCGGGCCGGGTGCTTCACTCTGGCCGAGTGCGTCTCGGGGTGTGTTGACGGAACCGGGGACAAATCGAGGGCCGAGGAGTGCATCCGCCGCGCGGGACTTGGGGCGAAGCTGGACAGCCTGCCCATGGGCGTGGACACGGTGCTTGATAAGCAACTCAGTGCCCAGGGCACGGAGCTTTCCGGCGGCGAGACGCAAAAGCTGATGCTGGCCCGGGCCCTCTACAAGGACGCGCCGGCGCTGGTGCTGGACGAGCCCACGGCGGCGCTGGACCCCATCGCGGAAAACGAGGTCTATTTGCAGTATAACGCCATGGCGGCGGGCAAGACGTCGGTGTTCATCTCCCACCGCCTAGCCTCCACCCGGTTTTGCGACAGAATACTGTTTTTGCAAAACGGGCGGATTGCCGAGCAGGGGACCCACTCGGAGCTTCTGGCCCTGGGTGGGGAGTACAGCCGGCTATTTGAGATACAGAGTTGCTGGTACCGGGACGACTACAAGGGGGGTGAGGCGGAATGAAGCTTACCGAGCACATCAAAATTTACAGGCGGGGCATGGCGGCCCTCTGGCGTCTCAGCCGCGACGAGGCAGCCTTCCGGTTCCTGGGGGCCGTGGTGGAAGCCGTCACACCCTATGTACCCATCTGGTTCTCCGCCCGGCTTATCGACGCCATCGCCGCCGGACGGCCCGCCGGGACGCTGGCGCTGTACGCGGGGCTGACGGTGGGGCTGACCTTCGCCCTGGGGCTTCTGGCGGCCTGGTTCAAAAAGCGGATGGACGTGGGGAATTTTGAGTTCAATGACAACCTGGCCTTCAGCTACTCCCGGAAAGCCATGGAGATGTCCTACGCATCCATCGAGGACCGGGACGTGGCGTTGCGGCGGGAGCGGGTGCAAAGCGAGTCCACCACGGGGTACAACTTCTACACCTTGCGCGAATGTACGCAGAGCGCCATCCTGTACCTTACCCAGATCGCGGCCAGCGTATCCCTGACCGCCTCCTTCTTCGCGCTGGGGAGCGTGGCGGTGTGGATGAAGCTGGCCCTGGCGGTCGGGGTGGCGGCTGCGGTGGCATGGCAGATCGTCCTGTACTCCCTGTCGGCCAGACAGGTCCGCAGGCTTATGAACCGCGTGGTGGACGTCAATCTCCAGGCCGGCAAGCTGGACGAGCTCACCGGCGACTACGCCTACGGCAAGGACTTACGCCTCTACGGCATGGGCGAGGGCCTTGTCCAAAAGGAGCTGGAGCTGAGTATATCTTGGACACGGGCGTTCAACAGGGTACATTTGCGCTCCGGATTGCTGGACTCCCTGGGGAACGCGGCGGACTTTGTTCTGCGCTTCGGGGTCTATCTGGTGCTGATCTACGCCTCCCTCCGGGGGGAGGTGTCCGTGGGTTCCATCGCCCAATATGTCTCCTGCGTTACCCTCCTGCTGTCGGCGGCCACCGGGATCGTGAAATCCATCACGCAGCTCGCGGTGAACAATGGGTACCTCCAACGCTGGTTCTCCTTCTTCGACATCCCCAACGAGATGTACCAGGGCTCCCTCACCGTGGAAAAGCGGGACGACAACGAATATGACCTGGAGTTCCGCGACGTGTCCTTCCGATACCCCCACTCCGACGCCTGGGCCCTCCGGCACGTCAATTTCAAATTCAAGGTGGGCGAGAAGCTTGCCATCGTGGGCTTAAACGGCTCCGGCAAGACCACCTTCATCAAGCTCCTCTGCCGCCTCTACGATCCCACCGAGGGGGAGATTTTGCTCAACGGCGTGGACATCCGCAAGTACGACTACGACGAATATATGTCCCTCTTCTCCGTGGTGTTCCAGGATTTCAGGCTCTTCTCCGTGTCCCTGGGCCAGAACGTGGCCGCCGGGCGGGAGTACGACCCGGCCCGTGTGGAGGACTGCCTGCGCCGCGCGGGCTTCGACAGACGCGCCGAGACCCTGCCCCGGGGCCTGGAGACGCCCCTCTACAAGGACTTCGACAAGGACGGCGTGGAGATCTCCGGCGGCGAGGCCCAGAAGATCGCCCTGGCCCGGGCCCTCTACCGGGACGCCCCCTTCATCGTCCTGGACGAGCCCACCGCCGCCCTGGACCCGGTGTCCGAGTACCAGGTCTACAGCCGCTTCAACGCCATCGCGGGCGACAGGACCGCCGTCTACATCTCCCACCGCCTGGCCTCCTGCCGCTTTTGCGACAAGATCGCCGTCTTCCGTGAGGGCCAACTCGTCCAGTCCGGCGTCCACGCCGACCTGCTGGCCGACACAGCCGGGACCTACCGCCAGCTTTGGGACGCCCAGGCGAAATACTACACAGAATGAAGATCCCCCACCTGCCCGCGCGGGCAGGTGGGGGATTTTTTCAAATCGTGGCCTCGGAGTGGATCAGCGCCGCCAGCTTCAGCTCGCCCCCGTACTCCTCAAACACCATCCGCAGGATGGACCAGTCGCTGTTGTCCGCCTCCGGCGTCCCCGGGTAGCACAGATCCACATAGTGCGCACCGGGGAAGATGTCGGTGACGTTCTCCCGGGAGTTGCCCACCCGGAGCATATAGTCCACGGAGACCACCGGCGCGGAGGTGTAATCCCGGTCCATCACGTAACGGGCCATATACTCGCTCGCCGTCATGCTGATGGGCTCCCCGCTGTCCGCGAGGACCCCCCAGACCAGCTTCTCCCCGTTCTCGCCCAGATCCCTCACCTGGCGGGCGGTGAAGGACAGGTTGCTTTTCAGATTGACCGTGGCGAAGGGGGAGAGGATCAGGCCGAAATCCGGGTGGACCGCCTCGGACAGCGCCTCAAAGTCGCCGCTTTTCAGATACCCGGCGGCATCCATGGCGGCGGCGGTCAGCTCCGCGTTGGTGATGCCGGAGCCCCCCTCCTCCTCGTTCCCGCCCCGGCGCTCCAGCGCGGGCAGGAGGGAGTAGACCGCCAGAAGCGTCAGCAGCGCCCCGGCCAAAAGCCCCGCCACAGAGCTGATCAGAACAGGAGCCTTTTTCATGAAACCCCTCCCTTCCGAGACTGGCGCTCAAATACCATTTTCTATGTTATATTGTAAACGTTCCGCCTCCGGGATACAACTAACAAATGGTTACAATCAGCAAACAAAAATAAAAAATTGTATCTCAAAAAATGAATGACCGAAAAACCGCGTGGAGAAAACGGTTGCTTTTTAAGTAAAACTGTGATAAAATGACACCACATTCCGCCCGTCCCGGAGCAGTCGGGGAGGGCGAGCGCCGGGAGGGAGCCATGGCCGGAAAATACACAAGGGAGGACTGCCTGCGTCTCCTGCGGGACAAGTCGCGGGAGCTTTCGGAGCGGGGCGAGGACCGCCTGCCCCGCCGGTCGGATTTTGAGGACGGGGCGGTGGTCGCTGTCAAATCGTTCCTGGGCCCCTGGCCCCGGGCGCTGGAGGAGGCGGGCCTGAAGGAGCCCCGCGCCGGGGACAGACAGGAAAAGAACCGGGAGAAGCGCCGCCGCGCCCGCCGCCGTGCCCGCAATGCCCGGAGAGCGGCGCGGGAATCGGAGGAGAAAACCGATGTGTGACGAACAAAAATTCCGGGCGCTCCTCCGCGCCGTCCGCCCCCTGGACGGACCCGCCATGGAGGCGGCCCGCCGCCGTCAGGACCGGCTCGCCAAGCCCCCCGGGAGCCTGGGACGGCTGGAGGAGCTGTCCGTCCGCCTGGCCGGTATCACCGGCAAGACCATCAATTCCGTGGACCGTCGCGCCCTCCTGGTCTTCTGCGCCGACAACGGCGTCACCGAGGAGGGCGTAGCCGTGGCGCCCCAGTCCGTCACCGCCGCCCAGACGGTGAACCTGACCCGCTGTAAAACCGGCGCCTCTGTGCTGGCCCGCCGCTTCGGAGTGGAGCTGTACGTCTGCGACGTGGGCGTCCGCGCCGACGTGGACGCGCCCGGCGTCCTCCAGAGAAAAATCGCCCGGGGCGCCGGGAACATTGCCCGCGGCCCCGCCATGACCCGCGCCCAGGCCCTCCGCGCCCTCCTCACCGGCGCGGAGACGGCGGATTCCGCCGTCCGACAGGGGGCCCGGGCCCTGGGCGTGGGGGAGATGGGCATCGGCAATACCACCACCTCCGCCGCCGTGCTGGCCGCCCTGACCGGAGCCAACCCGGCGGATGTCACCGGCCGTGGCGGGGGCCTGACGGACGCGGGACTGGAGCGGAAGATCCGGACGGTCCGCCGCGCCCTTGCCGTCAACCGCCCGGACCCCTCGGACCCCGTCGACGTACTCTCAAAGGTCGGCGGCTTCGACCTGTGCGCCATGGCGGGGGCCTTCCTCGCGTCCGCCGCCCTCCGGGTCCCGGCGGTGGTGGACGGCCTCATCTCCGCCGTGGCGGCCCTGTGCGCGGCGCGTCTGTGCCCGGAGGTCCGGGGTTATCTCATCCCCTCCCACGCCTCCGCCGAGCCGGGGTACCGGGTCGCCGCCGGGGAGCTGGGCCTGACCCCCCTCTTCGACCTGCAGATGCGCCTGGGCGAGGGCAGCGGATGCCCCATCGCCATGTCCGTCCTGGACGCCGCCTGCGCCGTGATGTCGGATATGGCTACCTTCGAGGAGGCGAAGATCGACGACGCCTACCTTGACCCCATCCGCGAAAGGAGTGATGACCCATGACCGTCTTTATCTCCGGCGGCTGCAAAAACGGAAAATCCTTCCTGGCCCAAAGTGCCGCCCTTCGCCTCTCCGGGGGCAGGAATCTCTATTATGTGGCAACCATGATCCCCAGTGACGGTGAGGACCGCGCCCGGATCGCCCGCCACAGGGCGGACCGTGCCGGTCTGGGCTTCAGGACCCTGGAGCTGGGCCGGGACGTGAGCCGATGCCTCGCCCTCGCCGCCCCCGGCGCCACGTTCCTGGTGGACAGCGTGACGGCCCTCCTGCTCAATGAGATGTTCCCCGGCGAACAGTACGCCGCTCCGGACCCGGACGCCCCCCGCCGGTGCGTCGACGGCCTTCTCCGAATCGCGGCGGAGGCCGGGAACGCCGTCTTTGTCTCCGACTACATCTACTCCGACGCCGCCCGTTACGACGCCTTCACCGAAAACTACCGCCGGGACCTGGCGTCCGTCGACCGGGCGCTGGCGTCCGCGTGCGACACGGTGCTGGAGCTGTGCTCCGGCCGGGCCACTGTCCACAAGGGGGTGTGGGACATATGAAAAAGCTGTTTCGGGCGTTTTTGATGTGCCTTTCCATGTTCACCGCCGTCCCCGTACCCGGAAAATTCTGGGATGAGGACGCGAGAGCCCTGATGACCCTCTTCCTCCCGGCTGTGGGTGTCCTCCTGGGCGCTCTCTGGGCGGCGCTGGCGGCCCTCGCGCGTCGGCTGGCCCTCCCGCCTTTGGTGACCGGGGCGCTGCTGTGCGCCTACCCCTTCCTCATCACCGGCGGCATCCACTTCGACGGCTACCTGGACGTGACCGACGCCGTGAAGTCCTGGCGGGACACAGAGGAGCGGCGGCGCATTTTGAAGGATCCCCACTCCGGCTCCTTCGCGGTGCTGGCTGGCGTGCTCCTTGTGACGGTCCAGTTCGCCCTCCTGGCTTCGGCGGGGGAGGACGCGCCCCTTCCGGCCCTCGTCCTGATCCCCACAGTCTCCCGCACCGCCTCCGCGCTGGCGGTGACCGTCCTGCGGCCCATGGGGGCCAGCGAATACTCCGGCGCCTACCGGCGCGGCGTCAAAAGGGGCCACGCGGCGGTCCTCGCCGCCCTGCTGGCCCTGGAGCTCCTGTGCGCCTTCGCCGTCTCCCCCCGCTGCGGACTCGCGGCCCTCGCCGTCGTCCCCGGCTACGCCCACCACCTTCACCGCGCCTTCCGCTCCCTGGACGGTATGTCCGGCGACGTCGCGGGTTACGCGCTGACCTTCGCCGAGGTCTGCGGCGTCGCGGTCTTCGCGCTGATTTAATACTAATATTCAATCCAAACAAGACATTCGCGACGGTCTTTTTCGCGTCAAGCTTCGTCATACGGCTTGGAAATACATACAGTATTCCCGGCGCTGTTTTCCTCGCCTGACGCGAAAAATCCTCGCCGCTCGGTGTCTTCTTTTAATTGAACATTAGTATAAAGGAAAAAAAGATACTGTAAGGAGAACAAATGGATCTGATCATCGGCGGGGCGTACCAGGGCAAGCGCCGGTACGCCCAAACCCATTTCGGCATCCCGGAGGAGTCCGTCTTCACCTGCCGGGAGGACGGCAGAATCGACTGGTCCGCCCCCTGCATCGCAGGACTTGAAGAATTTGCCTTTTCCTGTGTCAAAACCGGCCGGGACCCTGTGGCGATCTTCCGGTCGCACCGGGAAAACTGGTCCCGGAGCGTCCTCATCTGTGGGGACATATCCTCCGGCGTAGTCCCCCTGGGGGCGGAGAACCGGGCGTGGAGGGAGGCGTCGGGCAGGCTCAGCGCGTACCTGGCCGGGGAGGCGGACACCGTCACCCGGATGTTCTGCGGCCTTGCCCAGAAACTCAAATGAAGCTCATCATCTTCCGCCACGGCCTGACATCGGCCAATGAGCGCCGCCTCTACTGCGGCGGTACCGACCTGCCTCTCTCCGACCGGGGGAGGGAGGACCTGCGCCGTCTGCGCGCCTCCAACGCCCTCCCGCCCCTGGAGGGCATGGAAATCATAACCAGCCCCGCCCGCCGCTGCCTGGAGACCCTTTGGGAGCTCTACGGCCCCTTCCCGCACCGGACGGACCCGGACCTTCGGGAGATGGACTTCGGGGACTTCGAGATGAAGGGTTACGGAGAGCTGAAGACCGACCCCGCCTACCTTGCCTGGATCACCGGCGACAACGATTCCAACGTCTGCCCCCACGGCGAGAGCGGCGCCCAAATGCGCTCCCGTGTCCTCCGCGCCCTCCGCCGCGTCCTCCGAACAAACCGCCCCACCGCCCTCTTCACCCACGGCGGCCCCATCGCCGCCATCATGGGAGAGCTCTTCCCGTCCGAACAAAAAAACCTCTACCAGTGGCAGCCCGCCCCCGGCGGAGGCTATGAGGTCGACACAAATGAGCCCGCCTACAAGCCCCTATGATATACCGGTATTGCCCGCCCGGTATGGTAATCCGACAGCGTTCCCTACGCTGTCCTCCGGTTCCCAAACCGCAAAAAAATCCGGCCTGCCGCAAAGACACCTCGCGGCAGGCCGGATTTCTGAAAAAAACGCGAACCTTATACTAATATTCAATCAAGATAAGACATTCACGACGGTCTTTTTCGCGTCAAGCTTCGTCATACGGCTTGGAAATACATACAGTATTCCCGGCGCCGCCTTCCTCGCTTGACACGAAAAATCCTCGCCGCTCTGTGTCTTCTTTTAATTGAACATTAGTATTACTTTATATTACGGTATGCTCCGACTCACTCACCGAACACGGCGATATAGTCCTTCTTGAACTTCTCGATACCCGCGTCCGTCAGCGGATGATGGAGCATCTGCTCGATGACGGAGTAGGGGATGGTGGCGATGTGTGCCCCGGCCAAGGCGCACTGAGTCACATGGATGGGGTTGCGGATGGACGCGCAGATGATCTCGGTGTCGAAGCCGTAGTTGTCGAAGATGGTGACGATGTCCTCGATGAGCGCCACGCCCTCGGTGGAGATGTCGTCAAGACGGCCCAGGAACGGGCTGACGTAGGTAGCCCCCGCCCGGGCGGCCAGAAGCGCCTGGTTTGCGGTGAACACCAGCGTCACGTTGGTCTTGATCCCCTCGGCGTGCAGGACCTTGACGGCCTTGAGCCCCTCGGCGGTCATGGGGATCTTGACCACCATGTTGGGGTGGATGGCGGCGATCTCCCGGCCCTCGGCGATCATGCCCTCGGCGTCGGTGGTGGTGGCCTTGACCTCGCCGGAGATGGGGCCGTCCACGATGGAGGTGATCTCCTTTATGACCTCCTTGAAGTCCCGCCCCTCCTTGGCGATGAGGCTGGGGTTGGTGGTGACGCCGCAGATGACGCCCAGATCGTTTGCCTTGCGGATGTCCTCCACATGGGCTGTGTCGATGAACAGTTTCATTTGAATATCCTCCTATAATGATTTATTTCAAAGCTCTTTGGCGACTTTCGCGATGTTCTCAGCGGAGAGCCCGAACTGCTTGAGCAGCGGGACAGCGGGGCCGGAGTGGCCGAACTCGTCGTTGACGCCCACGCGCTTCACCTTACAGGGGACGCCGGACTCGGCCACCACCGCGCAGACGGCCTCGCCAAGGCCGCCGATGACGCTGTGCTCCTCGGCGGTGACGATCTTTCCGCACTCGCGCGCCGCCTTCAGAACGATCTCCTCGTCCAGGGGCTTGACGGTGCACATATTGATGACGCGGGCGTGAATCCCCTCGGCGCTGAGAGCCTCCGCCGCCTGGACCGCCTCGTAGACCATGAGTCCTGTGGCGATGATGGCCACATCGTCCCCCTCCCGAAGCGTCTCGCCTTTTCCAATTTCAAAGTGGAAATTGTTCTCATCGTGGAATACGGGAATGGCGAGCCTGCCGAATCGCAGATACACCGGCCCCACATGGTCATAGGCGGCGCGAACGGCGGCCTCGGCCTCCACCGCGTCGGAGGGGCAGAGAACCACCATGCCGGGGATGGAGCGCATCAGGGCGAAGTCCTCGCAGCACTGGTGGGAGGCTCCGTCCTCGCCCACGCTGATACCGCCGTGGGTGGCGCCGATCTTCACGTTGAGGTGCGGGTAGCCGATGGAGTTGCGCACCTGCTCAAAGGCCCGCCCGGCGGCGAACATGGCGAAGGAGCTGGCGAAGGGCACAAGGCCCATGGAGGCGGCCCCTGCGGCCACGGCCATCATGTTCCCCTCGGCGATGCCGCACTCGAAGTGCCTGTCGGGGAATGCCTTCCTGAATACGCCCGTCTTGGTGGCGGCGGCCAGGTCGGCCTCGAAGACCACAAGGTCGGACTTCTCCGCGCCCAGCTTCGCGAGGGCGGCGCCGTAGGCGTCGCGGGTTGCCATTTTTTTCACGTCTGCCATCTTATTTCGCCTCCAGTTCTGCAAGGTGCGCGTTCAATTCGTTCATAGCGATCTCGTACTCGGCGTCGTTGGGGGCCTTGCCGTGCCACTCCACACTGTTGGTCATGTAGCTGACGCCGGTGCCCTTGACGGTGTGCATGACGATGCCGAAGGGCTTGCCCTTTGTCTCCTTCGCCTTCTCAAAGGCGGCCTCGATCTCGTCAAAGTCGTGGCCGTTGATCTCCGCCACCTCGAACCCGAAGGCCCGGAGCTTGGCGGCGATGTCGCCGGAGTCCATGACATCCCTGGTCGGCCCGTCGATCTGGAGGCCGTTCTTGTCGATGATGGCCACGAAATTGTCAAGCTTGTAGTTGGCGGCGAACATGAAGGCCTCCCAGACCTCGCCCTCCTCGATCTCGCCGTCGCCGAGAAGCGTGTACACGCGGCAGGTCTTGCCCATGTACTTTGCGGCCTTCGCCATTCCGGCGGCGCAGGAGACGCCCTGGCCCAGGGAGCCGGTGGACATATCCACGCCGGGGGTCAGGTTCATGTTGGGGTGGCCCTGGAGGTGGCTTCCGATCTGGCGGAGGGTCTTCAGATCCTCCCAGGGGAAGAAGCCCCGGAGCGCCAGGGCGGCGTAGAGGCCGGGGGCGGTGTGGCCCTTACTGAGTACGAACCGGTCCCGGTCGGGGTTTTTCGGGTCGGCGGGGTCCACGTTCAGTTCTTTGAAGTAGAGGTAGGCGAACATATCCGCGGCGGAGAGGGATCCGCCCGGGTGGCCCGCCTTGGCCGCGTGGGTGCCCTCGATGACGCCCATGCGGATCTTCGTGGCCTTGATGGCAAGGTCTTTCTTTTCCAGGTCAGTCATGAAATATCATATCCTCCTCAGTTTTGTCCGTAGTAGGCGTTGGCGCCGTGCTTGCGGAGATAGTGCTTGTCCAGAAGCTCCTGCTGCATGGGGGGCAGGCCGGGGGTCAGGGCCATGGCGTGGAAGGCCATGAAGGCCACCTCCTCCAGGACCACCGCGTTGTGGACCGCGTTCATGGGATCGGTGCCCCAGGCGAAGGGGCCGTGGGAGCAGACCAGGACGGCGGGGATGTCGGAGGGCGATATGTCGCGCTTGACAAAGGTCTCGATGATTACATTGCCCGTCTCCAGCTCGTACTCCCCGGCGATCTCGGCGGGGGTCATGCGGCGGGTGCAGGGGATCTCGCCGTAGAAGTAGTCGCCCTGGGTGGTGCCGAAAGCGGGGATGCCGCGCCCGGCCTGGGCGAAGGACGTGGCCCAGCGGCTGTGGGTGTGGACGATGCCGCCCAGGGCCGGAAACGCCTTGTAGAGGGCCACATGGGTGGGCGTGTCGGAGGAGGGCTTGTAGCGGCCCTCCACCCGGTTGCCGTTAAGGTCCACCACCACCATATCTTCGGCCTTCATGCCGTCATACTCCACGCCGGAGGGCTTGATGACCACAAGCCCACGCTCCCGGTCAATGCCGGAGACGTTGCCCCAGGTGAAGGTGACAAGGCCGTGTTTGGGGAGAAGCAGGTTGGCCTCTAAAACCCGCTGTTTGAGTTCTTCAAGCATAGGAATTTCTCCTTTATGTATTATTCGAATCAATTGTGAAAGAGTCCGTCCAGAAAATCCGCGATGGCGTCGGTGTCGTTGGGGCCGATGACCGTGTCGGCGGCGCGCCTGACCTCCGGCACCGCGTTGCCCATGGCGACGCCGAGGCCGGCAAGCTCCAACATCTCCACATCGGCCAGGTCGTCGCCGAAGGCCACGATGTTTTTGGGACTCAGGCGGAGAGCGCGGCAGAGCATTTCGATCCCCACTGCCTTGGTGACGCCCTTTTTGGTGATCTTGTGCCAGCGGGAGTTTACGAATTTTACCACGTCCGCGAAAGGCAGGGACCTGCGGAGGGCGTCGGCCTGGGCGTCGCTGTCCAGTTTGACGCAAACCATCAGCGAATTTTCCGGCAGCTCCGAAAAGTCCGTCTCCACGCAGTCCTCGAACCCGGCGGCGAAAGCGTGCTCGGTGACCGGGTAGTTGCGGTAGTGGGCGGCGGGGGTGTCGGCGTCCATGAGGGCGTCGGGGCCCGCGATGCAACGTACTTTTTCTATTATACTCCCTGTCTCCTCCGATGTAAAGGGAGATGTGAAGATCACCCGTTCCCCCGCCCGCACATGGGCCCCGGCGCTGGTGATGAGCACGTCGGGGCGCAGCTCCTTTGTGAACACCTCCGCGTTTACCTCGCTTCTTGAGGTGGAGACGCCGATGCCCGCGATCCCGGCCCGCCGGATCCGGCGGAGAGCGTCCAGATTTCGCGGCGAGATCGTCTTGTCGGAGCGCAGGAGGGTGTCGTCCAAATCGAAGAGCAGAAGCTTGAATTTGTGCCGGAGAAGGTCCGGCCGGACAATGCCGTATTTTGTATACTTCTCCCGGGCCTCATGGAGGCTCATCCCGCCGTTTTCGTCGCTGGGCTCGCCGTCGGACCGGGTGAACACGTCGTTTTCCCAAAAACAGACGGGGCAGATGTAGGCCATAGCCTCCGGCTGCGGGACCGGGTAGGTGATCTCGCCGCAGCAGGGACAGGGGTAACGGTACTCGTACCCCTGGGGGACCTGGCGGAAGGGGGGATCCGGCGGGTCCCCGGATAGGTTATTTTGGGCCTCGGGGAGGTATTGGAATTTGCTCCCCGGACCGCCGGGGATGTCCTCCCTCACAGGACCTGGGTGGCAAGGCGCTCCAGGGGGAGGGCCTTGACGTATTTTGCGAGGAACGTGTTGAAGCCGTCCACGTCGGACGTGTCGGCCATGAGGGTGGTGGACCTGGCGGAGGCGAAGACCTTCTTCTCCAGGTAGTCATCCAGAGTCTCGCCGTCGTCCCTCCAGATGCTGTAAGCCGCCAGCAAAGCCATGCCGTAGGGGCCGCCCTCTCCGGCGGTCTCCATGACGGAGACGGGCACGCCCGCGGCGGCGGAGAGCATGGTCTGGCCCACGCCCGGAGTCTTGAAGAAGCCGCCGTGGCCGTAGAGCTTGTCGATCTGCACCTTCTCCTCCCCGGTGAGGATGTCCAGGCCGATCTTCAGGGTGGCGAGGGCGGAGAGAAGGTGGGTGCGCATGAAGTTTGCCAAAGTCACATGGGAATCCGGCGCGCGGACAAAGAGGGGACGGCCCTCGTCCAGGTCCGTGACGCCCTCGCCGGAGAAGTAGTTGAAGCTGAGAAGTCCGCCGCAGTCCGGGTCGCCCTCCATCGCTTTCTTGAAGAGGAGGGTGAACAGATCCCCCTTGTCGATCTTCGTGCCCAGGGCGGCGGCGAAGTCGGCGAAGAGGCCCACCCAGGCGTTGATGTCGCTGGTGCAGTTGTTGCAGTGGACCATAGCCACCGGAGCCCCGGCGGGGGTGGTGACCATGTCGATCTCCCGGTGGACGCCGAGAGGCTTGTCTACCACCACCATTGCGAAGTCGGAGGTACCGGCGGACACGTTGCCGGTGCCGACGCGGACGGAGTTGGTGGCGGCCATGCCGGTACCGGCGTCGCCCTCACAGGGGGCCACGGGGATGCCGGGCCGGAGATCCCCGGCGGGGTCCAGGAACCGTGCGCCGGACTCCGTGAGGGTCCCGGCGTCCTCGCCCGCCACCAGGACACGGGGCAGCACGTCCCGGAGCTTCCAGTCATAGCCCTTGAACTCGGTGAGGGCGTCGAACAGGTCCACCATGCGCCGGTCGTAGTCGTTGATAGAGCTGTCGATGGGGAACATCCCGGCGGCCTCGCCCACGCCCATGACGTGGCGGCCCGTCAGCTCGTAGTGGATGTACCCCGCCAGGGTGGTCAGATGCGCCAGGCGCGGCAGGTGTTCCTCGCCGTTCAAAATCGCCTGGTACAGGTGCGCGATGGACCAGCGCTGGGGGATGTTGAAGCCGAAGAGTCGCGTCAGCTCCTCCGCCGCCTGGCCGGTGATGGTGTTGCGCCAGGTGCGGAACTCCGCCAGCTGCCCCATGTCCTTGTCAAAGGGCAGGTAGCCGTGCATCATGGCGGAGACGCCGATGGCGCCCACCTCCGTCAGGTCCTGGCCGAATTTCTCCTTCACGTCCTTTTTCAGGTTTGCGTAGCAGTCGCGAAGACCCGAGTGGATGGCGTCCATGGAGTAGGTCCAGACGCCGCCCACAAGTTGGTTCTCCCACTCGTGGTCGCCGGAGGCGATGGGCATATGGTTTTCGTCGATGAGCACCGCCTTGATGCGGGTGGAGCCCAGCTCGATGCCGAGGGCTGTTTTCCTGAGGTCCATAGGGATCGAATCTCCTTCCGTTCTGTATGATTATGGATGTATGGAAATCCATCCCTCCCGGTGATGTTTCCATGATTCTACCACCGGGAGGGATCTTGTTCAACCGGGAAATTTCCGGAGTTTACCCGGGAAATCGGGGAAATTACGTTTCTTCGATGTCCGCCAGGCCATAGGTGATCTGGAGCATCCGGGTGTCCATCTGGGAGGGGCACAGCTGGAGCAGGCGCTTTCCGCCCTCCACGGTACACATACCCATGCTCCACCCGGCCTGGTGCATCCGGGAGTCGTAGGTCACAAGCATGGGGACCTTCTCCCAGGGGCCTTTTCCCAGGTTATAGTTCACCAGGAACCAGCCGGGCTCCCGCAGGCCCACGGGGCCGGAGTCCTTCTTGCTGGAGAGGATGATGGTGCCGTTGGGGCCGCCCTGGGGGATCCAGAGGCAGTAAGGCATACTCCCCAGATAAAACCCGTCCTCCGTCTGGGCCACGGGTCCTAAGTCAGCCGGGTCGCCCCAGTCCACGCCGTCCGGGGACAGCTTGAAGTGGACCTCACAGGGCGGAAAGGCGGAGTCCTTGAAGTTGACGCACTCGTAGCAGACGAAGTACCGCCCGTCGGGCAGCCTCGTGACGATGGCCATGCCGGGCCGGGAGAAGCCGTCGGGCACGGCGGTCACAAATTTTTCCTCCCCCCAGGTCTTCCCGCCGTCCTTTGACACCTGAAGGGCCAGCGTCTGATTGAGACGCCTGTCGGTGTGCGGGCGCTCGTCGGTGTAGATGACGGTGATATCGCCGTCGGCATTGAGGTAGATGAAGGGCTCCCAGACGGGGCCCAGTGCGTCCCAGTTCTGCTCCACCGGGGGACCTCCGGCGCAGACCGTGGAGCGGTACTCCCAGGTCTTTCCGTGGTCACGGCTTATGAAGAAGAGGAGCTCCGTCACCTCGAAGGTCAGGGGGATGGAGTTTGCCGAGAACACCAGCGTCCCGGCGGGAAGGTCGGCCACATCCCGGTCCAGCTCCAGCAAAACCGGCTGGAAGCGCAGGCCGTAGCCGTTCTTGGTGTCCTCCACCTGGCTGTAGTACTCCCAGGTCTTCCCACCGTCGCGGCTGGCGTAGATGGGGGTGACGGGCGGCTCCTTGACGGTGTAGTGGTCGAAAGCGGCCAGGACCAGGCCGTTGAGTTCCCCGGCGTGGTGGAGCTCAATGGGCCGCGGGTACAGGACTCCGCCGCCGTTGCCGTAGACCTCCTCCCGGCGGGGGGAGTACACCACGCCGGTGAAGTCCTTTCTCAGTTGGATAGCCATTGTTTCCTCCCTCTCTCAAATTCGATTTCAGAAAAGGGTGATGCGGGCAAAGTCGGTCTCCGCCCGGATCTCCAGCCGGCAGCCGCCGCCTGCGAAGCGGACGGTCTGCCACTCCCCCGCCGTGTCCACATCCCGGAGAACGGCGGTGTTGTCCCGCGTGAAGCGTTCGCGGCCTGATTCCGTCAGGGCCTCGGAGGCAAGGATACAGACCAGAATCCAGAATGAAGAGGCGCGGAAAAAGCGACGCCGCGATCACGCGGTTTCTCATTTTGCGGTCGATCCGGGCCTCCGGCATATGCTCACGATCCCTTTTGATAATACGGCTCGGGCCGCGAGAGGAAGATCCTCCCACGGCCGATGTTTGCGCCTTATCAGATATTCCTGAGCTTCCAGGCGATATCGTTGTAGAAAAGCTCCTTCTCCAGATCCTCCGGCTTCGTGTCACGGGTGATGTGGACGCACTCGATGTCCATCATGCGGGCCCAGTCGATCATCATCTGCGCGGTGACGGCGGTGGAGAGGACGGTATGGTGGGCGCCGCCGGACAGGATCCAGCACTTGACGCCGGTGAGAAGGTCCGGCATGGCCTTCCACATGACCCGCGCCACGGGCAGGTTGGGCATCTCGTAGATGGGCTTGATCACCTCGATGTCCTGGATGAGCAGGCGAAGCCTGCCGCCCATGTCGATGAGGGTGGCGACGATGCCGGGTCCCTCCTTGCCCTCGAACACCAGGCGGGCGGGCGGCTCCCGGTCGCCGATGCCCAGGTGGTGGACCTGAATCTTCGGGCGAGCGGCGGCGATGGAGGGACAGACCTCCAGCATATGCGCTCCCAGGGACACCTCCTGGCCGGGCTCCAGGTCGTAGGTGTAGTCTTCCATGAAGACGGTGCCGCCGGGAAGTCCCTTGGCCATTTCCTTCATGATGGCCGTCATTCCGGCGGTCTTCCAGTCGCCCTCGCCGCCGTAGCCGCAGCCGTCGGCCATCATGTTCTGTGTGGCGAGGCCGGGCAGCTGGCGCATACCGTAGAGGTCCTGGAAGTTGTTGGAGAAAGCCCTGGCCCCCTCGCGGGCCAGGATCTTCCGCATGGCGACCTCCTCGCGGGCCTGATACCGGACGGTGTCGATGTCGTCGGTGTCCATGTCGTAGCGCTCGGCGTACTGGGCCATCTGCCCGTCCACCTCGGCCTCCGTCACCGAGTCCATAGTCTCCACAAGGTGTCCCACGGGCCAGTAGTCCACCTGCCAGCCCAGCTTGATGTGGGTCTCCACCTTGTCGCCCTCGGTGACGGCCACCTCGCGCATATTGTCGCCGAAGCGGATGATCTTCAGCTCCCGGGAGAAGGCGTACCCCACGGCGGAGCGCATCCAGGCGGCAAGCTCCGCAAGGACCGGCTTGTCCTGCCAGTACCCGGCGATGATCTTCCGGGGCAGGCGCATACGTGCGCCGATGAAGCCGTGCTCCCGGTCCCCGTGGGCGGCCTGGTTCAGGTTCATGAAGTCCATGTCGATCTCGAGATTGGGGATGTTGCGGTTGTACTGGGTCGCCAGGTGGCAGTAGGGCTTTTGCAGAAGGCCAAAGCCGTGGATCCACATCTTACTGGGGGAGAAGGTGTGGCACCAGGTGATGATACCGGCGCAGCTGTCGTCCGCGTTGGCGGCCTTCACGGTCTTTGTGATCTCGCCGTCGGTCTTGACGGTGCCCTTGTAAACCACCTTGCAGGGCAGATCGCCGTTTTTGTTCCACCAGTCCGCCATCTCGGCGGCGCGGGCGGCCACGGTGTCCAGCACCTCGGGCCCGTAGAGGAACTGAGAGCCCACTACGAACCAAAATTCCTTGTCGTACACTTGCATAGCTGTGACCTCCTTATATTTTAATGATAATGATAAACCTTTTTTGACCTTCACTTCACCGTGACGGCGGCGACGCCGCAGGCGGGGAGGGTGAAGGTGACGGCGCGGCCGGAGATCTTCGTCTCCAGCGGGCGCTCGGAAACCCGGTCGGGGTCGTCGAAGGTGTTGTGCTCATGGACCTCGCCGGAGAGGACGGTACCGGCGGCCTCGGCGGGGGTGAGATCCTCGAAGGTCAGCGTGACCTCCCGCGCGTCCGTCAGGGACATATTGGCGGCGGTGACGGTGACAACGCCGTCCTTCACGGAGGCGGACGCCTGGAGCTGGGGGATCTGGTCCCGGGCGGTGCCCACGGCGCGGTTGCCGTCGATGGATGTGGGCAGGAGCGTGCCGCCCTGGTGGCCCTTGTACATATGGAAAACGTGCCAGGTGGGCGTCAGCACCATCTTCGGCCCTTCGGTGAGGACCACCGACTGGAGCACGTTGACCATCTGGGCGATGCAGGCCATCTTCACCCGGTCACAGTGGTTGTTGAAGATGTTCAGGCTCACGGCGGCGATGAGCGCGTCGCGGACCGTGTTCTGCTGGTAGAGGAATCCCGGGTTGGTGCCGGGTTCCACGTCGTACCAGGAACCCCACTCGTCCACGATCATGCCGATCTTCTTCTCCGGGTCGTACCTGTCCATGACCTTGCCGTGCATACGGATCAGGTCCTCGATGTACAGCGCCTTGCGCATGGTGGCGTAGTAGGTGTCCTCGTCGAACTCCGTGGCGCTGCCCTTGTGCGTCCATCCGCCCGGATGGACGTAGTAGTGAAGGCTCAGCCCGTCCAGAAAGCCGTGGGCCTCCTCCGGCTGGGGGAATTTGAAGCAGGTGGAAAGCACACCCTCGGTCCACTCCGTCTCGTCCACGTTGGGTCCGCTGGCGATCTTCTTTAAAGGCGCGGCGTTGTCGTAGTGCCGCACATAGGTCTGGTATCTTCTGTAAAGATTCCCGTAGTACTCCGGCGTCATGTTCCCGCCGCAGCCCCAGTTCTCGTTGCCCACGCCGAAGTAGTCGACTCTCCAGGGCTCCGGGTGTCCGTTCTTCGCCCGCAGGTCCGCCATGGGGGACACGCCGGGGAAGGTCATGTACTCCACCCACTCGCTCATCTCCTGAACCGTGCCGGACCCCACGTTGCCGTTGACGTATGTCTTGCACCCCAGCTGGCGGCACAGCTCGAAGTACTCGTGGGTGCCGAAGGAGTTGTCCTCCGTGACCCCGCCCCAGTGGGTGTTGATCATCTTCTTGCGGTCCTCTTTGGGACCGATGCCGTCCTTCCAGTGGTACTCGTCGGCGAAGCACCCGCCGGGCCAGCGGAGCACGGGGACGCTGATCTCCCGGAGTGCGTTTACCACGTCACAGCGCATACCGTTGACGTTGGGGATGCCGGAGTCCGGCTTTACAAATAGACCCTCATAGATGCACCGGCCCAGATGCTCGGAGAAGTGGCCGTAGATCTCGGGCTCAACGGTGCCTTGGGGGGCTTTGTCATTGATGTGGATAACTGCCATGATGTCACCTCAGTTGATTGTCATGTATATCAATATACATTATGCTACTTCAGTCGTCAAAGCCGAAGACCGGCCTGCCGTTTTCATCCCAGCGCACGCGCATCAGCATGGCGTGGCGGTTGGGGTTGTAGAGGGGGTTGCCCACGATCTCGGCCTCCGTGCGGGCGTGATAGACCATGATGTCCCGTCCCTCCTCATCGGTGGTGAAGGAGTTGTGGCCGGGGCCGTAGATGCCCCGCTCGAAGGATGTCTGGAGGACGGGCCAGCGCTCCTTTTTCCAGCTCAAGGGATCCAGAAGATCGGAGTCCTCGTCCGCCGTCAGCATACCCATGCAGTACTTGACGCCGGTCTCGGAGGCGGAGTAGGTCAGGAAGATCTTCCCGCCGTGGTGGATCACCGCCGGGCCCTCGTTGACCCAGAAGCCGTGGCGCTCCCAGTCGTAGTCCGGGGTGGTCAGCATCACCTGCACGGAATCGAGGCTTGTGGGCGAGCTCATGTGGGCGATGTAGAGGTTGGCGATCTGCTTGCCCACGCCCACCTTCTCGCTCCAGACGTAGTAGCGCTGGCCTCTGTTCTCAAAGACGGTGCCGTCCAGGGAGAAAGCCTCGAAGGAGAAGTCGTCCCCCTCGGCCCGGGTGAGCTTCCCCCGCTCCACCCAGGGGCCCTTCATGGGGTCGTCCCCCAGACACTCCAGGACGTAGGGGCGGATCTCCCAGATGTCGTCCCTGTCGCCGCCGGAGTAGTATATGTACCACTTGCCATCCAGATAGTGGAGCTCCGGCGCCCAGATGTGGATGGACATGATGCCGCGCTCGTGCTTGTGCCAGACCTCCGTCTCCGGGGCGTCGGGGAGCCCGGCCAGAGTGTCGGCGTGGCGGAGGCAGATGCCGTCATAGGCCGGAACGGAGGCGGTGAAGTAGTAGGTCCCGTCGGTGTGGCGGTACACATAGGGGTCCGCCCGCTGAGGGATCCACACGCGGTTGTAGATGGATGAATCGCTCATTGAAATGATCTCTCCTTGCGCTGCTCACGCGCAGCGAAAAAAATTTCACGCTGTATAATAGCAACACGGGCCAAGAATTTCAATACGGTTTTTATGAATTTTAAAATTTTTGTAATACAACCAATTCCCGGAGCAAAAAGACGCCGGGAAACGGTCATAATATCAATGAAGAAAAATGTTTCGACGGTTTATTATTTTTCCGCTTCCCTCTATTATAAATGTTTTCCAGCCCAAAAGCAACACATTTTCTTCACCGCCGCAAAATAAATTGTTTGCACTGACGGACAAACCGTGCTACAATAGACGGTATCATTTTTTCCATTGGAGGAAACGGCATATGGCAAAGTCAAAGGTTTATTTCACAAAAAAGCTCTCCCCGGAGACGGTGGTTGAGATGTACGGCCGTCTGGGGATCTCCCTGCCGGGGAAGGTGGCCGTCAAGGTCCACTCCGGCGAGGAGGGGAA
The DNA here is from genome assembly GCA_947624585.1 of uncultured Oscillospiraceae bacterium. Taxonomy (GTDB): domain Bacteria; phylum Bacillota; class Clostridia; order Oscillospirales; family Oscillospiraceae; genus RUG626. Next base: position 2,871 of record CANQKZ010000022.1, on the reverse strand, counting down.
CCAGAACTATCTCAAGCCCGCGTTCATGAAGCCCATGGTGGAATACGTTCACGGCACGGTGGTGGAGACGAACACCGCCTACGGCGGGGCGCGGAGCACCTCCGAGGGGCACCTGAAGCTTTTGAGGTCCCACGGGTGGAGCGAGGTCTTCGACGTGGACCTGCTGGACGAGACGGGGCCGGACGCGGTGCTGGAGATCCCGAACGGGAAGGTCCTCAAGCGCGCCCTCGTAGGGAAGGACCTTCTCAAGTACGACTCCATGCTGGTGCTGGCCCACTTCAAGGGGCACCCCATGGGCGGATACGGCGGGGCGCTGAAGCAGCTGTCCATCGGATGCGCCTCCAGCGCGGGCAAGGCGCTCATCCACTCCGGCGGCACGGACCTGAACCCCGGCACCTGCTGGAAGAACCACGCCAGCAAGACGGCTTTCCCCGAGGCCATGGCCGACGCCGCCATGGCGGTGTATAAGCATTTCGAGGGGAAGATCGCCTTCGTGTCCATGATGTGCAACCTGTCCGTGGACTGTGACTGCTGCGAGGACGCGGAGGACCCCTGCATGGCGGACATCGGCACCCTCTCCTCCCTGGATCCCGTGGCGCTGGACAAGGCTTGCATGGACCTCATCGACGCGGCCGTGGACGACCCCGGTCAGAAGCACTTTCTGGAGCGCGTGGAGTCCCGCAACGGCAGACACACCATCGAGGCCGCCGAGGCGCTGGGATACGGGTCCACGGACTATGAGCTCATATGCGTGGACTGATAAAGGCAAGTCACTCAAAATACCCCCGGGATCGGCGCGGCGGTCTGCTCAGAGGTTCCTTAATGTGACATAAAATGCAAAAGTTCCCTTGCGCTCTTGTGAAAAATATGGTATGATACAAAATTAGAAATAGAAAAACAAGCGGCGATCGGACCATCGGCGCGTGGGCGGGAGGGGTCCCGCTTCTGACAGGAGGAACTTCATGTACAAAGGAGTAAAGGAGCGGTTGTGCTGTATCGTGACGGCCCTGTGCCTGTTCTTTTCCGTCTCGGGGACGGCCCTGGCGGACGGGGAGGAGGTCCCCACCGAGCGGCTGGAGGCCGGGGAGGACGCGGCCTGGACGCTCCACGAACTGGGGCTGATGTCCGGCATGAGCCAGGAGGCGGACGGAACCCCCAACTTCGGCCTGGAGCTCTCGGTTGACCGGGCCAGCGCCGTGACTATGCTGGTGCGCGTCCTGGGCGGCGAGAAGGAGGCCAAGGCCATGAACTACCTCCACCCCTTTCAGGACTCCACCGGCTGGATGAGTCCCTACGTGGGCTACGCCTACGCCCACGGTATCACCAGCGGTACCTCCACGCCGGGCAGCACTGTGATGACCTTCAGTCCCACCGCCCCCCTCACAGCCAACGAATTCCTCACTTGGATCCTGCGTGCGCTGGGCTACGTCAACGTGGACTGGCGGGATCCCCGCCCCCTGGCCGATCAGGTTGGCCTGGCCTACCCCGAGGGCGAGGGCTACTATCGGGCCGACATGGCCGTCACCGCCCTTTCCGCCCTGGACTGCGCCGCCGCTGACGGCACGGTCCTCCGCAAGAGGCTCATCGAGAGCGGCGCGATCCCGGTTTCCTCCCTGACCCCCGACGTCACCGGCGGCGCGACGGACCCCTTCGGTCCGGTGGACCCCTTCGATCCCGCCGAGGATACCGGCGCGTCCAACGCCGCCTACCCCGGCGCCAGCGGCTTCACCCCCGGCCCGGCGGCCCCATACACCGCCGAGGTCACGCTCGCTTCCCTTGCGGACCTCCCCACGGCCCTGGCGGGCGCGGCCCGTGGACACGCGGAGAGGATCCGCGTCCGGCTGCCCGGCGGGGACGGCTCCGCCCTGGCCTTAAGCCTCGCGGACGAGGCGGAGGTCATAACCGATATGTGCGACGCGGTGTCCCTCACCGTTCTGGAGACCGGCGCCGACACCGTAGACGTGGGCGTCTCCTACTCCGACGCCGCCCGGGTAATGGCGCTGACGGAGTCCCGCCTCGCCTCCCCGGATCAGGAAACCGTGGCCCTCTACAACGCGGCGGTCCGGGCCCTGCTCTCCGCCGCCCTGCCCGGTGACGACACCTTCTCCGTGGTCCTGGGCATCCACGACTACATCCTGGAGCACTCGACCTACGGCGCCCCCTTCGCGGACGCCGGAAACGCCGCCGGTCCCCTCCTGAGCGGAGGGGGCGACAGCGAGGGCTACGCCCGGGCCTTCCGCCTCCTGTGCTACATGGCCGGTATCGACTGCGTCCTGATCCGGGGCGCGGTCCTCGCCCCCACCGGCATTTTGGAGGACCGGACCTGGAACAAGGTGTGCGTGGACGGCGCCTGGTACAATGTGGACCTTTCCTCGGACGACACCGGCATAGCGAAATACAATTATTTCCTCGTCAGTGACGCCGCCATCGCCACCGACCACATCCCCAACCCCGACCGCCCCCTCTGGCCCAACGCCCCCTGGGATTACGCCGTCGGCTGACCTTTTTTCAACACATCACCGAAAATCATACCCCCCGGTTCAACCGGGGGGTTGACTTACCCCTATAAGGGGTTATTACCGGCTTAGCCCCTGTAAGGGGCACTGAATCATATTATAGCATCACACGCCCCACGACCCGTAAACGGGTAGGTCACGGTAGTGCAGTGCTTTTAATTTCTACCAATTACTCATTGTATCGGCTTGCATTTAGCTCGCCGATTATTATTTGGCTCCACCCTTTTCTTCCCCCGGTAGAACCGGGGGTTGTTTTTCACGCATAAATGCACCAACACAAGGGGCTGTGAAAAAAGTCCCGTAAAAAAGGAAGAGAGTTACCAAGGATTCCCTGGCAACTCTCTTCTTTTTTTGG